>JBAWYQ010000055.1:0-20332 GCA_037143475.1 Burkholderiales bacterium | reverse complement strand
AAGCTAAAAAATCCCTCAAGCGCACCTTGATTGGCAAGGTGGTCAGCGACAAGCGAGCCAAGACGGTTACCGTGCTGATTGAGCGCCGTGTCAAACACGAGCTCTACGGCAAGATCGTCGGCAAATCCAGCAAGTACCACGCCCATGATGAAAAGGGTGAGTACAAGATGGGCGATATGATTGAAATCACGGAGAGCCGTCCGATTTCCAAGACCAAAAACTGGGTTGCTACCCGATTGGTTCAAAAGGCCATTGAAGTCTAAAGGGCTTGCCCTCTAGGCCAGCAGGCTACCCGGAAACGGCTCACAATTGTGGGCCGTTTTCATTTGTGCAGTGCATATTCAGGAGTAAACATGATTCAAGTTGGTGACACACTTCCCGCAACCGTTTTGATGGAGTTTTCTGAGGTGGAAGGCAATGGCTGCAGTCTGGGCCCTAACCCTGTGGACGTTGCCAAGGCCACTGCCGGTAAAACGATCGCATTGTTTGCGTTGCCAGGCGCTTTTACGCCCACCTGCTCTGCGAAGCATGTGCCTGGCTACGTTGAAAGTGCTGCCGCATTCAGTGCCGCAGGCGTGGACGAAATTTGGTGTCTCAGCGTCAATGATGCTTTCGTGATGGGTGCTTGGGCGCGTGACCAGAAGACCAACGGGAAAGTGCGTATGCTTGCTGACGGCAGTGCGGCATTCGCTCAAGCTACTGGCCTTACGCTGGATTTGACGTCCAAGGGTATGGGCTTGCGTAGCAACCGTTACTCCATGCTGGTGAAGGATGGGAAAGTGGTGTCCTTGAACATCGAAGGGCCAGGCAAGTTTGAGGTCAGCGATGCAGCAACTTTGCTGGCGCAGGCCAAAGGCTGATATTCATCCATTGGAATATTTCCGTTCTGGGACAACCATACCCTGCGGGCCAAACCGCCTACAGTTTGGCCCGCAGGTAATGCGCCCCAGCGATGGGGTTGAAATAGTAGGGAGGGATCTCCTCAAAGCCCAATTCCTGATACAAGGCGCGGGCGGATTCCATGTCATCCAGCGTATCCAGCAGGATGCAGTCATATCCAGCTTGTCGAGCCAAGTCCAGAATCTCCTCTGCCAACCTGCGGCCTAAACGCAAGCCCCGATAATCGGGACGAACGTACAGACGTTTCATTTCGCACGCATTGGGATAGTCCACCGTATCCATTGGACGCATAGCGCAGCAACCTGCCAGTTCGCCATTGACCGTTGCCAACACCAATGCGCCACGTGGTTTGGAATATTCGCCCGGCAACGCGTCGAGTTCCTGACTAAAGTTCTGGAAGCACAAGTCCACGTTCAGCGCTGCAGCGTATTCTGCGAACAGGGTACGTACCCCGCCAAACTCAAAATGTGTCGAGGGCGTTAACAGCTTCGTCTGGGCGGAAGTCGCCTTCTCGGTTAACCCATCCACTGCACAAACCCCGCTACAAGAATTGCACAGACCATTAGCAGCAACAAAGCCTGTACGCGCGAACCGGTATCGTCACGGGAACTTACAAAAGGCCTGGCAAGCAATTTGTCGCCTTTGAACATCGGGAGCACGAGATTTTCATTTCGACGAACCCGGTAAAAAATAATGGCGGCAATGTGTAGTTGCACCAAAACGATGAGGACGATTTTCCCAACTTTGCTATGGTAGAAGGTTGCATAGCTAACCCAGGAACCCGTCGCCATTTTTGCAAGGGGCCCTGCGGTGGCAATTTCATCGTCACTGAGGAGCCCGGTTCCGACCTGAAGTAACGCAAAAGACAAAAGCGCCAGTACGGACAGCGCACCCAGCGGGTTGTGTCCGACCGAGTCCAGCTCAGTGCCTTTGCCCTGAAGATAATGACGAAGGGCTTTTGGACCCGGCACAAAGGTACTGAATCGTGACCAAACACCCCCCACGAACCCCCACACCAGCCTGAAAAGCAAAAAAACCATAGCGGTGTACCCAAGCCTGAAATGCCAGACCATGGCATCTCCACCCAATTCTCCAGTGGTTATTAATCCGATGAAGCACAGCACCAAACCCCAATGGAATACCCGAGTGGGCAGATCCCAAACTCTAACCCTGTTCAATACACTCTCCTAGGGACTATGCAGGAGCGGATGCCCTGCAAAGCAAGAGTTGAAATTTAGCACCTGCGGGCATTCGGGGGTACACCGCGTCATCGGTATATACCCTATGTTTTGGGTGGTCAGCAGAAATTCGCGCAGGGGAATAGACTCTAGCCCGTGCCTCAAACTTCAACCCAACTCTGACAGGTCAATTATGAAAAAAATCGTATCCCTAACCCTGGCGCTTGTAACCGCAGGACTCACACTACCCGCTTCCGCGCAATTCGCCAAGCCGGAAGATGCGATCAAGTACCGCCAGAGTGCGTTGTTTGTAATGCAGCAAAACTTTAGCCGTGTGGCTGCGATGGCGGCGGGGAAAGCCCCGTTTGACGCCAAGGTAGCGGTCGATAGCGCTGCCGTAGCCGAGTTTGCGTCCAAGTTACCCTGGGTCGCATTCGCCGACGGCACCGATAAAGGTCGTGACAATCGGGCTAAACCAGAAATCTGGTCGGACAGGGCCAAGTTCAACGATTCCGCCGAAAAGATGCAGCACGAAATGACCAAGCTCAATGCAGCGGTGAAGACCGGTAGTCTTGACGCCATCAAGACCGCTGTTGGTGCGGTCGGTGGCACTTGCAAAAGCTGCCACGATACTTTTCGCAAAGATTGAGCATGAAGCGAGGTCATTTCGTAGCTCCGGTTTTCGCTCTGTTGACTGCCTCTGTGATGGAGCAGGCTTATGCAATAGCCATGGTCAACCTGAGCAACACAGACGCATCGAAAGGTCTCAAAACAGCGCTTGAAAAAGGCATGGTCTCCGAGGACGAAAAGAGAATCCGTACCAACCCGGTCGCCTACGATAGTGCAATCCTGACAAAAGTATTTGGCGCCCTACAGTGAATGGCTGGGTTGTTTTACGATTGGTGATACCTCTGCTGCTACTGGCCATCGTTGCCTGCACTCCAACGTTGAATTGGCGCGAAGTCAGGTTGGCAGCCCTTACGACCTTTCTACCGTGCAAGCCAGATCAGGCAGAGAGAACCATGCGTTTGGGCAATGCCGATGTCGTCATGGAAGAGACTGGTTGTGAAGCATCGGATACGGTGTATGCGATAAGCCATGTGGCGGTCTACGGCGCCCGGATGAGCCCGGAGACGGTTGATATGCTTTTCTCCGACCTGCGTCTGCAATGACGCCATAATCGGACCTCCGAACAATCATGAACACTGGCATCGTCATCATCGCCCATTCGCCGCTGGCCAGCGCCTTGCGGGACTGCGTGTTGCATGTCTATCCAGAGGCTGCAGATGGTGTGCTGGCTCTGGACGTGCAAGCCGATGATTCACCTGAAATCACCCGCCTCGCGGCGATCAAATTGTTGGCTCAGCTGGGCGCCCCTAATACATTGGTCTTGACAGATGTGTTTGGTGCCACGCCTTGCAACGTTGCGCAAAAGGTGATTGATGGATTGCATTCCAAGCTCGTGGCGGGCGTCAATTTGCCCATGCTTTTGCGCACGGTGAATTACCGCAGCGAGCCGCTGGATGTCCTGGTTGCCAGGGCCTTGTCGGGCGGTGCCCAGTGCATCATGCAGGTCGCCGTGACCGCACCGCAAAACCAGAACCGGAAATCGCATGATCAAAACCACCACGACCATCATCAATAAGCTGGGTCTGCATGCCCGTGCCTCGGCCAAACTGACCAAATTGGCGGGCAGCTTCCCGTGCGAAGTGTGGATCGCCAAGGGCGAGCGGCGGGTCAATGCCAAAAGTATCATGGGTGTCATGATGTTGGCCGCCGGAGTGGGTTCCGAGGTAACTATCGATACCGAAGGCGACCGCGCCCAGGAAGCACTGGACGCCATGCTGTTCCTGATCGCTGACAAGTTTGGCGAAGGCGAATAACAAGCCATGACTTTCGCCATCCACGGCCTCAATGTCTCGCGTGGTGTGGCCATTGGCCGCGCCGTGCTCGTGGCGTCCAGCCGCGTGGATGTGGCGCACTATTTTGTGCAACCCCACGAAGTGCAGTCCGAGATCGATCGATTGCTCAGCGGACGCAATGCCGTTGTTGATGAAATCCATCGTTTGCAGGAAAGTATCACCCACATGGGCCCCAAAGAGGCGCCGCACGAGTTGGGCGCCCTTTTGGATGTGCATCTGATGCTGTTGCAGGACGAAGAATTGCTATCCAGCGTAAAGAACTGGATCACAAAGCGTCTATACAACGCTGAGTGGGCGCTGACAACCCAACTGGAGGTGATTGCCAGGCAGTTCGACGAAATGGAGGACGAGTACCTCCGTGAGCGCAAAGCCGACCTGGAACAAATTGTCGAACGCGTGCTGCGCGCCATGAAAGGAACCAGCTCGCCCATCGTGGTCCACCAGCATCGTGCCGCCCGCAAGTCGCAGCAGGATCTCTTGCTGGATGACACGGTTGACGTGCCTCTGATTCTGATCGCCCACGACCTCTCGCCCGCCGACATGCTGCAGTTCAAGCAAAGCGTGTTTGCAGGGTTCATCACCGATGTGGGCGGAAAGACCTCGCACACCGCCATCGTAGCCCGCAGCATGGACATTCCAGCGGTGGTGGGTGCTCGTCTGGCCAGCCAACTGGTGCGCCAGGATGACTGGGTCATCATCGACGGTGACGCGGGGGTAGTCATTGTCGACCCGTCTTCCATCATTCTGGCCGAATACGGTTTCAAGCAACGCCAGCGTGAACTGGAGCGTGGTCGTTTGCAACGCCTGCTGCACACCCCAGCCGTCACCATGGATGGCGAGAAAGTGGAGTTGCTGGCAAATATCGAAATGCCCGAGGATGCACACATCGCCCTGAAGGCGGGTGCAGTGGGCGTTGGACTGTTTCGAAGTGAATTTTTATTTATGGGTCGTCAAGGCCGGTTGCCTGGAGAAGAAGAGCAGTACCAGGCCTACAAACGCGCGGTGGAGGGCATGCAAGGCCTGCCGGTGACCATCCGCACTGTGGACGTGGGTGCTGACAAACCGTTGGACGAATCGTTGCGTGATGACGCCCACTTGAACCCGGCTTTGGGGTTGCGCGCCATACGCTGGAGCCTGGCCGATCCCGCGATGTTCCTGACCCAGCTGCGCGCTATTCTGCGCGCCGCGGCACACGGCAAGGTGCATCTGCTGGTTCCGATGCTGGCACACGCCAGCGAGATCCGCCAGACGCTGGCACATCTGGACCACGCTCGCGCCATGCTGGACAACCGCGGCGTGGCTTACGGGCCAGTCAAACTGGGGGCCATGATTGAGATACCGGCAGCAGCTTTAAGCCTGCGTCTGTTCCTCAAATATTTCGACTTCCTGTCTATCGGAACCAACGACCTGATCCAGTACACCCTGGCCATTGACCGGGCTGATGAGTCGGTCGCACACTTGTACGACCCCCTGCACCCTGCGGTGCTGCGCCTCGTGGCGGACACCATCGCCGAAGGCCGGGCACAGGGAAAGGACGTGGCGGTCTGCGGTGAGATGGCGGGCGACGTGAGCCTGACCCGACTTCTGCTGGGCTTGGGCCTGCGGAGTTTTTCCATGCACCCGGCACAGATACTGGCGGTCAAGCAGGAGATTTTGCGTGCCGATGCGGCCAAACTCGCACCGTGGGCGAAGCGCGTAATGGAAGCCGAGGACCCAGCGCGCGAGATGGCGGCAAACTGATTTGCTATTAAAACGATAGCTGTCTACGCATATTTTACGGGGGCTAGCGGCCTATTTCTTATGTAACTTTGGCTCTGGAACCTAGCACAGCAGCACCAATGATCATGGCAGCGGCCAGTGCCACGGAGAGACTGGGCGGTTCGCTCCGTACCCACAGCAGTGCCAGAGTGGACAACAAAGGGGTTAGAAAAGACAACACGCCGATCTGCCGCGCGTCGCCCCGTTTGAGGGCTGCATCCCACAGGTAAAAAGCGGCCCCCAGTGGGCCCAGACCCATGGCAACTATCAGAACCCAATCGCCGATGCTCAATGTGACGACTGGCTCCAGCAGGACATGGCACAACAATGACAGTCCACCTGAAACTAGTCCAAACAACCCGATGGCAGCGCTGCGAAAAGGCGGCACGCGTTGCGTCAGCAGCGAGTAACTGGCCCATACGAAAGCAGACGCCAGCGCTGGAATATAGCCCCAGGCAAGTCCACCTTGCAATGCATCGTCACGCCCGCCAAGGATCGCCAGTGCCGCGCCACCAAACCCCAGAAATGCCGCCGCAATATGCAACACGTGCAGGCGCATGCCTGGCAGGAACAGTGGTGTCATCAGCACAATGCCCAGGGGCCACAGGTAGTTGACCAGGTTGGCCTGCACCGGCGGTGCATGTCGAAGCGCTATAAACAGCAAAAAGTGAAAACCAAACAGCCCGTAGACGCCCAAAGCCAGCGTACTCAGTGGCACCCTAACAGCAGAGAACTTGCCACCAGAAAGCGGCAATGCAATCAGGCTGCCCACCAGCAGGCCCAGACCGGTCAGCAGGAAGGGCGGAACATGGACAAGCAACACGCCCAGCGGCGCCAGACTGCCCCACAGGGCAATGGCGCCTAGGGCCAGCACGGTAGATTTACCGGAAGCAGTGGGGTGCGGTAGCGAAGTTGTCATGTGGCAGAAGAAAGTCTGATTCTAAGTAGTCGCATGGGTTAGCATCCCGGCTCCATTCTTTACCGATTACGCCCCTTGACCGACGAAAACCCCAAAATTCAGGAGCCCCGTTTGTGGCGCGACAACGGCTGGACCGCGCAGGTCATCAAGAACGATGACGATGACGGATGGGCGGTAGCCATGATCCGGGAGGGTGCATCCGAACCTGCCCTGGTGGGCCCGTGGACCATGGGGCGCGACAAAAAGAACCCCAAGCCACTCGACGGTGCGGCGTTCATCACGCTGGTCAAGACTGCCCGCGAGTTTGTACGCCGCAGCGAGCAGCAGTTGCACGCCACGCTGCACCAGAGCATGGTGGTCACGGCCCAGTCGGGCCGGGTGACGGTGTCGCTGGACATCGTGCCCGATGAAGACAACCCCTATGCTAGGCTGAGCGCTGTCGACGACTGCGGCGAGTCGCTGGCCGAGGTACGCGTGGAGCCCGCTTTCAAACTCAACCGCAGCAGTGCGGTGGCGTGGGTGGATGGCGGTTTTGCCAAGCCCGGCGCGCGATAGCGCCGGTTAGCGGGTCGCGGCTGTTTAGAAGTCGCCCTTGACCACGGGGAAGCCCAGCGCCGCCCAGTCCAGCATGCCGCCACGGTAGTAGTAAATGCGGTTGGCCGGGAAGCCGTCACGCGTCATGGCGACGATGGCGCTGGGGCTTTGTGGGCAAGCGGGGCCATTGCAAAAAGCATAGACCTTCTTGGCACCGGCGCAATCCCATTTGCCAGCGACCTTGGTGCAGCCCAGTTCGTTCAGGCGACCCGCCACTTCGGTGTAAACAATGTGCAGGGAGCCAGCGATGGTGCCGTTGGCGCGGTCTTCGGGCTCACGCATATCGACCACCAGCGCGTCGCGGTCGTTCATGGCGTTGAGCACCTCGATTTCACCGACCGGGGTCACGCCGGGCACCGGAATCATGGCCTGAATCCAGCCCTTGTTCTTGGCGCAGGGGGTCATGACACGGGTGATGACGGTCTCTTCACCTTTGGAATTTTTGGCAACAAATTTGGTGTCAGTGCCAATGATGCGCAGGTATTCAGGGTCAGCGGCGTGGGCGGCGGTGGCCAGGCCACTGGCCAAGATGGCTGTAGCGATCAGGGCAGAAAATTTCATGCTGTCTCCGGATGGGATTTATAGGACCGTCGAGCGTACCAAGCTGAAGCTTCCTCGACTTGATATGGATCAATTGTGAAAAATCACCGCGCAAACCTCCCCCGGCAGCGCTTCGTGTGGCGGATTCAACGGATATTTGACAAATGACAGTTCGATACTATAGTGATATCACTTTGATCTCATTTGTGAATGTGCGCAACGGGATACGAGGCGTCTTCAATTACAGGGATTGAAGCGAACACCAAGGATCGCCATGGACAAACAAGCTTCCAATGAATATCTGGCCAAGACCGGCAGCGGCTTCGCTGCAGTGGCCATCGGGGTGTTTTTGTTGCTGGTCGCTGCGCTGCTTGTGCTGCGAGCACCCAGTCCCCTCAGCTTGGGCATCGCCGCGCTGCTGGCGCCCGCAGCCCTGTGGTTTTTGTCCGGACTGTACACCCTCAACCCCAATCAGGCCGCCTTACTCAAGCTGTTTGGCAGCTACCGTGGAACCGACCGCAACGAGGGTCTGCGTTGGAGCAACCCCTTTTATAGCCGGACCAAGGTCTCCACCCGCGCACACAACTTCAACAGCGAAAAGCTCAAAGTTAACGACTTGCGCGGCAACCCCATCGAGATTGCCGCTGCCATCGTCTGGCGGGTGCGGGACACGGCTCGTGCCAGTTTTGACGTGGAAGATTTCGAATCCTATGTGCTGACCCAGGCCGAAGCCGCTGTGCGCCACTTGGCCTCCAGCTATGCCTATGACAATCTGGACGACAAAGACGAAACGACGCCCAAAGAGATCACCCTGCGCTCGGGTGGCGAGCAGGTGGGCGCAGCCCTGCTGCACGAACTGCAGGCGCGCTTCTCGCTGGCCGGCATTGTGGTGGTGGACGCCAAGCTGACCCACCTGGCCTACGCTCCCGAGATAGCCGGCGCCATGCTGCGCCGCCAGCAAGCCCAGGCCATCATTGCCGCCCGCAGCCTGATCGTGCAGGGTGCCGTGGGTATGGTGGAGCTGGCTCTGAGCGGCTTGCAAGAGCGTGGTCTGGTGGAACTGGACGACGAGCGCAAGGCCGCCATGGTGACCAACCTGCTGGTGGTGCTGTGCTCGGACCACGACGCCCAGCCCATCGTCAATACGGGTACGCTTTACAACTAAGCCCATACCGACCCTCTGCGAGCCATGGCCAGCCCCGACAAGAAATCCTTCGCGCTGCGCATCGACCCGGTGCTGTGGGCGCAGATCGAGCGGCTGGCGGCAGCAGACCTGCGCAGCGCCAACGCGCAGGTGGAATACCTGTTGCGGGAGGCGCTTCGAACCCGCTTAGGCAAGACGGCTGATGCGCCACCGGCAGGCGATGTTCCGCCATCGGCGCCAGTTGAACCCACACAACTCTGATATGAATCAAGCCTCAGGTGTCCGCAGATTGCCATCGGGCACGTAGCACGCGCAAAATGGACTGCGCAGCGCGGCGGCTCTTTTGGCTAGTTCGCGATTGCAGACAACTCCAAGGAGATGGATATGGCCAATGTTTCAAAGCGTGTGCTGAAGTGGTCGTTGCCGCGTATGACATCCATCCGGCGAGGCCTGTTGACCGGCTCAGTTATGGCGTCAATCGCCTTGCTAAGCGGTTGCGCGGTGGAATTGCAAAATACGCAAGCAGCCAAGGAACTCAAACACGCGTCTCAGCCACCAGGTTCGGTCTACGCCGGCTGGCGCGTATTTCAGGACAAGTGCGCGGCCTGCCATGGGCCTGTGGCAACCGGCACCGCAGGCGGACCGGATCTGCTACCCCGTGTGCGGGACATGGGGCCACACCAGTTTGTGAGCCTGGTGCTCAAGCGCTACGACTGGAGCCATGCGGGTGTGCAAGCCGGCAGCTCGGGCGCTGCGCGTGACGCCATGGTGGATGAGCTGGTGCAGCGCAAGAACTACGGCCTCACCATGCCTGCATGGGAGGGCGAACCCCGCGTGAACGCACATATCGTGGATCTGTACGCCTACCTCGGCGCGCGGGCCCAAGGTACGCAAGGGCCGGGTCGACCGGCGCAGTAACACTCAAGCCGACAACGGCTTGAGCAACTCCGCCAGATCGCTTTCCGTAAACAGCGGCTGCTTGCGCCCGATGGCTCCGCTGTACATGCTGTCGGCCAGAGCGGCTTTGCGTTCTTGCAGCGTCAGAATTCGCTCCTCAATCGTGCCCTGCGCCACCAGCTTGTAGACAAACACGGTGTGCGTCTGGCCGATGCGGTGGGCACGGTCCGTGGCTTGGGTTTCCACGGCCGGATTCCACCACGGATCGTAGTGGATCACGGTGTCGGCCTGCGGCAGGTTCAGGCCCACGCCGCCGGCTTTCAGGCTGATCAGAAAGACCGGCACGGCGCCGCTAGTGAACTGCTCAATCAGCGCATCTCGGTTCTGACTCTGACCGGTGAGTTTGACCCAGGGGATGCCGCGTTGTTTGAGTTCTGCCTCAATCAGCGTCAGCATGCTGGTGAATTGCGAGAACAGCAAAATGCGCCGCCCCTCGGCCACCATCTCGGGCAGCAGCTCCATCAGCTGCTCCAGCTTGGCCGAGGTCTTGACCCTTTGCGCGGCGGCCAGCTTCAAGAGGCGCGGGTCACAGCAGACCTGGCGCAGCTTCAACAGCGCATCCAGAATCGTGATTTGGGACTTGGCCAGGCCCTTGGTGGTCAGTGCCTCGCGCACGGTTTTTTCCATTCCCAGGCGAATGGTTTCGTACAGGTCGGCTTGTTTTCCAGACAGTTCAACCCGCTCAATCGCCTCCACCTTGGGAGGCAGTTCATGGGCCACTAGCGCCTTGGTTCGGCGAAGCATGAAGGGTGTGATGCGCGCGCGCAGTTGGTGCAAGCGCTCGGGGTCGCCGAGCTTTTCAATGGGTGTGCGAAACAGCTCCTTGAAGCGTTGCTGACTGCCCAAAAAACCTGGCATCAAAAAGTGGAACAGGCTCCAGATTTCACCCAGATGATTTTCCATCGGTGTACCCGATAGGCACAGGCGGTGTCGGGTCCGCAACTGGCCCACCACCTGCGCGGCGTGCGTGCTGGCGTTCTTGATGTTTTGCGCCTCATCCAGTACCACAATATGCCACTGCGCCTCCAGCCAGCGCTCCTTGTCGCGCTGCAATAGGGAGTAGGGCGCGATGACGATATCGTGCTGGCTAATAGTCCCGACCACTTCGTGTCGGTCTTTGCCGTGGATCACCAGGCAGCGCAAATTGGGGCAGAAGCGTTCGGTTTCACGCCGCCAGTTGCCCATCAGGCTGACTGGCGCAATGATGAGGGCCGGGTGCGTCAAGCGGCCCGTGTCTTTTTCAATCTGAATATGGACCAGCGTTTGCAGGGTTTTGCCCAGGCCCATGTCGTCGGCCAGGATGCCGCCCAGACCGTGTTCGCGTAGAAATTGCAGCCAGTTCAAACCTTGCTGCTGGTACGGGCGCAGACTGGCTTGCACACTGGGCGGTACCGGCACTACGGGCATCTCTGCACGGCCGCTCAGCCGCTGCACCATCTCACGCAAGTGTCGGGCGCCTTCCCACACCGCGCCTTCGCACAAAGCGGCGGTGGTGCGCATGGCATCCAGGCGCGAGAGTGTCAGACTCTCGCCACTAAAGTCATGGCCGCGGTCACCCACCAGCTCCAGCAGGGCCGCCATCCAGGGCTTGAGTGCGTCGGTGGGCAGGCGGATAAAACCGCTTTGACCGGCCTGTTGGTTGGGCAGGTAGACGTAGGGCGGAATCTCGGGCAGCCCGGTCTCTGTATTGATGGGGCTGTTGGCCGCGGCCGCTATCAGTTCGGGCAGCAGGGGCAGGATGTTGTGGCGTTGGCCGTTGATCTCCATGCCCAGCGACAAGTCAAACCAGGGCGAGGTAGACCCTTCTGTTCCGTCATTCCCATGTCCTTGTGGCTGCAGTTGCACCTGCAATGCGTCAGCGTGGGTGATCCAGCTTTTTAGCGAGTCATCAAGCGTCACTTCAAATCCGGCCTCGCGCAGAACGCGGTAGTCGTTGTCCGCCCAGTGCAACCAGGTGTGCTGGGGCGCGTCGCCGGGGATGCCAAAAATGCCGCCTTCTGCTGACATCAGGCCCATGTTCATCAGCCGGGTGATGGCGTCCAGTTCGGCCTCGGCATCGCGGTGCAATAGCACGCGCCCCCGCGGGCCTTCGGCCAACACGGAGGTGCCTTGCCCTGCCCACCAGCCGCAATATCCTTCGTAGTCAAACCGTAGCTGGGCCTGAATCAAACCCCGGTAGCGCGCCAGGTCGGGCGGGTTGGGGCAGAGGTGCAAGCGGGCGGTCGGCGTGATGCCGTCGAGTTTGGTCAGGCTCTCCAGCACCGGCGGTGCGGGCAGGTCTCCCAGGCGTTGCATCAAATCAAGCTGGTGTTTCTTCAATGCTGAGGGCTGGAGCACGGGGGACCTGAGTAGTACGGCAAGCTGCTCGTCGGACATGCCGGGCACTCGCACCATGCCGCACTGCCCGCCCGCGCTGTCCAAGTAGAGCGGTGGGGAGTTCAAAAACAGCTTGGCCGGCGCTTGGTCGCTGCTGCCCGGGTGCGCGGTTTGAGCGTCGTTGGCGCTCGCCTGATGCAGCTTGGCGCGCAACGCCCATCCGGGTGTGCCCCCGTGTGCAGGGATGACTTCATTCCAGGTCCAGTCCAGCGCTTTCGGTGGTCCCCATTGCAGCGCGGTACCTGGGGTGCCGTCGGCAAGGCTGACATGCAGTCGTCCGGTGCTGGCGGCCTGCTGCAAGGCCATGAGCCCTACTGGACCGCGCGGCGTCGCGCCAGGGCTGCCGCTGTAGGCGCTGTAGTACGACCGGCTGGGGTCGGGCATGGCCAGCAACAGCTGCAGGATTTCACGATCCGTATTGCTCGCCAGGTCATAAGCCGTCTGGCCAGCGTGGGGTGGGGTGCGAATGGCTTTGGGTTTTGCCCACTCGCCGCTGGCTTTGCGGTAGGACACCATCGCTTCCAGATGCAGTTGCTGCGGGCGTGTGCTGGGACCGACTGCCTTCAGCAAGTACAGGTATTGCTCAGGGCGGTTTTGATTCCGAGGGCTGATGGCTTGCGGCGTGCTGTTGCCGCTGGCACGGTCCATCTCGTAAAACCAGTTCAAGAGGTGAGCCTCGGCTTCCAGGCGCTGGGCTTCATCCAGGCGGGCTTGGGTTGCCAGTCTTGCTGCCTCCAACGCTTCGGCGGTAGGTGGCGTGTGGCTGGCAGGGCGTACCGCGGTCAATGCCGCCTCGCCGCCCAGTATGCGAATGCCCTGGTAGGCGGCTTTCATGGTCAGGGCGACACCGTGCTTGCAGTTGTAGCCAACGGGGCAACTGCAGTCGGCATCCCAGGTGTCGATCTCACCCGCCTCTGTTAGCGTGAGTTCGATGGTCAGCGTGTAAGGCCAGCGTTGACTGCCTTGCACTTCGCCCTCCAGCAGCCAATACCCATCGGCTGGCGAAATCTTCAGGTCGAGCACTTTCTGGCCACTGTAGAGCAGGCGGCCTCGCGTCCAAGTCGCGTTAGAGGTCAGCTCCTCCAGGGAATTGGGGTTGAACCAGACCCGACTGACTGGGGCATCATAAGGCATGAAAATGGGCTCTAGCCCCCGTAAAACATGCGCAAGCAGCTATCATTTTAATAGCAGTCATTTTCTAGGCAGCGGGTGTTCCTGGTTCAGGTGTCACCGCCGAAACGCCAGTCAGTGCATGTCCGGCCTGCTGGTCGGCGTGGTAGCTGGAGCGAACCATGGCGCCCACCGCTGCGTGCTTGAAGCCCATTTCGTAAGCCTTGGCCTCGAACATTTTGAAGGTGTCGGGGTGCACATAGCGCTTGACCGTCAGGTGCGAGGTTGATGGCGCCAGGTACTGCCCAATCGTCAACATGTCGATACCGTGGTCGCGCATATCCTGCATGACCTGAAGTACTTCTTCGTCCGTCTCGCCCAAGCCGACCATGATGCCGCTCTTGGTGGGCACGCCAGGGTGCAGGGCCTTGAACTTTTTGAGCAGATTCAGTGAGAAAAGGTAGTCCGAGCCGGGCCGGGCCTCTTTGTACAAGCGCGGTGCGGTCTCCAGGTTGTGGTTCATCACATCGGGCGGTGCGGCGTTCAGTATCCCCAGCGCGCGGTCATCGCGGCCACGGAAGTCGGGTACCAGCACCTCGATTTGCGTGCCGGGCGAGAGCTCGCGGATGCGGTTGATGCAGTCGGCAAAGTGCTGGGCTCCGCCGTCGCGCAGGTCGTCACGGTCCACGCTGGTGATCACCACGTATTTGAGTTTGAGCGCAGCAATGGTCTGCGCAAGTTTCAAAGGCTCTTGCGCGTCCAGCGGGTCCGGGCGGCCATGACCCACGTCACAAAACGGGCAACGCCGAGTGCACTTGTCACCCATGATCATGAAGGTAGCCGTGCCCTTGCCAAAGCATTCTCCGATGTTGGGGCAACTGGCTTCCTCACAGACTGTTACCAGCTTGTTACTCCGCAGTACATCCTTGATTTCGTAGAAGCGTGTCGTTGGGGAGCCAGCCTTGACACGGATCCAGTCCGGCTTCTTCAGCACTTCACCCTGAACCACCTTCACCGGGATACGCGACAGCTTGGCGGCAGCCTTTTGCTTGGCCAGCGGGTTGTAGTCCGCCTGTGACTGGGATTCGCGCACCGTGGGGTTGGCTGTCGTCTCACCGGGTAGAGCGGTGTCCGCAGTTGCAGGAGGTGGGGTGGCGTTGTGGCTCATGGTGTGCAAATACTGGGTGTGTGTTGGCGGTGGCGCAGTGCGGCGTCAGGGTGCCAGGTAGGTTGCGAGCTTTTGGCTCAGAACGTTGGCGGCCTCTGCCCAGCCAACGGATACGCCAATTGTAGAAAGGTCGATCGTTTGCAGGCCTGAATACCCACACGGATTGATGCGTGTGAAGGGTTCCAGGTCCATGGCCACGTTGAGCGACATGCCGTGGTAGGTGCAATTGCGGCTGACTTTGATGCCAAGCGCGGCGATCTTGCCCAAGCCTGTGAAGTTGGGCGCACACTGCTCCAGCGTCGCATGCCCAGTCGGGTCGTCCAGCCGCACATATATCCCCGGCGCGCCTGCCACCCGATGCCCGGTCACTCCAAAGTACAGCAGGGTGCGAATCGCTGCTTCTTCAATCCGGTGCACATATTCCTTGACGAAATAGCCGGCGCGCTTGAGGTTGATCAGCGGATATGCCACCACCTGACCGGGGCCGTGGTACGTCACTTGGCCGCCACGGTTGGTTTGCACTACCGGGATGTCACCCGGCATAAAAATATGCTCCGCCTTGCCGGCCAGGCCCTGCGTAAACACCGATGAATGCTCACAAATCCATAGCTGGTCAGGCACGTCGGACGGGGGCTCAAGATCTCTTTGACTGGTGAACTCCTGCATGGCGGCATAGGTGGGCAGGTAGTCCACGCGGCCAAGGTGGTGAATGGCAATGGACATATTCGGTCGGGCGAGAGCGGTTCTAGAGGACCACTTTGACCATGGGATGGGTCGAAAGCGTACGGTACAACTCATCCAACTGTTCACGGCTGGTTGCGGTCACGGTGATGGTGACCCCCAAGTACTTGCCGCCCTTGCTTTCACGCAACTCGATGGTGCTGGCGTCAAAGACGGGGTCAAATTGGTGCGCAATGTGGGTGATCGCGCTGACCAGCCCGTCAACCTTGACGCCCATGACCTTGATGGGGAATTGTGACGGGTACACGATCAACGACTCCTTTCCCGGCTCAGGTGCTGGGGGGGCATTGGGTGGTGTAGTGGGGATCATTTGAATGCGTGCAGTGCAAAAAATAGCGGTTGAAATCGCGAGATGGCGGGGGGCTTTTTAGGATCAAATTATCGTCTGGGGTGATCTGGTGGAGGTCAGCTTGCAGGATAGGGACAGTCAACGTCCTGTTTTGTGGAATTTTATGGAATTGGCAGTCGGGCAGGGGTTTCTACGTATAATCAAAGGCTTTGTGGCAGGCGCCAAATGCAATTCATCTGTAACCCTGCTGTAATTTGAGATGTCGACAATGGCGCTTGCAAACGGGTTTGATGCAGATGAGCTCGAAGACGACAATTTCAAGCGATTGACCGCGCAAGAGGCTCAGGAGTTGCGGGAAAGAGACCCGGCTCTGTCCCCTTGGTGGGTGGTTGGCTTGCAATGTGTTGCCGGGTTGGCGGTGGCCTTGGTTGCCTGGGGGGTCTCAGGTAAGGCTTCGGTAGCTTTGTCGGCTGGTTACGGAGCGTTGGCAGTGATTATTCCTGCAGCGTTATTTGCCCGTGGCCTGATGAGTCAGTTCTCATCTCTGAATGCTGCAACGGCTAGTTTCGGCTTCTTTGTATGGGAAGCGGTTAAGTTGGCGGTGAGTATTGCGATGATCGCGATGGCGCCACGGTTGGTAGTAAATTTAAGCTGGTTGGCCTTGTTGGCCGGCCTGCTGGTGACTTTGAAGATGTATTGGTTAGCGCTTTTGAGGCGCCCCAAGCCTAAACAGATTTGAGAGTTTGAAAGAGTTATATGTCCGCAGAAGCGCATGCACCGTCAGCCAGTGAATACATTGTTCACCATCTGACACACTGGAGAAACAAGCCGCAAACCGATATTGTTGACTTCTCCGTCTTCAATATTGACTCGCTGTTTTTCTCGGTTTTGTTGGGTGTCCTGGGTTGTTTTTTCCTCTGGAAAGCAGCCAGCAAAGCCACTGCTGGTGTGCCGGGCCGTTTTCAGGCTGCGGTTGAGATTTTGATTGAAATGGTGGATCGCGAAGCCAAGGGCATCGTGCACAACGCCACCAGTCGCAAAATGGTCGCACCGCTGGCATTGACCATTTTTGTTTGGATATTCCTGCTCAACGCGATGGACTTGCTGCCGCTGGATCTGTTGCCACAGATTTGGTCCTTGATCTATGGTGCTGCCGGGCATGATGTGAGTCACGCTTACATGCGCAGCGTCCCCACGGCCGACCTCTCTGTCACCATGGGCATGTCGGTGTCGGTGTTGCTGGTTTGCCTGGTGTACAACGTCAAGATTAAGGGTGTTGGCGGGTGGGCCCATGAGTTGGTTACTGCGCCGTTTGGCACGAGCAAGAACCCCGTCTTTTTCGCGATTCTGGCGGTGGTCAATCTGGCCATGCAGTTGATTGAATTTGTCGCCAAAACGGTTTCGCACGGCATGCGACTGTTTGGAAATATGTATGCAGGTGAGTTGGTGTTCATGTTGATCGCCCTGTTGGGTGGCGCGTGGGCATTTTCCTTTCAGCCTTCGGGCTTGGCATTGCTGCTGCTGCATGTGGTGGCGGGTTGGGCGTGGGCCGTGTTCCACATCCTGATCATTACCCTGCAGGCTTTCGTGTTCATGATGCTGACCCTGGTGTACATCGGTCAGTCCCACGACGCGCATTGATTTTTCGGTTTGGTTGAGTTTGTTTTTTGTTTTCGTTTTTTAGTTCTTTAAGGAGTCATCATGGAAGTCATTAGTTTTGTTGCTCTGGCTGCTGGCCTGATCATTGGTTTGGGCGCTTTGGGTGCTTGTATCGGTATCGGCGTCATGGGTAGTAAATACCTTGAGTCCGCAGCACGTCAGCCTGAGCTGATGGGCGAGTTGCAAACCAAGATGTTCTTGTTGGCTGGTCTGATTGACGCGGCTTTCATTATCGGAACTGGTATTGCTCTGTGGTTCGCCACTGCCAACCCATTCCTGGCTCAACTCGCCACTTTGGCCAAGTAAGAGCTTTCCGCAACGCCTCGTTGAGGGAGACCTACTGTGAGCATTAATGGAACACTGGTGGCGCAAGCCATCGTCTTCGCATTGCTTGTGTTGTTCACGATGAAGTTCGTGTGGCCGCCTATCGCGGCTGCTCTGGACGAACGTGCCGGCAAGATTGCCGACGGACTGGCTGCGGCTGACAAAGCCAAATCCGAGCTCTCGTCTGCCAACAAGCGTGTAGAAGATGAACTGACGAAGTCTCGTACCGAGACAGCGGCCCGCCTGGCAGATGCCGAGCGCCGTGGTCAAGCATTGGTGGAAGAGGCGAAAGCCAAGGCCACTGAAGAGGGCAACAAGATCATTGCCGCTGCCAAGGCAGAGGCTGATCAGCAAACGGTCAAGGCACGTGAGGTTCTGCGTGAGCAGGTCGCCGCACTGGCGGTCAAGGGTGCAGAGCAGATTCTCCGCAAGGAAGTCAACGCTGGTGTTCATGCCGAATTGCTTGGCCGTTTGAAGACAGAGCTATAAGAGGACACCATGGCTGAACTTGCCACTATTGCACGTCCATATGCCGAGGCTCTTTTCAAAGCTTCTGCTGCCGACTTGTCGACGGCTGCTGGCTGGGTCGACGAGCTGGGTGTTATCGCGGGAAATGCGCAATTGCTGCAGTTCGCCGATAGCCCCAAAGTGACCGTTGATCAGGTGTTTGACCTGATCGCTTCAGTCGCCAAGACCGCATTGCCTGAGCCAGGCAAGAACTTCCTGCGAACCGTGATCGAAAACGGTCGCTTGAATGCGCTGCCGGAAATCGCCCACCAGTTTCGCGCATTGAAAAATGCACAAAGCGGGTCGTCCGACGCCGTGGTCTACAGCGCCTTCCTCATTGATGGGAGCGCCCTCGCTGAAGTGGCAGTCATGCTGGAGAGACGTTTTGGTCGCAAGCTCAACCCATCGGTTGTGTTGCAGCCCGAACTGATCGGTGGCATTCGTGTGGTGGTCGGCGATGAGGTGCTCGACACCTCCGTCAAAGCCCGTCTGGAACAAATGAAAGTAGCCCTTACGGCCTGAGGCGAGAAGCCCTGGTTGTTGGCCTAATTTAACGAAAGAAGGAAAGAGTCATGCAACTCAATCCAGCAGAAATTTCTGAACTGATCAAGAGCCGTATCGAAGGCTTGGTCGCGAATAGCGACATTCGTAATCAGGGTACTGTCGTTTCCGTGACGGACGGCATTTGCCGCATCCACGGCCTGTCTGACGTGATGCAGGGCGAAATGCTCGAATTCCCGGCCGGCAGCGACGGCTTGCCAACCTATGGTCTTGCGCTGAATCTGGAGCGTGACTCGGTCGGCTCCGTTATTTTGGGTGAGTACGAGCACATCTCTGAAGGTGATACGGTCAAGTGCACCGGGCGCATTCTGGAAGTGCCCGTGGGCCCCGAATTGCTCGGTCGCGTTGTGAACGCACTGGGTCAGCCAATTGACGGCAAGGGTCCGATCAACGCCAAGATGACCGACGTGATCGAAAAGGTTGCGCCAGGCGTTATCGCACGTAAATCCGTGGACCAGCCCATGCAGACCGGCCTGAAGTCGATCGACTCCATGGTGCCAATTGGTCGCGGTCAGCGCGAACTGATCATTGGTGACCGTCAGACTGGCAAGACTGCCGTCGCGATTGACGCGATCATCAATCAAAGGGGTCAGAACATGACCTGTATCTACGTGGCTATCGGTCAGAAAGCCTCGTCGATCAAGAACGTGGTGCGCGCACTGGAGCAAGCCGGTGCCATGGAATACACGATTGTGGTAGCTGCGTCCGCTTCCGAGTCGGCCGCAATGCAGTACGTGTCGGCCTACTCCGGTTGCACCATGGGTGAGTACTTCCGTGACCGTGGCCAGGACGCACTGATTGTGTATGACGATTTGTCCAAGCAAGCGGTGGCCTACCGGCAGGTTTCCCTGTTGCTGCGCCGCCCACCAGGTCGCGAAGCCTACCCTGGCGATGTGTTCTATCTCCATAGCCGTTTGTTGGAGCGTGCTGCCCGCGTTAACGCCGAATACGTTGAAGCTTTCACCAAGGGTGAAGTCAAGGGCAAGACCGGTTCTTTGACTGCATTGCCAATCATTGAAACGCAAGCTGGTGACGTGTCAGCCTTCGTGCCCACCAACGTTATTTCGATTACTGACGGCCAGATCTTCCTGGAAACTTCACTGTTCAACGCCGGTGTGCGTCCCGCTATCAACGCCGGTATCTCGGTGTCCCGCGTGGGTTCTGCCGCGCAGACCAAGGTCGTCAAGGGCCAGTCCGGCGGTATCCGTAACGACTTGGCCCAATACCGCGAGCTGGCTGCATTCGCGCAGTTCGCCTCCGACCTGGACGAAGCGACCCGCAAGCAGCTCGACCGTGGTGCCCGCGTTACCGAACTGCTCAAACAAAAGCAGTACAGCCCTCTGTCCATCAGCATGATGAGTGCGTCGCTGTTTGCCGTGAACAAGGGCTTTATGGACGACGTGGAAGTCAAGAAGATATTGGCCTTCGAACACGGTCTGCACGCCTTTCTCAAGGACAAGCACGCGGCTCTGTTGGCCAAGGTCGAGACCTCCATGGCACTGGACAAGGAAGCGGAAGCTGAATTGCTGGCCGCCGTAGGCGCCTTCAAGAAGACGTTTGCCTGATTCGGAACGTAAGTTTTTCTAAACGTTACGAATCCGTCTAAGCAAAAGGGGCAACTATGGCATCAGGCAAGGAACTACGCACCAAGATCAAATCGGTGGAAAACACCAAGAAGATCACCA
>JBAWYQ010000054.1:0-20440 GCA_037143475.1 Burkholderiales bacterium | reverse complement strand
GATAAAAACCGCGCTCAAAAGCCAGAAAAGCACGCTTCTGGACAGCCATTCACAATCGCCGTGCCTTTGCCGGAATCTGGCGTTTAAGGTACCGATGGATGGCCTTGAAGTCGCATAAAAGCGTCTTGTAGTACAGGTTCAGATCGATGTTCTGGCGATTCCCCTCTCTATCATCCTTGTCATGGACGCACTTCGCTGACACCTTCATGGTGCCGAACTTGGCGATCTCCACAGTTGCAGGATCGAGCGGTAAATCGTCGCTTGCAGCGACCCAACTGGGCTCAGCACCAGCTAGGCCCATGGCAGTTTTGAGGTGGACAATGCGTTCGGCGAAGTCTCGCAAGGGCACGTCACCAGTGCCGACCCCTGGCGTGCCGATCCAATATCGCAGTCCAATATCCATTAGCCAGTGCGCAATTTCACCGAGTGCGCCGTCCCGCTGTGCATTCGCCTTGGGCAAACGTGCCGTGGCATATTCCAGATCCTGCTGCTCCCGGCCGTAGCGGACGTAGGGTTTGAGAAGCTCGTTAAACAAATTGGGACTGGGAATGGTTTTGTCGCCATTTCGTTGCCAGAACTCGGTGCGATGTACCGGGCATTCAGGCAATGCCTTGAAGGAAAACAGGACAGAGTGGAACCCCTCGCCCAGACACTGCGGACAGACCGCAAAGTCGCCAAAGTACCGCCCCACGACCGTGGAGAACTGGCTGGTGTGGCAGTAGCGAAACGAGTCCACCGGTTCTCCCAACACCCTGGCAAAACGCACCAATCGGATAGGGCAGTAAACGCCGCCAGCCTGGTTGGCATCGAGTTGTGTTGTGGTGCGGCCATGGTTGCGCACTCCAAAGTCCTGCATGAAGGCGGCGCGCGTGGGTTGGTTGAGAATCAGAAACCGCTGAACCGTCATCCACAGCGAAGAGTACGGTGGTGTGGAGCCCGCATGCCAGACCACGCGCGAGCGTTTGCTGTGGCGAGCCAGTCGTTCAAGCGATTCAGCAGGCGTTGGCACAAGCCGGATTCATGGAGCCTTGGCAGGGCGCTTGCGATGAACGCTGGCCGAGATCAGACGCATGTGGTCGGTGAATTGGGTCTGTGCCAGCGCATCGATCCAGTTGGCCTGCGACGTTGCGGCTTCCCAGGGATCACCGCGGGCCGCATTCACCAGAATGTCCTCGACCGCCCAGGCGATGTGCTGCATTGGAAACTCGGCGTCGCCCTGGTAGTTCGCAGGTAACAGCGACTCCAACACCCGCCACAAGACGTCGGCGCTGGGTGCCAGACGTGCACCTCGGGCGTAGGCATCTGGTATGAAATGCGCCAGGTACGATGTACCGCTGTTCGGTGGCCACTCCGACGCCTCGTCGTACCCTTTCAGGACAAATTCCACCTCGTCTGCACTGCGGATCCCTGGAAATGGCCAGTGCGACACCAGAAAACGGGCTGCAACATGGGCATGGTCAGACTTGCCCAGCAGCTCATAGGTGTAGTCCATCTGGTGGGAGGCAATCGAGAAGACGCTCAGCCGATAGCCCTCCCAGTCCATTGCGTTTTGTAAACCCAGCAGCCAGTTCCATTCACGAAACGTCATGGCCTGGGCTTCGTCAATCAGCAGGGTCACAAAATTGCTTCCGCAGCTGGCGGCCGAGGCAATCAGAAACTCGGTCAAGAGGCGCCGGCGGTCTCCGCGCGTGGCCCGGGTGGATGCATAACGAAATCCCGAAGCCAGGCCCAACGACACCCAAAACTCCTTCTCGTTGAGGTGGCTGTCGGGCGGGCGGCTCCAGATGTGCAAGGGGATGCGCTTGCCGAACCGGTCCTCCAGGACGTTTTTAAGATGCCATTTGACGCCGCGGGATTTGCCAAAACGCGAAGGTCCATGGATGTAGCCACCGGGTTGGCGCTGATCGATCCAGTCGCCGATGGTCTGTGCCATGGCGTGCACCGGGGGTGTGAAAACTGCGTATTCCTGCATCAACACAGGATGGTTCGGATCGATGTGGGCTGGCAGTTTGCTGCGCATGGCGCGACTCCCTCAGTTGGCCGCTTTACGCAACGGTGGCAAGACTTTGGACGGTGCTTGCGTCCTTGGGGATGTTTGGACTGGCTTGGATGCAACCGCAGCGCTGTCGTCCGACACCTCCGATGGCGCACCGTCAGCGGTCGTTTCGGTTTCCTTGAGTCGGGACTTGGCCGCCACGACCTCGGCGTCGCTTGAGCGGAACTGCGTGTGCTCCACCAGGAGTCGTTTCAGTTCGAGATAGCTGGGGTGGATAGGAAACTTACCCTTGGCGTTGGATTCCACGAAGTCCATGAACACCGTTATTGCATCAGCGCCATTGGCTAAAGCAAAACGCCGGTTGCGCACCATGGAATTGATGGCACTACGGATACCCAGGCTGTGCGGCGTACGGTGCCAGGGCGGGTGGGCCCGCAAGACTCCCAAACGGTGACCATCCCTGGTGGTGGCCAGAGCAATGCGTGCGTCATCTTCAAGGTGGTTGATGACCCAGACCTGCTTACCTACCAGGTCATGCCGCTGGGCCAGTTCTTCGTTGGAATAGCTGGCACCCAGGAAATTTACATAGGGCCTGCGACCTTGCTGGTAGCCCCCGCGAACGATACAGAGCTTGCGAACGCTCAACAGGCCTTGAACCGAGTTGGGGTCGGCATGCCGCTTGGGCAACTTGTCCATGGATGCGCAGAAGTCCAGCATCTGTAGCGGTGAGCGATACCCCAGACTGCTGTGGGGTGTGGCGTTGTAATTGGCGATCAGGACATCCAGCAGTTCGGCGGCATATTCCAGCTGGAATTCGCTGATGACGGCCACCTTGTCGGGATCGCGTCCTCTTTTATCCTGCACCTTGGCACCCGTAGTGTTGGACATCCGGTGCAGGCCGCGCGAGCCCAGCGTCCTGAAAAACGTTTCGATAAACGGCCGGTCGTCTTTGCTCCTGCGTTGGGCAAAGCCCGCGCTGGGGTCGAGCAAGGTGGACCCGACCACATCCTGTAGCTTTGATTTGACCGTTTTGCAGGTTTCAGCCAGAGCGCCATCCACACTGGTCTCATTCCAGCACAGGCCGACATAACGCTCGTGGTGTCCGCTGGGCAGGGCAGCATCTTCGAAGTAGGCCTGATCCCCAAAGCTCACCGTTTTGCGACTCCAGCGGACGAGCGCGTTCTTGATGG
The DNA here is from genome assembly GCA_037143475.1 of Burkholderiales bacterium. GTDB lineage: Bacteria > Pseudomonadota > Gammaproteobacteria > Burkholderiales > Burkholderiaceae_C > Allorhodoferax. Next base: position 17,254 of record JBAWYQ010000054.1, on the reverse strand, counting down.
CGGCGATGACATCGTCCTTGTTGACCTCCACGCGCAGGCTGAGGTGGTAGCCAATCACGGCGCGGGACGCGACATCGAGCAGCACAATGACCCAGAGCCGGTGGATCAGGCGTGGGTGCCAGCCGCCATCGAGCGCGGGAATCATGACGACAAATCGGCCGTCGAGTTTGTGGGCATCCATCTCGACGCGCTCAAACGGGTTGTGGACCGGGCGGTTGATACCGGCGCCCGAGACCATCTTTTTCTCCAACTGGGGCCCACCCACAATCCGGGCGGCCTTCAGTGGGTTGGCGCTCAGCACGGCGTCAGCGTAGCGACACAGAGTCGGGTAACCCATGGTTTTCATGGTGAACGGCCACTCGTTGCGGGTTTCAAGCCCAAGACTGCGCAACTCCTTGAGAAACCATGCCCATAGTGCGTGGCGCGGCCGGCGAATCTCCGCGAGCTTCAGATCGGCGCAGGATTTAAGGATTTGCTTTTCCAGCCGATCGGCGAAATCGGGCTCTTTCAAGAGTAAGTTGGAGAGTGCGCCGGACGCACCCCGGCCACTTGCATCAGCGTGAATCTTGGTTTTTCGGCGGTATTTGACGATGTGAATTCCGGGCACCAGTGCCCTCCAACCGTAAATACGCCCGTCGGGGTGAGGGTGCATACACCGCTCACGAATCGCACGGTTGATGAACCTCGGATGCACGCCCGTGCTCGAATAGATCGTCGCGCTGGCCACACCTTGCAAATAGAGGCGCACCGCCTCTTGGCGTTTCAGAAACTGGCCGAGGTCCGCCGTGGACAGAGCGCCCACGTCTGGGCTGGGCCAGTTTTCGACAGAGAAGTCCTCCCTGTCGGTAACACCTTTGAGGTTTCTGCCGATCAGCACGCCATTGGGCATGGCAGGGTTCCTCCATTGAAGGACCGCCGTCTGGGTTGATTTCGTTCAACCCAGGACCGTTTTTATGGAAAACTCCACCTTGGGAACGTTATTGTGAAAAATAACTTTTCACAATTTATAGCCCGCTTTTCTGAAAAATCAAGAAAATCAAAGACTTGTGTGAACCCGGTTGGGAACACTTTTTAGTAGACAAACGTGTAATGCATGCGCATTATATGCGCATATCAATCTTTCAGGGGAGAATCGCCTTGTCCGCCTCCGTTCCATCCTCGCGCAAGCGCGCCGTCAACCTCACACTCAGCGAAGGCCTGGTGGAGGAGGCCCGCTTCTACAGCGAGAACCTTTCAGCCACGATTGAGAACCTGCTCGCGGATTACGTGCAACGCCAACAGCGCGCCGACCTGGAACGTCAAAAAGCTGCCCTGGCCTGCGCCGCCCAATGGAACGCGTTCAATGCAAGCGTCGGCTCGTTTGCGGACGAGCACACCACCCTTTAAGCACCCCATAACCCATGGCTCAGTTTGATATTCATAGAAATAGGGGAGCACTGCGCGATTCAATTCCGTTCGTGGTGTTGGTCCAGTCTGCCCAGTTTGACAGTTACCGCAGGCGCATGGTCGTGCCCCTGGTGCGCCGCACTGTCTTGCCAGCTGGCATGACAACGGCTGGAGCACGCATGAATCCGGTCTTTACGGTGGAAGGTATCGAGGTCATTTTGCACACCTTGGATATGGTGTCGGTGGCATTGGATCAGTTGGGTGAATGTGTGGGTTCCCTGGCAGAGCATGGACAAAGGATTTCCGACGCAGTCGACGAGTTGTTGACGCGTTCATGGGGCTAACAATCCTGCGGGTTATCGGCAAATTTTTGGTTTTCAAATGCATCTTTGCAATGGTTATGGCCATGCATCTGCTTGAGCACTTAATAAGCATTAATATTGCACTGTATATCAATAAACGATATATTGCGCATTGTTAATACATAACTTGCCGTGCAAAGCCCACTGACTAATTTCCTTGATGCTGCCGAGCGCCGGGGCAAGCTGAATCTGCGTACAGCAGACATTGCCCAAGCATTGCCGGGTGTCAGTACTGATGCACTGCGCCAGGCGTTGCATCGCCAACAGCGCAAAGGACGCATCGTGCGTGCTTCGCGTGGCTCTGAACATTGGATCATCGTCCCCTTGCAGGATGCAGAAGCAGGCGCGCCACCACTGGAAACTTGGCTGGATGCCTACCTCTCCAAAACATTGGGTGTGCCGTATTACGTGGGCCTGCTCAGTGCCGCCGAGGTCTATGGTGCATCGCCGCAGGCAGTTATGGTCACGCAAGTGATGACCCCTGGCATCCGGCGCCCTGTGCAAGTCGGACGCCACCGGCTGGTCTTTCTTAAAAACACACGCACCGCCGAGATGCCGACGCTTTGGCATGAAACACCCCACGGCCGCTTCAAGCTCAGCACGCCCGAGCTCACCGCCATGGACCTGGTGTCACGTCAGCAAGACGCTGGTGGCATTGCCCGCATTTCAGAAATACTGCAGCGGCTCGCCCCTGAAATGACTGTGCAAGGGTTAGCCGCTGCGTTGGACGCCGCCCAAGAAACGCCAACCGCACAAAGGTTGGGCGTCTTGCTTTCCCAACTGGACCAGCCACTGCTGACCAACCTGGTAGCTGACTGGCTTGAAACCCGCAGCACCCGAAGAATCCCGCTGGCCACCGGGATTGAGGAGCCGGGTGCAAGCACCCTGAATAGCCGGTTCAAAGTGAATGTTCCCGACACCCTCTTACCCGCAAACACTTGATGCAACAAACCCATTTAACTGCCTGGCAAGCCCACGCACCCTGGCCCAAGCGCAGTCAAATCGAACAAGATCTACGACTCTCTAGAGGCGTGGCAACCATATTCACGGACGAGGTGCTGCGCAGCCACCTTGCCATGCGCGGCGGCACCGTGTTGCACAAGGCCCACCTGGCACCGGCGGCGCGGTATTCCGAAGACATCGACCTGGTGCTCACCAAGCCCATGGATACCGCCACCCTGGAAAAGAACCTGCTGCGGGTGTTGACGCCCATTCTTGGAGTGCCTGCACCGTCGATCTTTCAGGATGCCTGGCTGGCACTGCGCAATGCCAGCAAGCGCTCCAAAATTCTCTCCATCAAATTCAAATTCATTCCCATTGGGCTCAGTCGGCACGAGATCATCAAGGTGGACATTAATTTGAACGAACACCAGGCGCTATACCCCCTGGTGAATGTGAATTTTCAGAGCCTGGACGAGGAAGGCGAACTGATCACCGCACAGGCCATTTCCTACGACATCAATGAAATGCTGGGCACCAAGACGCAAGCCCTGATGCGACGACAGCAAGGACGCGACTTGTTTGACCTCTGGTTTGCCTGGAGCCAGAGCCAAGCTGGGGATACGCCCTATGCCGTTGATGGCAAGCGCGCCATGGAAGCATTTGAGTGGTACTTGGCCAATGAGGGTACTGCCATGGGGCGCGAGGAGGCCGGGCAGTTGCTAGACCAGCGCATGCGCAATCCCGCGTTTCGCCAGGACATGGACACGCTGCTGCGACCTGGCCTTCCCAGGTTTGATGTCGATGCGGCTGCCACCGTAGTGCGCGGCGCATTCCTCTCCCACTTGTCGGCGCCGTGAGGGTCCACCCATGCAAAGTGCCGAACACATTGCGCAGGTCACCGAAAGATTGTCCAGGCGCTATGGTGCCGATGACCTGTCTCCTGGTTTTCCAGCCAACAACTTGAAGAGGCACGGGTGATCCACCGATTTCTCCCTACCGGGACCGACCCAAGTATCGCTCCGGTCTTCGTCGCTCGGGCCTTGCGCGGATTCGCCGATGGTTTTATTGCCGTACTTTTACCGGTATACCTGCTCAGCAAAGGACTAGACGGCATTGCCGTTGGAGCGATAGCGACCGCAACCTTGCTTGGGTCGGCTTTGCTGACGCTGGCAGTTGGTGCATGGGGACACAGGTGGACAGACAAAGCACTCCTCCTCGCAGCCGCAGCGATAATGTTCGCCACAGGATTGGGCTTCTATGCGGCCTCTACGTTCTGGCTGCTGCTACTGATTGCCTTTATGGGAACGATCAATCCGAGCTCGGGCGATGTCAGTATGTTTCTGCCGCTCGAGCATGCACGATTGGCAGGAGCGTCAGACGCGGCTTCCAGGACCGAACTGTTCGCCCGGTATGCGCTTGTCGGTTCACTGTTTGCCGCATTGGGCGCGCTGGCATCCGGGTTGCCAGACCAACTGGTGAGCATGACCGGCGTCGCCAGAGTAGACGCTTTGGGTTTGATGTTCGCGCTGTACGGTTTGATCGGGATATTGGTCTGGTTCCTGTATCGTAGCCTGCCCAAAACCGAGGCATCCAGCCAAGCCAAACCTGCCCCCTTGGGGCCTTCCAAGGCAATAGTCATCAAACTGGCCGCACTCTTTTCAGTGGATTCTTTTGCGGGTGGACTGGTAGTCAATTCGCTCTTGGCACTGTGGCTGTTTCAGAAATTTGAACTCTCACTCTCTGCTGCCGGAAGCTTCTTCTTTTGTTCGGGATTATTGGGAGCTGCCTCGCAGCTGGCCGCACCCAAGCTTGCCCGGCGCATTGGTCTGGTCAATACCATGGTCTTCACCCACATTCCGGCGAGTCTGTGCCTGATTGCAGCAGCGTTTGCACCCAACGTCTGGCTTGCGCTCGGACTACTACTTGCCCGCGCCCTGGTGTCGTCCATGGATGTTCCGGCCCGCAGCGCGTTTGTGATGTCAGTCGTGCAACCCCATGAGCGCGCAGCAGCGGCAAGCTTTACCGCAGTTCCAAGGAGCCTGGCAAGCGCTGCGAGCCCGCTCTTGGCAGGGTGGCTTTTACAGTCCGGCTGGGCGGCAGCGCCATTGGTGGCGTGCGGCGTTCTTAAGATAGCGTATGACCTTGCCTTGTGGCGGGCATTCAGGTTGGCTCACACGCATTGAATCGAGTACACCGTCTGAAGAGCTATTCGACAACGGAGTTGAATACTCAGTCGGCTCAGATACGGGGCGTTTCATTCACGTTAACCTCTGCGAAAGTTTGATTTCTTCAGCCAGCAAATTCAACATCACTCCAAACCGCCAGACATGCCTCAAATCAACACATCTGCCTCAGGACAGACCATGAACCCTCGTCTGCTTGGACTATATGCATTGACGATTTTCGTCAGCGCCTACCTACTTTTTCAGGTGCAACCACTCATCAGCAAGTTCATCTTGCCGTGGTTTGGGGGAAGCCCTACGGTGTGGACGACTGCAATGCTGTTTTTTCAGTGCGTATTGTTTAGCGGCTATGTGTATGCCCACCTGCTCTCGCGCCACAGTTCCGTGCGCGCGCAGAAGTGGATCCACCTGATTCTGCTTTTGTTGGCCGCAACCATGGCAACGCGGGTGCTTCCCGGCGTTGCCATGAAGCCGGTGGGTGACGAAGAACCGATCGGCAAGATATTGATGTTACTGGCCACCAGCGTGGGGCTGCCTTATTTTGTGCTGTCCACCACGGGCCCCTTGTTGCAACACTGGTTTGTGCGTGCAGGTGGCGGGGCATCCGTGTTTCGCCTGTATGCCTTGTCTAACGTGGGATCATTTCTTGCGCTCTTGTCCTTTCCCTACCTCTTTGAACCCAATTTCGAACTGCCCCAATTGGGCTGGCTTTGGACGGGTGGCTTTTGGCTGTTTGCCCTGCTGTGCGCAGCCGTGGTACATCAGGCAGGCGGGCATACACCGTTCGTAGTGTTAGCCTTGGACAAAGTGGATCTTGATGCGGCACCGCTGCCGGCCCCACCGAGGCTGTGGCACCGCGTGCTATGGGTAGGTCTGCCCGCCTTGGCATCTTTGGCATTCATCGCCACCACCGATCACGTCAGCCATGACATCGCGCCTGAGCCCCGCCTGTGGATTGCGACACTGAGTCTTTACCTGCTAACTTTTATCCTCACCTTTGACCATTCACGCTGGTACCAGCGCAAGTGGGTCGCATTGCTGGCACTCATTTCACTTGTTTTCCTGAGCGGGCGCGACGAAATTCCCGGCTGGTTCGCAATGGATTGGGATTACTCCGTGTCTGATGTGCGATGGACACATCTGGGTTCCATGTTTCTGGTGTGTTTGCTCTGTCACGGGGAGCTTTATCGCAGACGCCCGGCGCATCCGGGCTACCTGACGGAGTTCTATCTGTGGATGTCCTTTGGCGGGGCCTGTGGCGGGCTATTCGTGGCATTGCTCGCGACCAACTACTTCTCCGACTTCCACGAGTGGCCGCTGTACCTGGGGTCTGCCACCGTGCTCGCAAGCCTGGTCGCAGCGTCCGCTATCAGACCTACAAACCAGATTGCACGCTGGTGTGCACTGCCCGCGCTTGCACTGGTCATGTACTTGGTAGATCCGCTGCATTTGCGCACGGAGTTCAGCCCTGGATACACCGATGTTCGTTTGCACCAATCTCGCAACTTTTACGGCACGGTCTCCGTTACTGAACGTCGCTTTTCCCAGTCGCCGGACGAGAACTACCGTGTGTTTTACAGCGGCCAGATCACCCATGGCAAGCAGTACCAGGCTACTGATCGGCGCAGGATTCCCGTTGCTTATTACGGTGAAGGCAGTGGCGTTGGCGAAACCCTGCGGTATGCGCAGTCACAAAAGGCACGTATCAGCGTGGCCGTTATTGGCCTGGGCGCGGGTACTCTGGCCACCTATGCGCGCACAGCAGACCATTTCGATTTTTATGAAATCAATCCGGATGCGTCCGAAGTCGCCCAACGCTGGTTTGACAATGTCGCCACCTGCCTGGCGCAGGAGAAGCGCATCATCATTGGCGATGCCCGCCTTAAACTCGAACAGCTAGACCGCGATGTACGCTATGACGTTATCGTTCTGGATGCCTTCACGGGTGGGGCCGTTCCAATCCACCTCCTCACTCGCGAGGCCTTCCAAATTTACGAGCAGCACCTGAACCCCAACGGATTCATTGCCATCAATATCACCAACGGATACCTGAATCTCTATCCGGTGGTCAAGCGCCAGGCACAGGCCTTGGGAATGGGTTTTAGGCACAAGTTCCAGTCGTCGGAGGCCGAGCTGTATGCGCGCAAGAATTTGTATTTCGTTCTGACCCGTGATCAACGCTATTTGCAGCAGTATCCGTCCGTCAACCGCAAGTACCTGAATGGGCAAGGGCAGGTGATCCGCGAGGAGCCTTTGGACATTCCCGATGTGCCACTGTGGACCGATCACTTTAGCAGTCTCACACCGATTGAAATCCACGACTGACGATCTGCTGGTTTACCGACGGGTCATTTCACCCACATGCCGATGCCAGTGCATGTTGGAAGCCTGAGGTGAACCCAATGCGTATCTTAGAATACAAACGCTTATATGTAACTTATTAATGAATTTAACGAATCAATTGTGATCGATTAACCAGATGATGCTTGACTCTAAGCGGGCAATTGTCCACAATGACTCTGTGTTATCAATATAGATAATCGCTCACATGCAACCTTTTAGTAAAAATAAAAGCTCATATCGGAGCGCTAAACAAGATACGGCCCCTGTGCCCATGCCCGTCTTGCGAGCGTTGGAAAAGCTTGGCAACGACCTCTCGCTGGCCCGCCGGCGTCGCATGCTGACTCAGGAGTCCATGGCCGAACGCATCCAGACGTCGGTGGCGACACTGCGCCGCCTGGAAAAGGGCGACCCACGCATTTCTATTGGTGTCATCGCGCAGGCGTTTCTGGTTCTGGGCGAGCTCAACAAAATTGCTGGACTTCTGGATACGGCCACCGATGAAATCGGTCTGTCGTTGATGAATGAGCAGCTACCGCAACGCGTGCGCAACAAAAAACGCACGGACACTTCGGGAGCGCTTTAATTCATGGCCCCTATAAAAAAATCGGTGGGCGTGGCGCTGGGGCAGAGTGCCATCCCGCTGGGCACCTTGACCTATACCAAGGAGGGGCACCGCGAACACTCGACATTCGCCTATGACTCCGACTGGCTAAACAATGCTAAAGCCAGGTTTGTGATTTCGCCCGACCTGCCTTTGGTCGCAGGCAACCAGTTTCGCAAGGCACCTTCCAAAGAAGACTCCATCTTCCACTTTGCCTTTGCCGACACCGAGCCCGACGGATGGGGTTGTAGGGTCATTGCCCGAGACCATGCCAAGCGCCGCAGAGCAGCCCAAGCCAACGGCAGTCAAGTCCCCGCCGTCGAGCTCAGTGAAATCGATTACCTGCTGGGGGTCGATGACATCAGTCGCATCGGCGCCATCCGGATGTTGGACCTGGATAGTGGTGCATTTCTAAGAACCATAGAAGACGACAAGCGCGGCACCCCACCTTTGCTGGAGTTGGCACAACTGTTGGCTGCATCGAGGGCAGTGGAACTGAATAAGGAAACTGCGGCAGATCTGCGCTACCTGCGCGGCAAAGGCACCTCGGTCGGAGGCATGCGACCTAAGTGCACGGTAGTCGATGACGACGGCCACCTGGCCATCGGCAAGTTTCCCAGCGTCAAGGATGACCGCTGCGTCACGCGGGGCGAGGTCCTGGCACTTCATCTGGCTGCAAAGGCAGGCATCTCGGTCGCCGTATCCCGGGTGGTGATGTCTGATGACATTCCTGTGGCACTGATCCGCCGATTCGACCGCGTACACGGCGCACGAATTCCCTACTTGTCAGCCGGATCGATGATGCAAGCGTCCCGGCAGGACGATTACGCCTACACGCAGATAGCAGACACCATCGTTGCCAACAGTGTGGATCCCAGGCGAGACCTGGAGGAGCTGTGGCGCCGCCTTGCCTTCAACCTTCTCATCACCAACGTGGATGACCATGTGCAAAACCATGGATTCCTCCACGTCGAGCATGGACAGTGGAGATTGGCCCCAGCATTTGACATCAACCCCTTCCCGGACAAGGACCAGGAACTCAAGCTCTGGCTGGATGAGAGTTATGGACCTGTCGACTCGATTGAGGCGGTGGTTCAGGCCGCAGGGTATTTCCGGCTGGATGCTTCTGGCGTCCAGCGTGTATTGGGCAAGGTGCACAAGGCAATCAAGACTTGGAAGTCCGTTGCAAAGCTGGCCGCAGTCGGCATGTCAGAGCGGGACATTGAGGACTTTGGCCCTGCGTTCGAAAACGAACAGATGCGCATCGCGAGGAAGCTGCTGAAATGACAGAGAACGCCTCGACCGGATCGTCGATCACGTCGTTGTTCCATAGCGGCGCCACGACTCGTCGCAAATCCGGCCGCCCCAAAGGCTCCAAAGCCCAGGTAGTCCAGGACCCGCGCGCATTGGGAATCCACCACTTTGCCTTCGTGCGCTCCAGCATCCTGGGTCTGGACCTGGCCGACTCCTTTGATCGCTACCTGGCCTGGTCAGAGTCCACCACGGACCTGCGCTATGTCCAAAACCGTCGTGAAGCGCTCCTCAAGCGCATCATCGAAGCCGGGCGTCAGCACGATGCCACGCTTGCCTCACATTCCAAGATCACCCATTTACTGGACTTGCTGCGCAGTGACGCGGCAACACCTAAAGCAGTAGCACTTCCCAGTCTGGATGAGTGGATCGCCTCCGAAGGCATGGACCCCGATGGCTGGAGCGAGGCAGAGCTCCTGGCCGAGTACAAGGCGGCATTCGGACTGGACAACGTGGATGCCATCGAAGCGGCATCGGAATTCAAGGACCCGGTTGCTGAAAGGGTGAGGGCGCTCAACTATCTGGAGACGGTTCTTTCTGTTATTCCGACTGCTACCGATCGACTGGAATCCTGGTTTGCCCGTCCGGTCGTGAAGTGCCTGCGCAACAGGGGCATCATCACCCTGGGTGACCTGGTGCGTTTCATCAATGTGTATGGCCACCGCTGGTACTCCACCATTAAGGGCTTTGGTGCCCAACGCGCAAAGCAAGTCGTGCACTGGCTGATCCTGGAGCAGGACCATTTGAATCTTCTGGTGTCTGCCAGCGTGCACGAGCCCAAGTCCAAGCAGCAGTTGCGTGTTGCTGCGCTAGTACCTGCGGTGGGTCAGAATTCCTTGGCCGTGCAACAGTTTGGAGCCGGCACCCTGGTGGCCAGTGCCATCCAGCACATGCAAGCCACACCAGCCTTGGCAGGAGGGCAGGGTGACTTCCGATCCCACATGGCCAACACCCTGGGTGCCAAAAATGATCTGGAAGCGGTGAGCGCCTGGCTGGCCCGGTACAACGAGAAACCGTCTACCCAGCGCAGCTACCGCAAGGAAGCTGAGCGATTCCTGCTGTGGTGTGCCCAAGAGCTCAAGAAACCTCTGTCCAGCGTGAACTCACCAGATTGCCAGAAGTATCGGGAATTCCTGCAAGCCGTCCCATCCACCTGGATGCAGCGAGTCCCGCTCAAACGTACCGATCCGGGTTGGAGGGCTTTTCGCAATCAACCCGGTGCTGCCTCACAAAAGCAGGCCCTTGTGATACTGCAGACCCTCTTTGGAGGCCTGGTGGATGCTGGCTACCTGGTGGCCAACCCCATGCGCTCGCTGATGAAGGGCTTTGACCTACCGCCGTCCAAAATGGATATCCGCCGTTCCTTCACCGAAGCCGAGTGGGCGCATGTACTGACCTGTGTGGATGCACAAGCAACTGGACCCGAACGACTTCGCCTGAAATGCATCCTCGAACTACTCGTTACATCGGGCATCCGTCTGGACGAGTTGGCCAAGGCGACGCACAAGGACTTGCGCATCGAAGCATTGCCCGATTTGCCAGAAACCTGGATCCTCACCGTTACCGGAAAACGCAACAAGACGCGCGAAGTTCCGCTCAACCCGGATGTGGTCAAACTCCTGGCGCGGCATGGCGGTGAGTTTCTGCAGGAGGACAAGGGCGCGATTGACAAGGACAACCTGCCGTTGATCCGAACCCTGGGTGCCTCAGTGCCGCAGTGGAAAAAAGGGCAGGGTGGTGAACTCGTTGCGATAGCCCGAACCGAGCAGGCAGGGGCAGCCTTGTCGGCCTCTGGCATCTATGCTGTGCTCAAGCGGTTCTTCAAACACGCGGCCAAATCGGCTGCCCAGGCCGGCCTGGATGAAAAACGGTTTGAGAAGGCCAGTACGCACTGGATGCGCCATACTTTTGTGAGGCAGGCATTGGTGGATGGGGTGCCGATTGAAGTGGCCAGTGAACTAGCGGGACATGCTTCTATCGATACGACTTCGATTTACTCGACGCAGGAACTGGCACGCAAGATTACGGCGATACGACAGATGAAACGAAGAGTTGCGACGTAGCGCTTTTACTAGCGACAGGAAATCTTGGGGGGAGCTGAAACGTGAATTTTTCTGAGGCCATCAAAACTCTGAACAGCGCATCCGCGTTCGACCTGTACCGCATGCGCGCCGCAATTGACCGGGTGCTGGACGAGCCGCGCTGGATGCAATCGGTGCAGGTCCGACTAAAGATCGGTCAGGACGTGCAATATTTTGATCCCCAGGCCAATGCACTTCGACGGGGGACGGTACTCGAAATGCGAAGAAAGCAGGCGGTCGTGCTGGACATGGATGATGCCAGGCGCTGGCTGATCTCGTATGCGGCGATCAACCTGGACGGCAGCGATGTGCAAATCCGCGAAAACAAAGCGCAAGGCTTGGGGCGCAATGAGGTCGCCATGGGTGACGTGGTCGGCTTTGTCGACCGTGACCACAATCAACGCACCGGCAAAATCATTCGACTCAATGACAAGACCGTGTCCTTGCAATGTGGTGGTACCCAGTGGCGCGTAGCCTACGCGTATCTGCATCGGGTGGTCGATGCAGACAGTAGTGACCAGGGCACCATTGATGCAGTCGCTGTGCAGTTACGTATTGATGATTCTCCCGAGTAGCGCAAAGCAAGAGGCAAGTGTCCTTGTTGAGTGCCCCTTTCATGAATCGAGAAATGACCATGCCCATTGACATGCCAAGCCCAAGCGGCGAAGAGTTGAAAGCAGCACGCCAAAAAACCGGATTGAGTCAGGTCGATGCTGCGGCACTCATGGGGTACCCAGTTCAGACCGGGAGTAGGGGAGGACTGCAGTCAAGAACCTGGCAGGCGCTGGAGAGCGCAAGTGACCCTCGCAATATGCCGGGACCGACCTTCGCCATGTTCCAACTGCTTACCGGGACACACGACGAGTACGTATTGGCTAAAAGGGATTTAATTGCTCAAACACCACAATTTGTGTGACTCGCAGCGAGTTACCAAAGCCCAATGACTGACGTCCCCAACACTGTGCGCAGCTTTCGTCGTTCACTGGCAGCGATGGCCGGAATCTGTCTGGCCTTCATGTTGATTGCGATTAACACATCCGTGGTAGGTACGGCAATGCCCCGCATCGTGGCGGACCTGCGTGGATATGATCTTTATCAATGGTCGGCTTCAGCCTTTCTTGTGGGCAATGCCGTCATGATTCCAATTGCCGGACGCCTTGGAGACCTCTATGGACGCAAGCCGTTTGTACTGATGGCTGTTTTCCTTTTTGCGATTGCATCGATAGCGTGTGGGGCCGCGCAATCGATGCTCCAACTGGTCATCTTTCGCGGTCTGCAGGGTCTGGCAGGAGGTATGTTGCTCGGAGTCGCATCGGCGTGTGTACCGGATCTGTTTCCGGATGCTGCTCAGCGCGTGCGTTGGCAAGTCTTGCTTTCGTCATGTTACGGAGTTGCTCTTGCAGTAGGCCCATGGTTGGGTGGGTGGCTGACCGAACATGTGAGTTGGCGCTACGTGTTCTTTGTCAATTTGCCCGTCGCAGTCGCTGCATTGATCATGGTCTGGACATTCTTTCCGCACCTCGTTCATCACGAAGAGAAGGATCGCAGCATCGATTGGGCAGGTGCAATATTGCTCTTGCTGGGTATATGCAGCTTGCTTGCGGCAGCTGAATACAGTCAAGCCTATGGCTTCCTTCACATAGCCTCATTGGCGTTGTGGTCACTCTCAGGAGTACTGGTCTACAGCTTCTTCCGCCATCAGTACCGTACGCGCGCCCCCATCATCCCCCCCAGCGTGCTCGATGACAGCGGCGCACGCAAGTTGATGATCTTGGGCATATTGACCGGGGTGACAATGTTCATGCTGATTTTCTACACCCCACTTCTGCTACAGGGAAGCTTTGGGCAATCTCCGAATCAGGCAGGCCTGGTCATGACCCCGTTGCTGGTTTTCATCACATTGGGAAGCATAGTCAATAGCAAGCTTTTGCCGAGATTGCATCGTGCCGAGCGCATCATTGCATGGGGGCAATTCGGAATGCTTGTGAGCTGTTTGTTGCTCACGCAGATTGAAGCCCACACATCCAAGAGCGTGATGATGTTGGTATTTGCCTTGTGTGGCACCAGTTTGGGATTTCAACTACCAAACTTAACATTGCAGATCATGGCCGTGGCCGGACGCAAAAATATGGGCGTAGCAGGCGCGTTGGCACAGTCAACTCGGATGATTGGGAGTATGTTTGGCGTGGGCGTTGCAAGTGTTCTGGTTAACACGTTTTACGCGCATCGAATTCTCCTGGAACTTGAGAAGTTTCACATTGAAGATGCTTTCGTGATTAACTTGCTGTCCTCTCCACAAATCCTGATCCGAAAGCAGGACCAGGATGCCTTGCTCCAATTGGCCCAGGGTCTTGGCCTCGATTCAATTCAACTGCTCGATGCCGCGCGCAACGGTTTGGTGAGCGGCACACACGCTGCCTTCTTTTTGTGCGCTTTGATTTCAGGAGTCAGTATTTTGATCAGCTTGCGTTTGCCGCACTACACAATTGCGTCAAAGGGGTCTGGAGGCAGCTAAGACCGCTAACGCTTGGCGTCTTGACAGACCCAAAGGCTAAGATAGGCTTTTGCGGAAAGCATTCCTATGCCACGCATCCAGCACATTCCCGCCCATCGATACCCTTTTCTTCAGTCATTCAGATCTACATCAGTCATGCCAACCAAGGAGGGCATCTCGACAATGTCCAACTGTTACGCACAAGGACTTGCGCATCGAAACCTGTATCCTGACCGTCACCGGAAAACGCAACAAGACACGCGAAGTTCCGCTCAATCCGGATGTGGTCACGCTGCTAGCGCTGCATGGAGGCGAGTTTCTGGAGGAGGACAAGGGCGCGACTAACAAGGACAACCTGCCATTGATCAGAACCCTGGGAGCCTCGGTGCCGCAATGGAGTAAAGGGCAGGGCGGTGAACTCGTCACGACGGCTCGAACCGACCCAGCCGGTTCAGCCTTGTCGGCATCCGGCATTTATGCCGTGATCAAGCGGTTCTTCAACCATGCAGCCAAATCAGCCGCAATTGAAGAGTTGGATGAAAAACGGTTCGAGAAGGCCAGTACGCACTGGATGCGCCATACCTTTGTGAGGCAGGCATTGGTGGATGGGGTGCCGATCGAGGTGGCCAGCGAGTTGGCGGGCCATGCTTCCATTGATACGACTTCCATTTACTCGACGCAGGAACTGGCACGCAAGATCACGGCGGTACGACAGATGCGGCGTCGTGTGGTTGGACACATGGAAAACGCCACTTCTGTGGCGACTTCTCATCAAGAACTGAAGGCGCAGTAGTATTTTATGAAGATCTATTTCTACAAGTGGGCGTTTCCTCTCCTGCTATTGGTAGCCCCATTGGTCTGGGCACAACCCAGGCCTGTGGAGATTCACGATCGGCTCGATACCGCAAACGCCGTGAACAGGCATGTGGCACTCACGCTCGACGCATGCTCAGGTAAGTTTGATGATGACCTGATCGAGTTCCTCATCCGAAATCGGATACCCGCCACTCTATTTGCAACCAAGAAGTGGTTGATTGCCAATCCGTTGGGTGTTTCCGTCATCAAGGCGCATCTGGATCTATTTGATGTGGAAGACCATGGCGAAAACCACATCCCTGCGGTCATTGGCGTCGGCCGCAAAGTCTATGGAATACCGGGAGAGCCTGACGTCATTCACCTTCGTCGCGAAGTAGCAGAGGGCGCCAGAGCCATTACCGAGATGATCGGGGTACCACCGCACTGGTACCGGGGAGCCACTGCCGAATATGACGCACAGGCTGTGACCGAGATTGAACGGATGGGTTATGCAATCGCTGGCTTCTCGGTCAATGCGGATTCGGGAGCCACGTTGGGACGATTGGCCATTGCTAAGCGCCTCAAGCATGTCAAGTCTGGCGATGTCATCATTGCGCATATGAACAAGCCTGCCTCAGATACCGCCGAAGGTTTGTCGTTGGGACTGATTGAACTGCTCAAAGCCGGTTTCCAGTTCGTCAGGCTTGACCAGGTGCATTTGATTCAGATACCGTGATCGGGTTTGTCATCGCGCCTGATTGAAGCTACTTCCACGCAAATGCGGGTTGCTCAAAATGCGCCACCCGAGTGTGTCGACCCAATATACAGACTTCCCGGAACTGGTACAACATGGCCGCCGTTGGTGCGGCGATCCAGCTCTCGCCGATGGGTACGCGAAGAACGATTTGGTTACTGTGCTCTGTCGAATCCAGCAAGGGCGAATCCGCTCGCATTAGCTCGGACACCGGAATGCGATGAATGCTCGCTACTTCCTGGAGATTGGGCGTGACTGCCTCAGCAGTGCCCGCCCAGATCACCACTGGCGTGATTACAAAACCAGAACGGGTGACGAAATCATCTAGTCGACCCAACACGGCATGTGCATTGAGGGTCAAATTGACTTCCTCGGCCATCTCTCGCAAAGCCGTTTGCTCGGCAGTCTCTCCCGGGTCTATGCGCCCACCAGGCAGTGCCCATTGGCCGGCATGTTTTCGTAGATGCAACGAGCGTCGTGTCAGCAAGAGCGCTGACTTCGTGGTCCAACGAGAATGGCGTGGAAGGTCGGGAAGGTCAGCGCCAAGGCCCTCATCCACGATAGCCAATGCGACTGCTGCATGGTGATTTCCCAACAGTTGGTCACCCGTGGCGCCTTGCACGGAGAAGCTCGACAGGTTTCCCTCAATGAGCGTCTTCAAGCGCTCGTCCCGCTCCAGACTCGGATTTGCAAGGTCAACAATATTGGGCATGGTGTATTTGAACAGCATACAAAAGAAAAGACTCCGAAGTGCGCTCTCCGTAAATTGACGGCCTTGCCCTATTTCTTTGTGGCAGGCTTTGCAGCCTTCTTTGTCGCTGTGTACTCTGAAGGGTCGAAGTGGAAGCGATTGCGGCGTATGGATCCATTGCCAGATCACCGGTGTGGACGTGTCCGACTCGGCGAAGCAGGAAACACGACATGTAAACAAAGGTAAATACCGTCAACGCTGCACCATGGCTGGCGTTGTGATTACAAGCCTGGCAGATAACGCCGGGTCGCTCGAGATGGTCGGAGCTTATGCGACTGTCAATGATGAGTGAGAGTTAAACCATGTTGAATATCAAGACCCTGATTGCTGCTACCTTGTTGAGTGGCGTTGCTGTTGCTTCCTTTGCGCAGGCTCCTGTAGCTACTGCCAAGCCAGCACCTGTGGCGCCTGCTGCTGCGACCGCAGTTGCCACACCCGCCAGCGCCGCATCGGCAGCCAAGCCGACGGCCAAGAAAGTCAAATATGTGCATGCTAAAAAGGCCGCAGCAAAAACAGCCGTGAAGCTGTGACCAAGTAATCGGTTTCAAACTGTTGGTCGGTTTGGGGGCGTCGGGGAAACCTGGCGCCCTTTGGAATTTATGAGACCCTGAAAACTTTGCACCAACAAAAAGAGGCCACTAAGGGCCTCCCTAATATTGCGGGACTCAGCCGCTCGAAGTGATTACTTCTTGGCAGCCTTGGCAGCAGGCTTTGCGGCGGGGGCGGCAACTGCAACCGGAGCAGCTTTGAGTGCAGCACGTTGGTCGCGCAGGGCTTTGATTTCCGCGCCGAGCTTGTCTTTGCGTTCGGTCAGCTTGGCAATGCTTGCGCTGACTTTGGCGATGGCTTTGGCTGTCTTGGGGACGGGGGCTTTCTTGGGAGCTGGTTTAGCGGCTGGCTTTGTAGCTGGTTTAGCCGCGGGCTTTGCTGCCTTGGTGGGAGTCTTGACGGTTGGAGTCGCCGCAGCCTTTGCCGCTGGCTTTTTTGCAGTTGCCATTGTGTTGCTTTCCTATTTTTATTGAACTCACGCAGATGTTGTGCGAGCGCTGTATTGTCTCAACTTTGCTGCTGCAAGGCAATCCATCGGCACGACAGTGTAATCCGGCAGTGGGGTGCTTGCGGGTATGGGTGAACGTCAGCTATATGGTAGCCCGGTGAATTGCCAATCAGGAGCCGCTCGCCAAATTCGGCAGTGTGCCCGTAGGTGCCACATTTATGGCAACTGGCGAACTTTGCATTTCTTCACCATTG
>JBAWYQ010000053.1:0-20702 GCA_037143475.1 Burkholderiales bacterium | reverse complement strand
ACATCACGTCCAAGGCTTCAGGCCAATGGGACAAGCTGGAAAATATCTTTGAAGAGCGCGTTGCAAAAGCACTGAACAAGTTGGGCGTGCCGTCTGCCAAAGACGTCAATGAGCTGATTGCTCGTATTGATGATCTGAACAAAGCGGTGCAAAAGCTGTCAGCCAAAGCTCCGGCAAAGAAGGCTGTAGCAGCGTCTCCGAAGGCCGAAGTGAAGCCAGCGACAAAGTCGGCCGCAAAGCGTGCCGCGCCCGCCCGCAAAGCCGCTAAACCAGCAACTGCAGAGCAGAAGCCAACGCAAGACTGATGAAAAGCTGCTGCGCAGCAAATTGAAGGGGCGCTTTGGCGCTCCTTTTTTTGCCCATTTCTTGCGGTTTCGCGAACTGCCGGTTGGCTCTCTTGCCTGCTGCGTTGCAGCAAAAACAACTGGTGTCACGCCCTACACTTTGCACCTATGCACGCTAATATAAATTCCCGTCCAAAAATCGCTTTGGCATTGGCTGGCGGCGGGCCACTGGGGGCCATTTATGAAGTCGGCGCCATGTGCGCACTGGAAGAATCCCTTAACGGGCTGGACTTTACAAAACTGGACCACTATGTGGGGGTGTCGGCCGGGGGCTTCATTGTTGCGTCGTTGGCTAACGGTATGTCGCCTCGGGAACTGTGCGCCTCATTCATCGAAAACGACAGTGCGCCTTCAGAGACATTCGACCCATCGTGGTTACTGAAGCCAGCCTACGGTGAGTTTATGCGCCGGGGAATCATGCTTCCGGGTTTGGTGCTATCTGCCCTTTGGGATGTGACTTTAGGGCGCAAGTCCTTGATGAACGCACTCGAACGGCTAAGCCCGGCCTTGCCGACCGGTGTTTTCTCAAACTCCGCCGTGGACACGGAGTTGGCGCGCCTGTTCAGCCGAGAAGGTCGGACTAACGATTTTCGTAAGCTCAAAGCCAAGCTGACTCTGGTTGCCACCAACCTGGACAGTGGCGAAGCCGCTCCGTTTGGAAGCCCCGGATGGGACCATGTACCGATCTCGCAAGCCGTGCAGGCTAGCTCTGCCCTGCCGGGTCTGTTTCCGCCAGTCAACATTGACGGCCAGTATTATGTGGATGGCGCTCTGAAGAAGACCATGCATGCATCGGTTGCACTGGAGGATGAGGTGGATCTGATGATTTGCCTGAACCCACTGGTGCCATTCGATGCCACGGCCCCCCAGTTTGCTAAGGTCATGCAGCGCGGGTTGCCTACGCACAAGCGGGAGATTCCCCGCATCGTCGATGGCGGACTGCCTGCGGTGCTGAGCCAGACCTTCCGATCCATGATCCATTCCCGCATGGAATTGGGCATGAAACACTACGCGCATGCCTACCCGAAGACGGACATCATTCTGATCGAACCGGACCACCGTGACCCCGAGCTATATTTAGCTAACACCTTTAGCTACGCGCAACGCCGCCATTTGGCCGAGCATGCGTACCAGCAAACGCGCCAGATGCTGCGCTCGCGCAAGACAGGCCTGTCCGCAAAACTGGCGCAACATGGCATCACCCTGAACCACGATGTGCTGGATGACCATAAGCGCCATCTGTCAGCACCCCCGAAGGCGCCAACACGGATTGGGCGCGCCATCGCGACGCTGCAAGAGGTCATGGACGACCTAGGTGATACCGTCGCCACCGCGGCACGCCGTCAACCGGCCTAATAAAGAGATCGCCATGGTCAAGAAAGCACCCCGCCGCACCGCAGAGCGCATTCTGGAAGTGACGCTGGAGCTATTCAACCGCTTTGGCGAACCCAATGTATCGACGACGCTGATTTCAGCCGAGTTGGGCATCAGCCCGGGTAACTTGTACTACCACTACCCGGCCAAGGACGAGTTAATCAACTCGCTTTTTGACCGGTACGAGAAGGCCCTCAACGAACTGCTCAATGCCAGTGACAGCGTGCGCGATGTGGAAGACGCCTGGTTCTTCATGCATACGCTGTTTGAACTGATCTGGCAGTACCGGTTTTTGTACCGTGACCTGAACGACTTGTTGAGCAAGAACCGGCGGCTGGAGACGCATTTTCAGTGGGTGCTCAAAAATAAGACCCGTTCGGTCAAGGCCATGCTGGACAGCATGAACCGCTCGGGGGCCGTGCGGATCGACTCGCGTGAGATGGAGGCAACTGCCACCAGCATGGTTGTGGTTCTGACCTACTGGCTTAGTTTTGAATATGTCAAAGATCCTCGCAACGCGCTGGAACCAGAAAGTGCACAAGCGGCACTTTTGCGCGGCGCACACCACGTTTTGAACTTGCTGGTGCCCTATCTGGAAGAGGGTCAAAGAAATCATTTGCTCAAGTTGGTTGGAGCCTATAGCCCGCCAGTGGCTTAGTGAGGAAACTAAAGCGTGGGCACTTGGACCGTCTTCACCTGTAGCGATGACTACCCTTTTGACGCAAAGCGCGTCAGAAAGAACTGGAGCCGACTGCACGCGGGCGACCAGGAACCGCTGCCGTTGGATGACAGGGTGTTGGACGCTTGGGCGCTGTTTCACCGCGGTGAGTTCCAGCATGCTGCGGAACTGGGTTTGCAGGCCGGCCTTGCGGGTATCACGGTCACCAGCAAGGCGACTTGCATTTACGCCAACTATTTGGAACCCAGGGAAAAGGTTCGGCAGCGCCTCTTTCTGGACACTGCGGACCGCGCAGCGGCACTCGCCGCAATCGACCCCCTGAACGCGAACGCGTTTTACTGGCAAGGTTATGCCATGGGTCGATACAGCCAGGGGATCAGCGTGGCAAAGGCACTGGCGCAAGGGGTTGGCGGCAAGGTGAAGTCTGCATTGGAAAAGGCAATCGCGCTTCAGCCGCGCCATGCTGATGCGCATATTGCGCTGGGGGCATTTCACGCCGAGGTGATCGACAAAGTCGGCTCGCTGATTGCCAACATGACGTACGGCGCAAAAAAAGAAACCAGCCTGAATCTGTTTGAAAAGGCACTCACCCTTACCCCCCAATCGGCCATCGCCAAAATTGAATTTGCCAACGCACTGGTGATACTGGAGGGCGACAAACGCATGGCAGAGGCCACCCGCTATTACGAGCAGGCGGCCGGCACGCGTGCATTGGACGCAACCGAACGGCTGGACGTCGAGATGGCCCTCACCGAACTGGCCAGCTAACTCCAGCCGTTCGCTTAACCTTTGAAAAACGGCAACTGGTAGCAGCCCTCAATGCGCGAGCGGCAAATAATACAGGAACTTTCTTCAGGTTATTGAAGAAATATCTTGATAAATCTTCAAAGTGGTGATGAAATATCAGGATGAATCGCTACCTTTCGTCCTTTATTGCGCGTGATGTCGTGGACAAAATGGTCTTCGTTACTGGACCGCGCCAGGTTGGAAAAACCACTTTGGCCAAGAGTCTAAACGAAAGATTTCGGCACCCGCTTTACCTCAATTACGACAGCGTGAAAGACCGCCAACGCATTACCAATGCCGACTGGCCTTCGACCCATGACTACGTGATTCTCGATGAGATTCACGCAAAGTCAGATTGGAAAAGCTACCTTAAGGGCGTATTCGACACCAAACCGGACCATCAGTCTTTGCTAGTGACGGGTAGTGCCAGGCTGGATACTTTTCGCCAAACGGGAGAGTCGTTGGCAGGACGATATTTTCGATGGCGGCTGCATCCTTTCTCGTTGAAGGAGTTCTTGCCTCATGTCGCTGGTGAAGATCAGGCACTAGAGTCCTTGCTACGTTTTGGGGGATTCCCGGAGCCACTCATTAAGGGAACGGACAGTGGAAGGAAACGTTGGCAAAACCAGTATTTCACTGACTTGGTTCGCGAAGACATCGTCGAATTCAGCCGAATTCATGAAATTCGCTCCATGAGGTTGCTATTGGAAATGCTTCGCACCCGAACTGGTAGTCCCTTGTCGTTCGATGCACTTGGACGTGAAATTGGAGTGTCCTCGAACACGATACGTAGCTATATTGAAATTTTGGAGTCCCTGCACATCGTCTTCTTGGTTCGACCCTACCATCGCAATGTCTCCCGTGCGCTCTCAAAAGCCCCGAAGCTATATTTTTGCGACTGGGCATATGTGAATGACACCAAGGACAACTCTCCAGATTCGGGTGCGCGATTTGAGAATTTGGTGGCCTGCCATCTGCTCAAGCATGTCCAATTCCTCGCGGACAGTGAAGGCTCAAGCCTGCAACTTCATTACGTGCGCACGACATCTGATCATGAAATTGATTTCGTGCTCGCTGATGAAAATGGAGAAGCCCAGCAATTCATTGAGGCCAAAGTTGGAGATACCAAACCAAGTTCGTTTTTGGTGAAGACAGCGGCGGATCATCCCAACGCAAATTCCATTCAGTTGGTTCTGCGAACACCTCACGGTTTCGATGCCAACGGAGTCGGCGTTCGCCCAGCTGCTCAATGGCTTGCCGCATTGGCCGCATAGGTTAATCACGCCGTAACCACCGCCGCTGGCCGTTTTTCAACAGAAAAAGCGAACTGGCCAGCTAACTGGCCTCCACGCATTCCCACTACAGCGGAATTAATCGGTCTCGCCCCATGGGAGCATCAGGGTGACCATGGAGAGCCTGGCGAACTCGGGCTCGAACTGGTCGATGATTTTTTGTGGATCGGGGCATAGCGTCGAATCCGAGACCACCCCGAACTGCACGCCTCCGCCATAGCTCAGTATGGAAACACCCAGCCCGACGGTTCCACTTTGCGGCACCCAGAACAGGGTCTCTTCCACCGTGCTGCCACACAGTTTCATTCTCTCGCGTGGGCCTGGGACATTGGTCATGACAGCCGTCGTTTTCTTGGAGAACAAGCCCAGCATGGCGTCCTGCATGGGCTTGGCCAGCAGGCCTGCAACCGCCAGCAGACCAAAAGCCAGCAGAGGCTGCATACTGCCCTTGAGGCCCTGCATGCGCCGCCTGACTTCGTAGACCCGTTCAATCGGGTTATCCAGGCCAATCGGCAGCACCAGGGGCGCCAATCCAAACTGATTTCCCAACTGATGGGCGTTACCCTGCGAACGCAAGTTGACCGGCACCATGGCGCGGATTTCTTTGCCTTGCGTGACGTCGCCGTGCTCCTTGAGGTACTCGCCGATTGCGCCAGCCACACAACTGAGGAGCACATCATTAACGGAACAATTCAAAGCCTTGCCCACTGCTTTGACTTCCGTGAGGGGGATCGGCGCGCACCAGGCAACCCGCTTGGAGCGCCCGGGAGCGCCTTTCAGACGGGTGGGTGAGTCGTCAACCATTAGTGCCAGTGCTGCCAGGTCCGCCATAGCGTGGTACGCAAGCTTGGCCAGATCCACAGAGCCATGCATGCCTCTTTCCACGCCCTTTTGCGGCTCCATCAACAGCCCCAGGGAACGCACAGCGCCCTCTCCCGCCGCACCCAATGCCCTGACTGTCATATTGGTGAACGGTTTGAGCAATGAGTCTGTAATCCACTCCTCGGCGCCTTCCAGCCCGTCTTTGTGCGGTTCGTGGCGGGGAAGCCCGGGCGGGGGCGAGCCGCCATCGACCAGAGACTGGGTCACCGCAAGCAGGGCCATGCCGTCCGCAATGCAATGGTGAATGCGCACCATCATGGCCGATCCACCTTTGTAGTGCTCCACCAGGTGGAATTGCCACAAGGGATGCTGCTTGTCGAGCGGCTGCATGGTGAGTTCAGCCAGCCGGTCCTGCAGCGCGTCTTGCTGCTGCCCCTTGGGCCTGTGTTCAAGCGCCTCGATAACCAGATGGTTATCCAGATCGAATGCCGGGTCATTGACCCACGTAGCACCGGTCGCGTCCTCCACCGCGCACTGGACGAAGCGCGGGTACTTAAGCAGTCGCTCTTCCAAGCGCTGGCGCAAGTCCGCGTAGCGCAACCGGGGTGTGACAACCCAGACGCCCACAATCATCATCAGGTTGGAGGGGGAATCCATACGCAGCCATGCGGTATCGACCTTGCTCATGCGCTCACCGTGTAGGCCCAATACCCCCTCCACTACTCTGGCCAGGCTTTCCTGAATGGAGTGTGTCGCGCTGTACTCCGGGGGCTGTGCGACTTTCTCGGGTTTGATACGGGTAACCATAGGACCTCCAGAACGGATATCGTTGCGGGGAAAGAGTATTCAATGCATCAGGATACAGGCAAGCCGCCTGACTTCTGCTGTTGTACTATTGTGCTTGCCTGACGCGCCGCAGACCAGCGGGCAAAATTCAGCATCCAAACAAACCTTTACGGAGAACCACCCATGTCCGACCTGAAGAAAAAATTCGAAGCCGCCGTCGCCAACTCCAAAAGCCTCACTGAACGGCCCGATAACGGCACTTTGCTCAAAATTTATGCGCTGTACAAGCAAGCCAGTTCGGGAGACAACACCGAGAAAAAACCTGGATTTGTCGACATGGTCGGTCGCGCCAAGTGGGATGCCTGGAACAACTTGAAAGGCACCAGTGACAAGGCTGCCATGCAGCAGTATGTGGATTTGATCGAGTCTTTGAGCTAAATATAGCTTTAGCCCCCGTAGAAGCTGCGTACACAGCTACAAAAACGATAGCGTCTTCGACGCTATTTTTTTTTGGGAGATGATTTTTTGGCTGGCTTCGGTTTCAGCAAGTCATCCAGATTTTTGACAATTTCCGCTTCAATGCGACCTTTGAAAGCGCCCAACAGAAAGCCCAGTTTGGCGTCCAGATCGAAATGGTCCGCGGTCACGTGCAAAACGCCGTTGACCCCCGAACGGGTAAATGTGACACGGTCTTCTTTGGCGCCCTCTTCGTAGGTGCAGGCCATGCCAAATTCAGCCTCCACGTGCTCGGCCCAAGCAAACGCGACTTTTCGCGCTGCGGTCAGGCTCAAGGAATGTTCGCGTCGAATGTGTAAATCTGCCATTGCCGATCTCCTGAGAGTGGGTTTGTCGCGCTAGTTTGCTTCATACTCAGGCGCATCATAAAACCCCTTGGGCGCCTGTAAGCGTTTGACTGACTATGCTTTACAAATTCAAATCCAAAGTGACGGGTGACCTGATCATGCTGGAGCCCAATGGGCGCCAGATTCTGAACATCGTTGGCAAAGAAAGCCTGGTCAAAGGCATCTTGCTGCCGCAGGATATGCCCGCCGCCATTGCGGCGCTAGAACTAGCCATTGCGCAGGATGAAGCCGCGCTGGAACAACGGCGACAAAGTGCGCAGACCGCAGGCGAGACACTGCCCAGCACTGACAGGGTCACACTGCGCCAACGTGCCGTACCATTTATCGACATGCTCAAACAATGCCAAAAAGCGGAGAAAGAGATTGTTTGGGGCGTTTAGGCACGCCACAAGCTATCAATCGGCGTAGACGCCCGCTGCTTTGACGATGGGGCTCCATTTTGCAATTTCGGCCGCCACAAACTTCTTGTGCTCTGCCGGCTCAACTCGTTTGTCGCTCACTACCACAGCGCCAAGACCTTCCTGTTTCTTGATGAATTCAGGGTCCTTCAAAGCCAGCCTCAGCGCAGCATTGATTCTGGCGAGGACGTCTAGCGGCGTTCCCTTGGGCGCGTACAGGCCTTGCCAGACAGTGACTTCAAAACCCTTGAGACCGGAATCCTGCATGGTGGGTAAGGTCTTGAGGGCGGGTGTAGTCAAGGGTTTAGCGGTGGTGACGGCATAGCCAATGACCTTTTTGGCTTCGATGTGAGAGGAGGTGTTGGTGGTTTGGTCACACATCAAATCAATCTGTCCGCCGATCAGGTCCGTCATGGCAGGGCCAGTCCCTTTGTAGGGGACGGTGGTCATGTCAACCTGCAGGGCGTTTTGAAACAGCAAACCACACAAATGTGAGGCTGAACCCACCCCGGCGTTGCCCAAATTGATCTTGCCCTGGTTTTGCCCAATCCAGGTGACCAGCTCCTTGAAATTCTTGGCCGGGAGCGACGGGCGCCCAATGAGCGTCATGGGCACGTCACTAACCATGCCCAAATATTCAAAATCGCTTTCAACCTTGAACGGTATATTGCGTACCAGCGTGGGCATAGTGGCCATGCTGATATGGTGAAACAACAGCGTGTAGCCGTCGGGCGTCGCCTTGGCTACCTTGTTGGCCCCAATAGAGCCCCCGGCGCCAGCCGCATTGTCGATCAGTACGGTGGCGCCACCCAGGGGTTTGCGCATCGCCTCGGCCAAATCACGAGCCGAACGGTCGGTGGGGCCACCCGCCGCAAAGGGAACGACTATGGAGACTGGCTTGCTGGGATAGGTGTCTGCATGCGCCCACAAAGCAGAAGCAGCCACTACAACGACGAGTAATTTTTTCATGACGAATCCTTATGGTTAGACCTGCCGGCCTACCGCCAGCATAACCATTTGCCATGATGGAATCTACCTAGATCGCATGAATCGCTATTTGTAACTGCGGGCGTCTTCAATAATCTTGCCGTCGTTGGGCAAACTACCAGTCGGCACAATTTCAACCTGGCCGCGCAGCTTAGTGACATCCCGAATGGCCTCTTCGATCCGGGTGCTCAAGCCCTCCAGATTGGTGTCAGCCTCAACCCGTAACATCATCTTGTCGTTGGCCATTTCACCGCTCACGACCAGACGCGCACGGGCCACCCCTGAAAAGCGTTTAACGATCTCATCCACCTGCTTGGGGTGCACAAACATACCGCGAATCTTGGTGGTCTGGTCGGCGCGCCCCATCCAGCCTTTGATGCGCACGTTGGTGCGCCCGGTTGGGCACTGGCCCGGCAATATCGCAGACAAATCACCAGTTCCAAAACGAATCAAGGGATAGCCAGCATTGAGCGGAGTCACCACCAGTTCACCCACCTCGCCCTCAGCCACCGGATCTCCGGTTCCGGGGCGAACAATTTCCACGATGACGTTTTCGTCGAGCACAAGTCCTTCGCGTGCCGGTGTCTCGTAGGCGATCAGACCCACGTCGGCAGTGGCATAGCACTGGTAGCCGGCAATTCCGTGCGCCAGAAACCAGTCGCGCAGACTGGGGGGAAAGGCCTCACCACCAAACATCGCCTTGGTCACGCTGGGCAACGTAACTCCCATTTCCAACGCTTTCTCAACAATGATTTTCAGAAAACTCGGGGTTCCGATGTAACCCGCCGGTTGGAGGTCGCGCATGGCTTGCACTTGTTGCTCGGTCTGACCGGTGCCACCCGGGAAAACGGTGCAGCCCATCGCATGAGCGCCGGTCTCCATCATGGAACCAGCAGGCACAAAATGGTAGCTGAAGCTGTTATGAATGAGTTCGCCCGGACGAAAGCCTGCGGCATAAATGGCCCGCGCCATGCGCCAGTAGTCACGCCCGGTACCTTCGGGCTCATAAATAGGGCCAGGGCTGGCAAACACACGCGGCATGTCGGTACCGAAACCCACAGCACTAAAACCGCCAAACACATTGCCACCCACCGCCTGCGCACGCGAAGCCTGCTGAATCTCCTGCAACTCGTGCTTGCGCGTTACCGGTAGTTTGGCCAGTGCAGCGCGACTGTTGATACCGGTTGCATCGACACCGCTCAAAATCTCGGCAAATGCAGCACTACGGCTTTGGGCATGCGCGACCTGCGCCGGCAATGCCGCCATGAGCGCGGCCTCGCGATCAGCGGGCGAACGTGTTTCCATTGCATCAAAATATTTAGCCACAGCCCATTTCTCCATGTTTACCGACGACATTTGGGTGGCAAAGCGTTGCGAGCCACCCCATCCAGAAACACCGTGGAACCGGCTTTGCCGGGCCACCGGTGTTGCCCCCTGCAAGGGGGAAAGCGGCCACGCGAAGCGGGCAAGCCGGGGGGTGTTTCATCAAGCAAGCCAGCGCTTGCGCCGCTTGTAGCTCTTGACGTCCTTGAAGCTCTTGCGCTCGCCGCCACCCATGCCAAGGTAGAACTCCTTGACGTCTTCGTTGGTACGCAAATAGTCGGCTGCGCCGTCCATCACCACGCGGCCAGATTCCATGATGTAGCCGTAGTCGGCGTACTTCAGGGCCATATTGGTGTTCTGTTCGGCCAGCAGGAAGGTCACCTTTTCCTTGGTGTTGAGGTCTTTGACGATCTCAAACACCTCTTCCACGATCTGCGGGGCCAGGCCCATGGATGGCTCGTCGAGCAGCACCATGCTGGGGTTGGCCATCAGTGCGCGCCCGATGGCGCACATTTGCTGTTCGCCACCCGAGGTGTACGCAGCCTGGCTGGTGCGCCTTGTCTTCAAACGGGGGAAGTAGTTGTAGACCTTCTCCAGGTTGGCATCGACTTCGGCCTTGCTCTTGCGGGTGTAGCCGCCGGTGAGCAGGTTTTCTTCAATGGTGAGGTGGGCAAAACAATGCCGGCCTTCCATGACTTGCACCACGCCACGCTGCACCAGGTCGGCTGGCGAGAGGTTCTCAATGCGCTCGCCGCGCAACTCGATAGAGCCTTTGGTCACGGCTCCACGCTCGCCGGCCAGCAGATTGGACACCGCGCGCAGCGTGGTGGTCTTTCCAGCGCCATTGCCGCCCAGGATGGCCACGATACCGCCCTCGGGCACCTGGAGCGATACACCCTTGAGCACCAAAATGACGTGGTTGTAAATGACCTCAATGCCATTCACGTTGAGAACAATTTTCTTCGCTTCACTCATAGTGATATTCCCGTTTGAACCAAATGAAAGGCTCGCCCAGCGGACCTTTGATTTGGCGGCCCGTCAGGGCCGCCGTTGCTATCAGGACTGGCAGTCCGCAGGGGTGCGCGGTGTCAGCTTCTTGTCGGCTGCATATTTAGCGGCTGTGGTCTTGACCAGGGGCTTCAGCACCTGCTCGTCCGCCTGTAGCCAGTCGGAGGAGAACTCCCACTTTTTGCCGTCCCAGGTGTGAATGCGCGCCCAATTGGAGCCCATATGATCGACGCACGAGGTGCTGATCGGGCGCATCACACCCGCAAAACCCAACGCATCGAGCTTCTTCTGGTCAAGCGCCAAATTCTCATAGCCCCAGCGGGCCTGCTCTCCGCTCATCCACTTGCCCTTGCCAAAGCGCTCTTGCGCGCGGCGCACACCTTCGACTGCCAGCATGGAGCTCATCACGCCACGCATGTAGAGCACTTGCCCAACTTCGTCCTTGGGACCGGTTCCCTGGCCCTTGCTGTGGACCTTTTCCATAATCTCCTTGACCACAGCCGAGTTGGGTTCTGCGCCGTGCTGCATCGTGACAGCGTTGTAGCCCTTGGCGCCGTCGCCTACGTCCTTCACGTCAGGCTCAGCACCTGACCACCACACGCCATACATCTTTTCGCGTGGATAGCCCGTGGCCTGCGCCTCTTTGAGCGCCGTAGAATTCATCACGCCCCAACCCCACAGCAGCACGTAGTCTGGCTTGGCCTGGCGCACCTGCAACCAAGTGGCTTTTTGGTCCACGCCGGGTGCAGTCACCGGGAGCAGCGCAAGGTTGAAACCGTGCATGGCCGCGCGCTCCTGCAGCAATGGAATGGGTTCCTTGCCAAACGGAGAGTCGTGGTACACCAGCGTAATCTTCTTGCCTTTGAGCTTGTCCAGGCCACCCTCCTTTTTGGCAATGGCCTGCACCAGCACATCTGCTGCCAACCAGTAGGTTCCGGCCAGAGGGAAGTTCCACTTGAAGATCGTGCCGTCCTGGCTCTCGCTGCGGCCATAGCCGGCGGTAATGATGGAAATCTTGTCGCCAGGCGCCTTTTCTGTCAGTGCAAAGGTGGCCCCGGTGGACAGCGACTGGAACATGGTAGCGCCGCCATTCTTTCCCTTGAGGCGCTCATAACATTCCACACTACGCGCGGTGTCGTAACCGGTTTCGCATTCTTCGTAACTAATCTTCATTCCATTAACCCCACCACGCACATTCGTGAGTTTGAGGTAATCCACAAACCCGTTGGCCCATGGCACGCCATTGGGCGCATAGGCTCCAGTGCGGTAGGAAAGCACCGGAAAGAACTGCTCTTTGGCTTGCGCAAATGCGCTGGCTCCAAGGGCGGCCAGGGTACTGGCCAGAACGATGTTTCGAATTTTCACGAAAGTCTCCTATAGTTCGGCATTGGTATGCCTGTGGTTAACGAACAAACAACGCAGCTAAAAAGCTCAATGCGGGAAGGGCCAAAGACGCAACTTCTGTTTTGAGAGCGCCCACAACTTTGCCAGACCGTGTGGCTCTGCGATCAGGAACCACACAATCAAGGCACCGAAAATAATCAGTTCGGAGTGGGATATGCCCGCGGTGGAAATTTCGACGCCCACGGCACCACCCAACAAAGGAAGGAACTGGTTCAGAAAGATCGGCAGGATGACGATAAAGCCGGCACCAAAGAAGCTGCCCATGATCGAGCCCATGCCCCCAATAATCACCATGAACAGCAGCTTGAAGGACAAGTCCACAGAAAACGCCGCCGGCTCCCAGGAACCCAGGTAAACAAAGCCCCACAGCGCACCTGCAATACCGACGATAAAGGAGCTGACGGCAAAGGCACTGAGCTTGGCATACATGGGGCGAATGCCAATCACTGCGGCCGCCACATCCATGTCGCGAATGGCCATCCACTCCCTGCCGATTGCTCCGCGCACCAGGTTTTTGGCCGCCAGCGCCAGCACCACCAGAATGCTCAGGCAAAACAGATATTTGGAAATCGGGCTCTCAATCGACATGCCCAGAACCTGTAGATTGTTCACCGAGACCGAACCCGAAGGTGCATCATTGGTAAACCACTTGATGCGCAAGAACATCCAGTCCGCGAAAAACTGCGCTGCCAAAGTCGCTACGGCCAGATAGAGTCCCTTGACCCGCAAACTGGGCAACCCAAACAGGATGCCAAAAGCACTGGAGCACAACCCACCCAGCACCAGCGCCAGCAACAGCGGAATACCGGGCACGCGTACAAAGAAGTTGAAGGCCGCGTAAGCGCCCACCGCCATGAAGGCCCCTGAACCGAGGGAAATCTGTCCGCAGTAGCCCACCAGAATATTCACTCCCAGCGCTGCCAGCGACATGATCAAGAAGGGAATGAAGATTGCGCGAAACATGTAGTCGCTACCCAACAGGGGCACGACGAGGAACGCCGCCGCAATCAACAGCAGTATGGCCCAGCGGTCTTGCGCGATAGGAAAGATCTGCTGATCTGCGCGGTAGCTGGTCTTGTATTGGCCGTTTTCTCTATAGAACATAGGTGTCTCTCAAACGCGATCAATGATTTTTTCGCCGAACAATCCTTGCGGACGGAACAGCAAGAACACGAGTGCCAGCACATAGGCAAACCAGATCTCAATACCGCCGCCAACATAGGGGCCCAAAAAAACCTCGGATAATTTTTCGCCAACGCCGATGATCAGGCCGCCCACAATGGCACCTGGGACCGAAGTTAAGCCACCCAAAATCACCACCGGCAAAGCCCGCAGCGCGACGGTTGTCAGCGAAAACTGCACCCCGAGCTTGCTGCCCCAAATCATGCCCGCCACCAAGGCCACAACACCAGCCACGCACCAGACGATGACCCAGATGCGGTTCAACGGAATGCCGATACTTTGTGCAGCCTGGTGGTCATCGGCGACAGCACGCAGGGCACGACCGGTTGCCGTCTTTTGAAAAAACAGACTCAGAGCGGCCACCAGCACGGCCGCGATAAGCGCCGCGTAGAGGTCTTCCTTGTTAATCAGGACGCCGCCCTCAAACATGCTCTCGAACGCAAAGATGGGCTCCTTGGGCATGCCCACGTCGATCTTGTAGATATCGCTGCCAAAAATGGTCTGGCCCAATCCGTCCAGAAAGTAACTGATGCCCAGAGTAGCCATCAGCAGGGTGGTGCCTTCCTGGTTGACCAGGTGACGTAGCACCAGGCGCTCAATGATCCAGGCCACGACAAACATCAGGAATCCGGCGATGATGAAGGCGATCAGGTTGGCTGCAATCGGATTGGATATACCTGTCCAAGCCGGAATCCACTCTGCAAACCGCGCCATTGCCAGCGCCGCAAACAGCACCATGGCGCCCTGCGCAAAGTTGAAGACGCCCGAGGCTTTGTAGATCAGCACAAAGCCCAGCGCCACCAGCGAATAGAGCATGCCCGCCATCAGGCCGCCCAACAAAGTTTCTAAAAAGAAAGCCATAAATCCCCTCAATCAGTTGAGGACAGAGCAAATTTGCTTCGCAAATCTTGGTCTATCCCGCAAACACATTAGTTTCTTAGTGACTCGTGCCTAGGTAGGCACTGATCACGTCTGGGTTGTTTCGCACCTCTTCGGGTGTGCCGTCACCAATTTTCTTGCCGTAATCCAGCACCACCACGCGGTCGGAGATGTCCATCACCACGCCCATGTCATGTTCAATCAAAACAATGGTGGTGCCAAACTCTTCATTCACTTCCAGCACAAACCGGCACATGTCCTGCTTTTCTTCGACGTTCATACCGGCCATTGGCTCGTCGAGCAGCAGCACCTGGGGCTCCATCGCCAAAGCACGGCCCAGGTCCACTCGCTTCTGTAAACCGTAGGGCAACTGGCCCACGGGTGTCTTGCGGAAGGCCTGAATTTCCAGAAAGTCGATGATGCGCTCCACGGCCTCGCGGTGCATGATTTCTTCGCGCTCGGCGGGGCCGATGCGCAGCGCCTGCAAGAGGAGATTGCTCTTGATCTTGAGGTTGCGTCCGGACATGATGTTGTCCAGCACGCTCATGCCTTTGAACAACGCCAGGTTCTGGAAGGTGCGACCAATACCCATCACCGCGACTTGATGGCTGTCCATGTGTTTGAACGCCTGCCCCCGAAAAGTAATGGAGCCCTGCTGCGGTGTGTAAACACCATTGATGCAGTTCAGCATGGAGCTTTTGCCAGCACCGTTGGGGCCGATGATGGCGCGCACCTCATGCTCACGCACATTGAACGAAATATCGGTCAGCGCCTTGACGCCACCAAAACTCAAAGAGATATTTTTGACATCCAGAATGATGTCGCCAATCTTCTTTTGTGCGCCGATGGGCGCCACGGATGCGGGTGAATTGTTGCTCATGCTGCTGCCTTTACGGGGGCAAAGGTCTTGGTGTCTTCGATGCGCAGGGTAGCGCTGACTTTGCCGGTGCGACCGTCTTCAAACTTGACCTGGGTTTCAATAAACTGGGATGTTTTCCCGCTGTAAAGCGCGTCGATCAAACCGTCATAGCGTTCAGCAATAAAGCCCCGACGGACTTTGTTGGTGCGGGTCAGTTCACCATCATCGGCATCCAACTCTTTGTGCAGTACCAGGAATCGGCTGACCTGGCTACCGGCCAGCAAGGTGTCTACACTCAGGTCGGCGTTGACTTTTTCCACGCATTCCTTGATCAGCTGATAGACCTCGGGCTTTTGCGCCAGATCGGTGTAGCCCGCGTAGGGCAGGTTGCGTCGCTCGGCCCAGTTGCCCACCGCATCGAAGTCGATGTTGATGAACACGCAGACCTGGTCGCGACCATCGCCATAGGCTACAACCTCTTTGATGTGCTGAAAGAACTTGAGCTTGTTTTCCACGTATTTGGGGGCAAACATGGCGCCGTCGTTGGCGCCACCCTTGATGCGGCCCACGTCCTTCACACGGTCAATGATCTTGAGGTGTCCATGGGCGTCAATGAATCCGGCGTCACTGGTGTGGTACCAGCCTTCTGCGGTCAACACCTCGGCCGTGGCGGCGGGGTTTTTGTAGTATTCCTTGAGCAAGCCGGGCGACTTGACCAGAATTTCACCGTTGTCAGCTACCTTGATTTCTACCCCTTCGCAGGGCACACCCACGGTATCGGCACGCGCCTCGTGGTCGGGCTGCAGGCACACAAACACAGCCGTTTCGGTGGAGCCGTAGAGCTGCTTGAGATTGATGCCGATGGAACGGAAGAAGCTGAACAGGTCCGGCCCAATGGCCTCGCCTGCCGTGTACGCCACTCGCACCCGGCTCATGCCCAGCGTGTTGCGCAGAGGTCCGTAGACAAAAAAAGTGCCCATGGCATACAACACGCGATCCACCATCGAAATGGACTTGCCGTCCATCAACGTGGGTCCTACCCGCTTGGCAATGCCCATGAAGTAATGGAACATATTGCGCTTGATGGCGCCGGCATCTTCCATGCGGATCATCACGCTGGTCAGCAGCCCTTCAAACACCCGGGGTGGTGCGAAGTAATAGGTGGGACCAATTTCTTTCAGGTCGATGGTCACCGTGGCGGCTGACTCGGGGCAGTTCACCACGTAGCCACAGGCCAACCACTGGGCATAGCTGAAAATGTTCTGGCCGATCCAGGCCGGGGGCAAATAGGCCAGCACTTCTTCAGAGCCGGTCAGCTTGTCAAAATCTGCCCCCACGCGTGCCCTGTTGAGCAACGAATTGTGCGTGTGCACCACGCCTTTGGGGTTGCCCGTGGTACCGGATGTAAAAAACATCGCGCCCACGTCGTGCGGTCCAGCCACATTCACTTCACCCGCGAAGAAGTCCGGATGGATTACGACAAACGCTTTACCCGCTGCCTGCAACTCATCGAGCGAAGCCAAACACGCCTCGTCGTACTTGCGCAGGCCACGGGGGTCGTCAAAATAGATGCGCTCCAGCTGCGGACAGCTATCGCGCACCTCCAAGAGCTTGTCGACCTGCTCCTGGTCTTCAGCAAAGGCAAAGCGCACTTCGGCGTTGTTGATGGGAAACACGCATTCGGCGGCGGCAGCGTCCTGGTAAAGCGGCACGGGAATAGCGCCCAGCGATTGCACGGCCAGCATCGTGGCATACAGACGCGGACGGTTCGCACCCACCACCACCATGTGCTCACCCCGGCGCAGACCCGCCTGGTGCAAGCCTGCGGCGAGCTGCTGCACCATGGCCGACAAGTCTGCCCAGGACAGCGATTGCCAGATACCGTATTCTTTTTCACGCATGGCGGGCGCGTTGGGGCGCTCACTGGCGTGCTTCTGAAGTAGCCGCGGAAAAGTCGTTTGCATTCCGAATCCTTGTCACCTGTTCCAAACCCCGGTGCGAGACAACGGGGCTATGTATAGATGCGAATAGTAGTCCTGCATTTGACGTCAGGTTGTCGTTTGGACGACAATCTATGCATTTCCAGATAGGTGTTTTCCCTTCACTTATTGGCAACTTACAAGACAAATCAATGCTCACAGATTCCGCCTTGCACCAACGCCGCCGGGAGTTGACCACCGCCGAGCTGGACGCCATTCCTTGGATCCAATTGCTCTCACCGCTGGAGCGCGACCGCGCTGTCGAAGATCTGAAGATTGCCGATGCAGCCCCAGGTGAATACATCTGCCGAATGGGTCGCCCCGTGACCTACTGGTTTGGCGTGGTGGACGGCCTATTGAAGATGAGCAGTGACACCGCCGAAGGCCACACCATGACCTTCACCGGCGTACCGCCAGGAGGCTGGTTTGGTGAAGGCACGGCGATGAAACGAGAGACCTATCGCTACAACATCCAGCCCTTGCGCAAGAGCCGTGTCGCAGGCCTGCATGTGGATACCTTTCACTGGCTACTGGACCATTCCATCGGCTTCAACCGCTTTGTGATGAACCAGCTCAACGAGCGTCTGGGCCAGTTCATTGCAGCACGCGAGATCGACCGCATGACCAACCCCGACATTCGCGTCGCGCGCAGCCTGGCCTCGCTGTTCAACCCGGTGCTATACCCCGGCGTCGGAGAGGTGCTGCGCATCACGCAACAGGAGTTGGCTTACTTGGTAGGTCTGTCTCGCCAGCGAGTCAATGAAGCCTTGACGGCACTGGCGTCCCACGGCGCCATTCAGGTGGAATACGGCGGGTTGCGCGTCATTGACCTGCAGGCGCTGCGAACACAGACATTTTTTCGGTAGCACAGCGCCGATGTAAGCGATCCACAAGGCACACAAATTCGTTGAACTAAAATTGCC
Organism: Burkholderiales bacterium; assembly: GCA_037143475.1. GTDB lineage: Bacteria > Pseudomonadota > Gammaproteobacteria > Burkholderiales > Burkholderiaceae_C > Allorhodoferax. Next base: position 2,814 of record JBAWYQ010000053.1, on the reverse strand, counting down.
TTGTTCCGTCGTTGAACTCACAAAAATGCGAAAAACTATTTCAAGCTTTGCGTCAACTGTTACCGGGCTGTTGGGTGGTCACGGTTCACTCGACAAGGCGGGGACCCGCCAAGAAGACATTCGTACCGCCATGCTGGCAGCTCTTTCAGAAATCGAGAGCACGCATCCGGGAGACTTTTCCAAGACACTTGTTACGGTCACCCAAGCAAGCGATGTGCAGTCGCTATGGTACGCACGCAGCGAGTTGTTACGCCTGATTGCAGACCGTGACGGCGAGCAAGTCGCAAGTCAAATCCTGGACGGCATTACCTCCATGTTTCGCGGGCTGGTCCCGCAAAGCCAAATGCCGTCACGGAAAATGATCAAACGCTAGTTCACACCCAACCGGACAGGCCCTGTGACGCAGACGTCCAAGCCCAAGATTACGCCTTTTGCAGTGGAGTGGAGAGAGGGGTTCAGCATTGGCATCCCGCGCCTGGACCAGGAACACCGCCAACTGTTTGCACTGGTGCTCGCCCTTAATCTGGACTCGGTTGAACAAACGGTCGAGAAACTACTGGACTATGTCGTTGTCCATTTTTCCAATAAGCAGGACGCTATGGACAGCTGCGGCTACCCAGCCCTCGAGCAGCATCTACGGCTGCACGAGGAATTCGCCGCAAAGATTGCCGATTTTCTGGTCACAGGTGATGACTGGACCGAGGACCGGGTTCAGGAACTGCGCCGCTTCCTGAACAAGTGGCTCATCGCCCACATCATGACCCACGACATGCGGTTCGGTAAGTGGCTCGCGACGCGCAACGAATTGCGCTGAGCCAGAAGCATTACTTTTACTGCCTACATCCCCAAAGACTTCAAGAGCTCATCCTGATCGCTCATTTCTTGGGCTTCTTGCGATGATTGGCCACTCTCTCGCGCCGCCTCCGCTTCGGCTTGCGCTATCACTTCATCCGGGGTGAGCGCTTCGTTAACCTCAAAGTCATGCAGTTTGATGAATTCAGTGCGATCGATGGCCAACTCGAGGTAAAAAATGTTGTTTTTTCCGGTATAGAAAGTCACGCGCCGTGACTCTGGCTGATCCAGCTGGGTGTCCACACTCAACATCACCTGCTTGTTGAGCACCAGCATCTTGGGCTGGTTCTGAGTGATATTGGTTTGCAACTCGCGCCGAACTTTGCCGGTGAAGTCTCCGACAATCTGATTCATGAGCTCGCCCATGATGTTACTGACCTCGTCCGACGTGTGGGCCAGGGCCAGTTCACTCTTGGGCATACCCATGTTCAGCATGTAGCTCTCGTAGAGCTCCATGGCCGTCTGGGCCGAAAAATTCAGAACGACCAGACCCGAAAACCCGCCGTCAAACAACACGAAACAACCGATATCCGGTTTGAGGCAGGTTTTGGTGATGCGTTGAACCATGCCGGAATAGTGGATCGGGCACTGCGTTGCCGCAGTCAGCACCCGGGTGACCGAATTGCACAGGCTTGTCAGAATATCCTCGGTGCCGTACACCACAGCAGACTCTTGCCAAGTTTTGACCATAACGTAACTCTCCAGCCAAAAAGGATGACTGTACAACGGGTAGGCGGTATGTGCCAAAAATCGTGCTCCGCCGCTCTATAAAAATCAAACATCTTTACCGGTTTAGCGTGCATTCGTGGTCCAAGGCCGAATTCACTGAACAAAAAACCCTTCCAGCCCTCGTAAAATATGCGCAAGCAGCTACAAAAGAGATAGCAAATGACAGACTCCAAGCCACCCGCCGCCCCCACCGTATTCCGCCGCGCAGCGCCGCCCGCGGGCAAAACGTCCACAGGCCGTGCCGCCATACCCGCCGGGCAAACCAACACGGCGGCCCATGGCGCCAACGGCACCATGCGACTGAATAAGCGCATGGCCGAGCTTGGCATGGCGTCGCGCCGCGAAGCCGATGACTGGATTGGCAAAGGCTGGGTCAAAGTCAACGGCAAAGTGGCCGAGATGGGTATGCAAGTCGCCCCCGACGCCCGCATTGAGGTCACCAAACAAGCGCAAGGGCAGCAAGCCAACCAGGTCACCATCCTGCTCAACAAACCTATCGGCATCGTCAGCGGTCAGGCTGAAGATGGTCACCAGCCCGCCATTACCCTCATCCAGCCGCAAAACCGCTGGGTGGACGACAACGCGCGCTTCTTCTTCAACCCCAAGCAGCTGCAAAGCCTGGTGCCCGCCGGTCGACTGGACATCGATTCCACCGGCCTGCTGGTTCTGACCCAGGACGGTCGCGTGGCGCGCCAGCTGATCGGCGAGGACTCGGGAATGGAGAAGGAATACCTGGTACGCGTGGTTTACACCGGCGTGGCCAATGAGGCGGCCGCCAACTCGGCGGCCGCGACCTACGGCGGTCGACCCAAAGCGCCATCAACCCAACCGCTACAGCTCTCCAAGCCCACCCAACTCAGCCGCATCGACGATGACGACCCCGTCAGCAGCGACGTCCAATCCGTCTTTCCGGCCGACAAGCTGCGCATGTTGCGCCATGGCCTGAGTCTGGACGGCCAGGCCCTCAAGCCTGCCAAAGTCGAGTGGCAAAACCCCGAACAGTTGCGCTTTGTGCTGGTGGAAGGCAAAAAACGTCAAATTCGCCGTATGTGTGAACTGGTAGGGCTGAAAGTTGTTGGCCTCAAGCGCGTGCGGGTGGGCAAAGTCATGTTGGGCCACCTGCCAGTGGGCCAATGGCGCTATCTGGCGCCGCACGAGAGTTTCTGATGGCAAAACCCCCGATCAGCCACCTGCGCCCCTCTGACCTGCGCGCCATCACCCAGTTGGCAACGC
>JBAWYQ010000052.1:0-20716 GCA_037143475.1 Burkholderiales bacterium | reverse complement strand
ATCTGCAACAGCTTGTCATCTACATCCCCAAGGCCAAGGCCGGGGCGCGTGAGCAACCCATTACTGCCGATCTTGGTGAATACCTTGCTGCCTATGTCGCCACGTTGCGACCCGGTGAACAATGGCTCTTCCCGTCACCGGCAGCCAAGGACGGGCGCACCGTCAATCTGGACAAGCCATTTCGCCGCTGTGTGTTGGCGGCGGGGCTGGATGTGAAACAGGTGGTGCGCCACACGCTGCGCCATACCGCCATCACGCACCTGGTGCAAGCTGGTGTGGACCTGCCCACAGTGAAGCGGATCAGCGGCCACAAAAACCTGAGCATGGTCGAACGCTACAGCCACCAGAACGGCGCACACATTCAAACGGCGATGGACAAGCTATCGGAGCGGTACAAGGCCAAGGCGTCATGAAGGAATGCAAATGCCTTGAATCGGATTGTGCTGCTGTGCGACGCCGCACGAGCCGCGCTTTAGAAATCGCGCATGCCACCCAAAAAAGTGGACGAGTTCCACTATGCACCAGGGAGGTTACAGAAACTAGCTAGAAAATCACCAGCATTCAATCTGTCGTTGCAAATAAAAAACCGACAAATCATTTCTGATAAGTCGGCCCTTATTTGCGCTGCACACCTTGGTTACGTCTTGCAGGACTGCCAATGTGTTTCTCGTAAGCGCGGTCTGGAGTATAGCTTTTGTTGCGAGGCAACGAGTTAGCGAAAACCCTTTACCGCATGGACTTCTAAAGGAGAACCCTGTCCATGGCATCCCATCAACTCTCACTGGCTCTCATCAGCCACAAGGTGCAAAACTCAGTTATTGAGCAGCGCGCCGAAGACGGCTACATCAACGCGACCGCTATGTGTAAAGCGGCCGACAAGAAGATCGGTCACTACTTTGAAAACGGCAGCACAAAAGCGTTTATCCAAGAACTTTCTTCCGATGTCGGAATTCCGATAACGGAACTTATCCAAGTAATTCAGGGCGGCGAGCCACATTTGCAAGGTACCTGGGTACATCCGCAAGTCTCAACACACTTGGCTCAGTGGTTGTCGCCAAAGTTTGCAGTCCAGGTTTCCAAGTGGATTCAAGAATGGCTGTCAGGAAAGCACGCGCCGACCAAGCTGCCATATCACCTTGAGCGCCACATACTCAACTTCCACAAGATACCGACCGGGTATTTTTCTGTATTGCAGGAAATGACCAACAGGCTTACCGCGCCAATGGAAGCGCACGGCTACCGTATGCCCGACAACATGATGCCGGATATATCGCAGGCGAAGATGTTGTGCAAACACTTGCGCGACAAGCACGGGATAGACACCAATTCGCTGGAGAAATACACCCATTCATTCCCGGATGGGCGGGAAGTCCAGGCCAACCTATATCCAGTCAAATACCTCGGTGACTTCCATGTTTTGATGGCTGAAGTATGGATGCCGACCAGGGCCGCGATCTATTTCAAAGGGAAGGACCCAGTGGCACTGTTGGCCCTGGATAAGATGATGTTGTTGACGGCAACAAGCAATCAAAAAATGCAGCTTTCGCGCCGAACCTAAGCATTCCAGCGTAGTCAAGAAGCCCGCTTACGCGGGCTTCCTTAATTGTGCGTGTTCAGCAGGTGCGGATTTTCAGACACGATTACACAGGAATTACACTTTCGCGCCACAAAAAGAAAAGCCTGCTAGCAATTAAGTAGCAGGCTTTCTAGTGCCCATAAGGCTTGTCATGGCTCCTCGACCTGGGCTCGAACCAGGGACCTACGGATTAACAGTCCGGCGCTCTACCAACTGAGTGCCATTTGCTTGTGTTGATTAATGTCGATATAATCATTACAAATCAACAACTTACATGACTTTTGCTTGAATTAACCGTCACGCCATTGTTGATCGAAATTCTACTATATTTGCAAAATCGTCTTACATCTGCCGTTACATACTTAGGATGTAAGACTTTTCCCAAAAAGGATTCAACATGGCAAAGATTGTCTTCACTGCCGGGCGGGTCAAAGGGTTCAGGTGCCAGCCGGACAAGGCTCAGGCATTTCTATGGGACGTGACGGCCAAGGGGCTTGGGCTGCGTGCCACACCAACCGGCAAGCCGTCCTACGTGTTTCAAAGCGAGTACCAGGGCAAGACCCTACGCATCACCATCGGCAGCCCGGACGTGTGGACGATCCCGCTGGCGCAAGAAAAGGCGCGTGAGTTACAGCGCCAAATTGACGAGGGTCGTGACCCCCGTGCGATCAAGGCGGCCATCGTTGCCATTGATGTCGCCAAGCGGGACGCTGAGAAGCAGGGCGCGTTGACCGTGGCCGAAGTTTGGGCCGTCTATCTGGCCGAGCGCAAGCCACATTGGGGTGACCGCCACTACCAGGACCACCTGACCAAAGCCGCTCTTGGAGGAGAAAAGCCGAAGCTCGGAACCACCCTGACCGTGCCGGGGCCCTTGGCCCCATTGATGTTGATGCCTCTGGGCAACTTGGACGCGGCCACGGTGGAAGCGTGGGCAACCGCTGAGGGCAAAGTTCGTCCTACATCGGCACGATTGTCGTGGCGGTTATTGAAAGGTTTTTTGGGGTGGTGTGCCGAGCAGCCCGCTTATGCCAGCCTGATGACAGCCAAGAACCCTGCCAAGACCAAGAAAAGCCGCGAGGCATTGGGCAAGCCTGGCGTCAAATCCGATGTGCTTCAACGTGAACAGTTGGCCGTCTGGTTCTCCACCATCCAAAAGATGCAAAACCCGGTCATCGCGGCCTACCTGCAAGTCGTGCTGCTCACGGGTGCCAGGCCGGGCGAAGTGATGACGCTGCAATGGCAAGACATCAACACCCAGTGGAAGGGCATCACGATCCGCGACAAAGTCGAAGGCGAGCGCGTGATTCCGCTGACTCCATTTGTGGCGCACCTGTTGGCTGGACTGCACAAGCGCAACGAATGGGTTTTTTCAAGTCCAACGAGCGCCAGCGGCACCATTTCAGAGCCCACCTACCCGCACTCGGTGGCCTGCAGAGTGGCGGGCTTGGAAGGATTGACCCTGCATGGCCTGCGCCGGTCCTTCAAGTCGCTGACCGAGTGGCTTGAAGTGCCCACCGGCATCGTGGCACAGATTATGGGGCACAAGCCCAGCGCCACCGCCGAGAAACACTACACGGTCAGGCCGCTGGAACTGCTGCGCCTGCACCATGAAAAGATTGAAGCCTGGATGCTGGAGCAGGCGGGCATTGTGTTTGATGCCAAAGCGGGGCAGGGCGCTTTGCGCGTTGTTGCCGGATAACCGTCCCATTGGATTACAATGATACCTATGCTGACTATCGCTGAATTGCCAGAATTCATTCGCGCTGCGGATAGGTTACTGGCCGAAACAGAGCGACAGGACATCATCCGATATTTGGCGGATCACCCCAAAGCGGGCGACCTCATGGAAGGCACCGGCGGTGTACGCAAAATTCGCTGGGGTCGTGGCGGTCAGGGTAAAAGTGGCGGCGTTCGGGTCATCTACTATTTTCATGATGAGGCGATGCCGTTGTACTTGCTGACGTTGTTCGCCAAGGGCGACCAGGCGAATCTGTCCAAAGCAGAGCGCAACGATTTGGCAGGTCTGGTCAAGATACTGGTTCAAATATGGAAGGGGAAGCCAACATGAGCACCGCATTCGACAGCATCAAACAGGGCTTACTGGAAGCCATTGAACACGCGGAAGGCCGCGCACCGCAGACGCGCATTCACCGCCCCCGTCCGGTGGACGTGAAGGCATTGCGTGCCAAGGTCAGCATGACGCAAGAGCAGTTTGCCGCCCGCTTTGGGTTTTCCACTGCGACATTGCGCCACTGGGAGCGCGGCGACCGTGCACCGCATGGGCCTGCACTGGTCTTGCTTAACGTGATTGATCACAACCCGAACGCGGTGATTGCGGCGCTGACTGCATAGGGTTGGTGGCGGCTTGCATCGTTTCACCCCAGCTAGGCCCGCGAACCGAAAAGCGGGGCACCTTCACCCGCCTGCTGGGGTTTGAATGAATGGCCACTGTGGCAGCAGTGCAGAGGGCGCATCGAAGGCAGACGGCGAAGACACTCGCGCCGCTAATATGCACACAAATCTGCTTCGTAACTAACCCAGGATGGTCGCAATATGGATGAGGCAAGACGCCAGCTAATTGAGGAAGCTAAGGAACGCTACTTTCAGCAGGTTTGCGCACACTGGGGCAAGTTTTCCACGCTTGAGGTATGGGAAGCTGCCGCCTTGATGAACAACGTAAGCCCTACTGCACTTCAGGACATCGTCGTAAATGATGAGGGTGATGGCTTGGACTTGTCTGACGAAAGTCGCATGTTGATCTCTGCAATAGAGGTCGGTGAACTCCTTGCGCACCCTCCCAATTTGTCCCCGCCGAGCGATCACACCAATGTGGTCGTCGCATCACTCATTCATTGGCTTCACAGACGCGGCTATGTCACTCTAGCGGATGCCTTGAAGTTGGCGCAAGACGGCGCTTCGGCGTCGGCATTTGTTTCGTCTCAAGCGTCACCAATTGAGGGCGCACTCAACCTAACTATCCCACTACAACGTATGGTTGCTCAGGAGTTTGCAATTCTCGAAAAATTGACGGAGTTGCACTACAAACCACTTGCACTTCCGAAAAACAAACCTGGGAAGAGCGGGGTAAAGGCTGAAGTCAAAAAAGCACTGGGTAGCACCGGCATCTGGGAATACGTCACTGTCTTTGATAAGGCATGGGAGCGTCTACTTGGTGACGGACGCATAGTCACCACTATGTAACCCTTCGGGGTATACCCCGAACTGAGGGATAGAGGAGGGTTGCGGGGGAGGATAGTGGTCAGACAAAACTGGGCCATTATCAACAGACCGAAAGGTTTCCTCATGGCCGCCAAGACATTTCAACCCATATCACTGGCGCAAGAACTTCGCGCTGCAGTAGATACAGAAACCGCCGCGTTTCACCTCAACCGCGCACAGCAAACACTGCGCATCTGGGCATGCCGTGAAAACGGCCCGCTGCGCCCCATCCGCGTAAATGGCCGTTTGCACTGGAAGACCGACGACCTGCGTCGTCTGTTGTGCGTCACCGCTTTCGGCACAACCGGAGCCGCGCAATGATCACACTATTCCACCACCCTGATGGCCCGATACAGAACCGCGTCAAAGTCCTGCTGTGTGTCACCCCCGAAGCACTCGACGACCCGGATGAGTCGCTAGTGGTCCTCTTTGATGAGGCTCAAACTACAGGTCGAAAAGTGGGGTGCATCGTCCGCCACTTCGGCGGCAACAGCTACTTCACTTTTGCCCCCTCGCAGCAGCAGCAACTGGAAATCAGCTTGCTGGCCGCTTTGGCGACCCCAACGGCAGAGATGCACGTAACCCATGACTCAGGGAGAAATCACAAATGGTAAACATACTCACCCCCGACCTCAATGAGGCGCAGCGCTTCTTAGATATCCTTGAACCCGATGGCGAGTTTTGGTTTCAAACAGCCGAGGAACCTAAACCAGACGATCGCCGTGCCAATGCGCATGTACTACACGGCACACTCTCCCAAGTTGGCGCCGAGCTAGTGCGCTTAAACCGAAGCGGCCACGCAGTCTGGGTGCAGATTAACGAAGGTACAGGTAGAACTATCGCCGAAATAACACGCATCCGCTCATACTTTGTTGATCAAGACAAGGGACACACCGAGTTACTGCTGACATCTGCGGTCCCATGCAACATCGTCATCGAAAGCAGCCACGGTAAGTATCACGGCTACTGGCTCACCAAGAATGCACCACTGGGCCAGTTCGTGGACCGCATGCATGCACTTGCAGATAAGTTCCAAGGCGACCATTCGATTTGCAACCTCAATCGTGTCATGCGACTGCCAGGGTTCTTTCATCTTAAAGGAACCCCATTTATGACCCGCATCCATTCAGTATTGGAGGGCGCGTAACATGTCACCCGTCAACACTCCATCTGAAGTTGGGGACGTCTGGGATACCCTGTGCCAGTCCTTAGGCCTTGTATTGAAGGTTACGCAGGCAAAACATCATAGGTCTGTGATCTGGGATTCTCAGGACATTCTTCGTCCATGCGGCGATGGCGAACGTACAGCGCACCTTGTTGGGCTCGCAGGCAGCTACCTTGCCAGTGGCTTCACCCTCGACCAAGCCATTGAGCATTGTCTATTCTGGAACACACGGAACACACCGCCACTCGACGACGAGAAAATTATCTCAACGTGCCATTCAATTGCAGCAACCGATGCTCGAAATCACCCAGATCGAGTGAGAGGTACAAGTTTCGTAGCGTTAAGTCCACCTCAGCCAGCATCACCCCTGTTTTCACTGGCAGACGCTCGCATTGACTCTTACTTGCTTGCTCCTCCGCCACCGCGCCGTTGGGTCCTGGAAGGCCTTCTGCCCCTGGGCATTGTTGCAGCCATCGTTGCGCAAGGCGGTGTCGGCAAGTCCCAACTCTTGATGCAAATGGGTTTCTCGGTATCCACCGGGGTCCCTCTGGCCGGGCACTGGCCTGTCGGGGAGTCAGGCACGGTGCTCATGCTGTGCGCCGAAGACTCCCAAGACGAGATTCACCGCCGGGTACACCGCATCAACAAGCAAATTGGCGCTGCACTGCCCGCTGAAGGACGTACAGCGCTCCAAGACAACTTTCTGGTCCGTTCCATGGTCGGCATAGACGTGCTGCTGACCCAGCTGCAAAGGAACAATGAAATCACCAGGACCGAGTTTTTGGAGCAGTTGCTCGTGACGGCACAGCAGGCCACCAACCTGAAGTTGATAATCATCGACCCTGCGTCCCGCTTCCGTGGTGGCGACGAAAACTCCAACCCACATGCGACACGCTTCGTCCAGGCCCTGGAATACTTGGCGCTGACCACCGGTGCAACGGTATTGCTGGCACATCACTCTGCCAAGGGTAACAACACCACGTCGAAGGAGACAACGCAAGACTCCTCCAGAGGCGCATCCGCCCTGACAGACGGCCTGCGCTGGCAGATGGCGCTGACTCCGTTGACCAGCACGGCCAAGGGATTCAAAGACTTGCCATTGAACACTCGGCATCTTTATATGGAGGCCAAACTAGTCAAGACCAACTACACCGCACCACAGCCTGCGGTACTGTTGCTGAGAGGCGAAGACGGGTACTTGCAGGTTACCACCACTCCAACCGACGGGACCCCCGCCTTCATCCAAGACAAGCTGGATCAAATAAGCCTGCTCAGATTGATAGAGGGTTCAGCGGTAGACCTGACCGCACGCCAGATCGAATCTCTGCATGGCGGTGTAAAGCGTGAACTTGGCATTTCTGAGAAAGCGGTACGTGGCCTGCTGACGATCGCCCGCGTGGACGGCCACGTGGAGGGAGCCTCGGGCAAGCCCGTCACCATTACGGCAAAGGGCAAACAGTGGTTAGCTTCGCAGTCAGGTGGTCAGCCAAAGGCGCGGCGGGCACCACGCGGCAAAACGACACGCCGCGTAAAACCTCAATGAATTCAATGACTTACGTGCGGCGGTGTTTCGCCGCACGCCGCGTAAACATTTAACAAAATCAATGACTTACACGCGGCAACTGTCCCTATATATAGAGAGCCGCGTGTGCGCGGCATCTATTCAGCTAACTTGCGCCTTGCCCCGCAGCCAGCATGTTAATCAGTTCCGCGTCTGTCATCTGGTCGAACCGTTGCAAGGTGTCCTGCCCCGCTGCGCTAACCTCCACCCTCTTCACCTCCGGTGAAAAGTAGCCCAGAATTTTGGCGATGGTGGACATCGAAGAAATCATGGCGGCCGGGTTCTTCAGCTCCCGGCTCATGTTGAACACTTCGAGCAGGTTTTTTACCACCCCCGCCCGCGTAATCTCCAGCTCCCGCGCCAGCGCCGCGCCCCGGGCCTGCAACTCGGCCTTTATGTAAGGTTTAGCCAGGTTCTCCGCTGCTATCGCACGGCTGGTCCTCGTGGAGTACCCGCACCGTACCGCAGCGGCAGCACCGTTCATGTCGACCATGTACTCGTCGATAAACCGGCTTTGCTTGGCTGTAAGGGTCCGCGAAACTAGTGCGTTTTGCATAAGCTGATTCTATTCTCTTCAGCCAGTCTTCGCCCGCAGCTTTGCGTCAAATTTGCTCAAACTAACCGCAAAATCTGGCGAGTCCAGATCCCATGGTTTCACATACGCAAGAGCATGGCGGTCTGAATCAGAAGCGACAATTTCTGGGCATCCCTACACTGCTCTTTACTCCGTCAACTAGGTGTTCGCCGACCATTCGGGCTTCGCGTAGATTCCTTTTCGGTGTTGCCTAAAACCGCTTTACGAGGCCGCCAACGGCCAGAATCAATGGACACAAATAGTTACGAATTTGGCTTCGGTGCATTACACTTCCCAAATAGACGTACACAGCACTCAACCGAAAGGTCTAGTGACCCGGTATAAATTCACTTAGGGGACGCTCAAAATGAGCCACAGAAACGCTGGTTTTACGCTGATTGAGTTGATGATCACGGTGGCCATCATCGGGATTCTTTCTGCCATCGCCCTACCTTCTTACCGCGACTATGTTTTGCGTGGACGCATCCCCGAGGCGACCGCGAACTTGGCAACCAAGGCGGTACAGATGGAGCAACTGTTTCAGGATACACGCTCCTACCTCGCTACCCCCGCCAGCATCTGCCCAGACACGACCTCCGGTAAGTATTTCAACTATACCTGTTCAGGCGTGACGGCCTCAACTTTTATCATCACAGCCACTGGCAAAGACGCCATGCTCGGCTTTGAGTACACCATCAACCAAAGCAATGCCAAAGCGACCATCGGTGTCCCAAGTGGCTGGACCTTGAATGCTGGTTGTTGGGCCACCTCGAAAGGCGGAACGTGCTGATTTTTCGGCGCCACTTGCGAGGCTTTTCCCTCATTGAGATGATGGTCGGCCTGGTGATAGTGGGGATTCTGCTAGCCACTGGCCTCCCGAGTATTCGCACGTGGCTAAACAATACCAAGATTCGCAATGCGGCGGAAGCGATTCAAAATGGGCTGCAACAAGCCCGGGCCGCAGCGGTTCAACATAATGGTCTAGTGGTCTTTACTCTGGGGGCGGGTTCGAGTTGGACCGTTGGGTGCGCCGTTGTTGTCGCGGGCACTTGTCCAGCGATCATTGAAAGTCGTTCAAGCCTTGAGGGTTCAACCAACGTAAGCGTTGCGGCCGACCAGGCTGCAATTACCTTCAATGGTTTGGGGCGTGCCAGCTTCGTTGTGGCCGGGGTAGCGAAGAAGTTTGTCGTTACCATGCCGAACGGCGGAACCTGTGTCGCTGACGGTGGTCAGATGCGCTGCTTAAACGTGGCGGTTTCCAATGGAGGGCAGATTCACATGTGCGACCCTGCCATTGTTTTTTCGAACACAGCTCCGCAAGGCTGCACCGCGCAAGAGAAATAACATGACCACACCTCGCTTCTGCAGTGGACGACAGCAATCCGGTAGCATGTTGATTGAGGTGTTGGTGGCTGTCCTGATTTTTTCCATTGGCATCCTTGGAATCGTTGGTCTGTACGGTGCGTCAGTGCGAAACGCGGGCGATGCCAAATACCGTGTCGACGCGAGCTTGCTGGCGAGTGAATTTGTTGCGCAGATATGGATCGCCAATCGATCTACCGCCACCTGGCAAGATCCATTCAACGCAGGCGGCGCCCGCTTTCTGGTGTGGAAGGCGGCAGTCGAAGCATCGCTACCAGGTAACATTGCGCCGACCGCAGTTGTCACAAACGCTGGAATGGTGACCATTCAGATCAACTGGCGAGCGCCGAGCGAGCCCGCAGACACGTCACATCAATACGTGGCGGTTTCGCAAGTCCAGTAGGAGCCACAATTGCCATTTCCAGAACCTTCTTTGCCCCGTTTTCAGCACGGATTTTCCTTAGTGGAAATCATGGTGGCGATGGTGATCGGCATGTTCGGCGTGGTTATCATGATGCAGATGCTCTCGATCTCTGAAAGCCAAAAACGCAACGTTAGCGGTGCGGGCGACGCACAGAATGCAGGCGCCATTGCGCTGTATGGGTTGCAGCGTGATGTGGGAATGGCCGGCTATGGAATCACGATGTACAACTTGCTCGGCTGTAACATGACCATGCCCTCGGGGGTCGCTATTCCTGTGGCGCCTGTGGTCATCAACCCGGCCACGGCCATCGTCCCTGCTGGCGATCCAAATAGCGACCGCTTGCTAGTGTCCTATGGCAGCGCCGATGCCGCGCCACAGGGCAATACGATCACCACCAATGCAGCTCCCACTTACACGGTCAGTTCCATAGGCTTTGTGAGTGTCAACGATTATGTTTTCACTGCACCGGCACCCGCTGCGCCCTGTGCGGGCAACCTCGTGCTAGACCGAGTCACTGTGGTTAATGGCAACGTTGTGACCGTTGCTACCGGCGCGGTCGGTACCACACTGTATAACTTGGGAAAAACGTTCAAGGTTCTCGCCTACGCGGTACGAGATGGCAACCTAACCGTATGTGACTACGTGCTCAATAACTGTGGTGACGCGGCGCAAACCGGTGATCTGACCAGGTGGGTTCCTGTTGCCGCCAATGTTGTCAGTCTGCTCGCCCAGTACGGCCGGGACAACAACAGTAACGTTCCGGCGTTGACACAAACACAAATAGATGCCGTGATTAATGCCGTACCGAACGCACCGCATCCGCCACCCACCTACTTCGTGGACACCTACGACCAGACCACACCGACCGCTGGCGTGGTCGCAACCCCTACCAATCTCCACCCTACCCCGCCTTGTGGCTGGGCGCGGATTCCGGCGGTGCGGCTGGCCTTGACGGTGCGCAACGCACAATATGAAAAAGATGTCGTCACCCTAGCAGCGCCAGCATGGGAAGGTAGTGCAACCCTGCCCATTGATGCGAGCAAGAACCCAGACGGTACTGTCAACGCCGATTGGGGCCATTTCCGCTATAAGGTGTTTCAGACCACGGTGCCGTTGCACAACGTGGCATGGATGGGAGTGCAGGCCGGATGCTAAAACACGCACCACAAACGCTCGCACACGCGCAGCAGCGCGGCGTGGTGTTGCTGATTGCGCTCATCGTGCTGGTTGCCATGACTCTGGGCGGGATTTCGCTCGTACGTTCGGTGTCTACCACCAGCGCGATCGCGGGCAATCTGGCTTTCCAGCAATCGGCGACGCTCGGGGGCAACGTTGGTGTCGAGGCAGCCTTGATCAGCTTGAACAATAACGCCAGCCTTAACACGGATAACGTGGCTATTGGGTATAACAGCGGGTATCCAGCGGGCAACCCCGGAGCACTGAGCCCGGCTGCCGGGCAATCGTGGGACGCGTATTGGACCGCAACGCTGCAGGCTCGCGCTGTGGCAATGCCAGAGAATGTCAACACCGGCAACCAGGTGTCCTATGTCACCGACCGTTTGTGCCAAAGCGGTGGGATAAATTGCTACTCTTCGCCACTGGTGACGACGACCGATTGTGGAGGCGATGCCGAAGGGGGTGCGCTTACGTGCACCTCCTCGGCGACCTACTACCGCATTACCGCACGCATTGCGGGTCCGCGGGGCACGATTAGTTATGTCCAGGCGGTCTATTCCAAATGATCTACCGACTAGCGGCATTAGTCCATTCAAGCTCATGGTGCATACACAAGTTTAGGGGGTTGTCATGACTTATCGAAGATTCCTTAGTGATTTTCTGCTCGTTGTGGCGGGTTTGTTTTCGGGTATCGGCGGCTTGCAAGCGGCGACGACTGATATCTCCAGTGTGCCGCTGAGCACCTATGCAAAACCCTCAGCGGACCAAGTGCGTCCGAACGTTCTGTTCATTCTCGACAACTCCGGCAGTATGGGCTGGACTCACATGCCAGACAACAGCGCCGATGCGGGAAGCGTCGTGCCGTTTACCTACGGTTTCTATGGCTACCGCAGTAGCCAGTGCAACGGGGTGTACTACAACCCCGCCACCACTTACACGCCGCCGGTCTATTCGGACCACACTACTGCGGTACCCCACAGCTATCCCAACGCGAGCTTTACCGCAGCATTGGTCGATGGTTTCAATTCAGCCAGCAGCTCAGTTAACCTGAGCACGAGTTTTAGGGCGGAAGGTGACGGCAGCAACCAAGCAGCGTACTACTACAAATACACGGGTAGCCAAACTACTTTGTTACAAAAGAACTACTACGTCGCCAACACCTACACGAGTGAGTGCGGCACCGCAAGCGGCACTTCTAGCGGCACGGCACCCGGAAATGCAGTCTTTACTAAGGTAGTCGTTAGTGCGACGTCCGGCTCGCCAGTTGCGGATGAGCGCACCAATTTCGCCAACTGGTACAGCTACTACCGCACGCGCATCAATATGATGAAAACCGCCACTGGTTTGGCGTTCAATGCGCTGGATGATCGTTTTCGCGTCGGGTACATGAACATCAATTCCGGCGGCACCGATTTCATTAACATTGGCAAGTTCACCCCAGCAAATAAAGCCGACTGGTATAGCGCCCTTTATGGTGCCACCACCGGTGGGAGCACGCCTACTCGAACGGCCCTCGCCAATGCCGGACGCTATTACGCTAACAAAGTTGCATCGCTAAACGGGGTTACCGTGACCGATCCTCTCGAGTACTCCTGCCAGCAAAACTTCACGATGCTCTCGACGGACGGGTTCTGGAACTCTGGCAACGGTTACAAGATCGATGGCACAACACTCATTGGCAATGAAGATGGCAGCCTTCCGCGGCCTTACTGGGACGCCGGCGGCATGCAAACCCAGAAACGCACCAGTACGTTGCAGGTGCGAACAACCTCGTCGCAGCTCCAGTCCCGCACCAGCCAGCTGCGTCAAACGCAGACGCTACAGCAAGCACAGCAACAGACCAGCGATTTGAGCAAGATTACGACGCCCAACCAGGCGCAGCAGAGTTTGACGCTATTACAGAGCGTTTCAACCCCCAATCAGGGCAGACGTCAACAGACGTTCCAATTGCAGATTAGCACCACTAGGTCGAATGGAAACTGGACTAATTGGACTGACACAAACTCAAGCTGCACCCCTTCAGGCAATACCAGAAACTGCCAATACCGATCAACCACACCGGCGGAGGCAGTTTGGAACGACGTGGCGTCTTGTACCGTGGTGGCGAGGTCGGGAGGTTCGCCCTATACGGTGACCAAAGCCTACGGATGCATGAACGTCCCAGGTACTGCTACAACGACCTCAAACCTCGCGTCGTGCACAGCTACACCCCTGGCTCAATACACGACCGGAACCCTTCAGACTTGCACCTACCAGTCAGCCTCCAACTGGTCTGACGTGGGCTCATGCACGGTAGTTGCACAGTCGACCGGACCCGATTACGTCACGCAATCTCAGTGCCGGAATTTGCCCGGAAGCGCAAGTACCGTCTTGAATCCGGGTTCGTGCACACCAGTCACGCTAACGGGCTTTACCACTGGGAACGGTGTCACGTGCTCCTACTCAAGCTGGACCGGATGGACCAATGTCGCTTCGTGCACTGGCGCCGCGAAATCGACCAGTGCCCCCTTTACTGTCGGCCCGGCCTCTCAATGCCAAACCACGACGGGCACAGCTTCCACAACCACTGTTAACTCCTGCACAGTCACATCGACACCACCTGCCAATACAACGGGAAACACCACCGCCTGTGCCTACGCCAACTGGTCAAGCTGGACCCCCGCTGGGTCGTGTACGCCCGCTGCGCGATCCACCAGCTCGCCTTACGCGGGCCCAGCGGTCGAATGTCAATCGGTTGCCGGTACAACTGGCCCCTGGACCACTGCAGCAGACACCTGTACCACCTCCAGTACAACGGGCTGCCAGTACTCGGCATGGAGTGGGTGGGTGACTGGCAGTTGCAGCGCGGCGGTACCCCAGTCAACCGCATCACCGTACACTGTGCTGACAGCGTCCGAGTGCCAGACCGTTGCCGGGGCGGGTGGATCTACAGGCTCGCTTTCCGACGTAGCAGCCTATTACCACAACACCGATTTGCGCACTTCGGCTCTGGGCAATTGCACCGGAACACCAGTGGCACCCGCCACGACGGGCAACGATGTGTGTGCTAACAATGTTCCCGTCAGCGGCATCGACTCACAAACACAACAACACATGACAACATTCACCGTTGGACTTGGGGTACGAGGTCGCATGGTGTATGGGCCACCAAGTGCCACTAGCGTTCCCAAGGGGTATAACTATTTGACTACCAATGTCGGGGATTACTATGATGTCGCCAACGGTACGACAGCCAACCCTGGCTCTGGCATTTGCTCCTGGCAGGCCAGCGGCGCCTGCAACTGGCCGATTCCTGGCATGACCGGTACTGACGGTAATATCGAAAATGTGGACGACCTATGGCACGCGGCGGTCGATGGACATGGTTACTACTACAGCGCAACCGATCCAGATGCCCTTGTCAATTCGTTAAAAGACTTTGTTTCAAAAGTCATCAACATACCTAAGCCCGGCACCGCGGCGGCGGCGGCCAGTAGCAACCCAAATGTCACGTCCAGCGATAATTATGTCTTTAGTTCATCGTACACATCGGCGGAGTGGTACGGGGAAGTAACCATGCAACGACTTGATGTCGACTTGCATGCCTTGGACGCCGTTCAATGGGAAGCCAAGGATCTATTGGCGAAAAGAATGCAGGGCAACGACACCAGCTTGCGGACCATTTATGTGAACAACGCAGGTTTGAAGGACTTTACTTGGGCTAATCTGTCAGGGGCACAGCAAGCCTATTTCAAAGCGCCCTGGATCACATACAGCACAGCCACCGACGGTTTATCTCAGTTTTGCTCGACAGGCTCCGGTTGTTTGGACCCCACCGTACAGAGCACTACCACCGCATCTGGCGGGGGTGCGGCGGGTGAGAATTTAGTGAAGTACCTTCGCGGTGATCACACCTTTGAGGGTAGTGGCAAGTTTTATCACGCCCGATCATGCGCGAAGTACGGTGCCGGCACGAGCCAGCCAGAGGGTTCATGCATTAAGTACTTGAATGGCGTGCAGGATGACGCTAATGGCACACCGCAATACTATGTGTTGGGTGACATCGTTTCGTCCGAGGCGCGCTACGAAAAGGCGCCACTGTTCAAATACACCGCCGATGGCTACCCAGCGTATGTCGCTGCACAGTCCGGCCGAGTTGGGAAGGTGTATGTGGGTGCTAATGACGGCATGCTGCATGCGTTTGATGCTCTGACTGGCGACGAGAGCTGGGCCTTTATTCCTTCCCTGGTACTTGCAAATTTGTACAAGCTGGCGGACATGAACTACGCGGACAAGCATCAGTTCTATGTGGACGGTACACCGGAGGTTGGCGATGTTTTTGCAGGAACCTGGAAGACCATGCTGGTCGGTGGCTTAAATTTGGGTGGCAAGGGCTACTATGCCTTGGACGTCACCGATCCAGCGAGCCCGATATTCAAGTGGGAATTTACGAATGCCAACATGGGGTACTCGTTTGGCAATCCGAAATTTGGCAAGCTGGCTGATGGCACGTGGGTCGTATTGCTCACCTCAGGCTATAACAATGCCGACGGCCAGGGGCATCTCTATGTCCTGAACGCCGACACCGGGGCGTTGATTCGTGACATCAGTACTGGCGTTGGCACGGCTGGCTCACCCAGTGGTTTGGCACGCATTGCGGTTCACTTGACCTCGCCAGAGGATCCGACAATCATGGCCGCTTATGGAGGGGATCTAAACGGGAACGTCTGGCGCTTTGACGTCAACAACACCATTGGCACATCAGGATACGATGCACAGTTACTTGTAACTCTCAAGGATGACCTGGGCAATGTGCAACCCATCACCGCAAAGCCCACTATTGCCGTTTTAGGTGGTTTTCCTGTAGTCTATGTCGGTACCGGCAAGTTCCTCGGCGTTTCCGACATTGGCACGACTGGCCAACAAAGCTTTTATGCCATCAAGGATAATTCGGGTACGACTACGTTCGGCGATCCTCGACTGGTGGCCAGTAATTTTGTTCACCAAACCGGATCAACGATGACTTGCCCAGCCGCTCAGGTGACTGCCGGTACGTGCAGCGCCGGTGAGTCGGTTCGCGGGATTGCTGAAAGCGATTGCAATCCCATGGACTGGTCTGTGAAGAATGGATGGTATGTGGACGATCTGACGGCGGGCGAGCGGTCCTACACGGACTCGACTCTCGGTCTTGGCTCCTTGGTCTATACGACAAATATACCCAGTCCAGCAAGTGGTGTTGCGTGTGGTACTTTAGGTGCAGACACATCCACTAGCTTTAGGTACGTACAGGATTACAAGACTGGTTGCGCTGTTGCCGGGACAGACGGTGTAATTGCCACCAATCTCGGCGCAGGGCTGGTGACTAGGCCCAATCTGGTGCGTCTGCCCAGCGGATCCCTGTACTCGATGATTCGCCAATCCGGTAGCGCCACGGGGCCGAAAACCCTGATTGAAAAAGTTGCCGATAGCCAGGGTGCGTCCGGTATACCCGCCCGACGTGTGTCTTGGCGCCAACTCTTTACTGAGTGAACTGTGGCGACGGCCGCGGGCGAGTCTATCGAACCAGCAGCGAGACGGCCTCTTGCTCATAGGTAATGCCCGATGCGCTGGTTTGTCGAATCTTGAGGGGCAGGTAACGATAGGCCGGGGCCAACCACAACTCCGTGCTGCCGGCTGAGTCGCTTGAAACTAGGCGCAGGTGAATCGTCGGGTGCTGACCCATCGCGCCAATCGTCAGCATCTCCAATCCGAGTACTTCCTGGGTATAGGTTTGGGTGCGTTCGCCGTCCGTGATCAGCAGTTTCTTGGGCGCATCGCCCATGCGCGGCGGAGCGAACATGAACTGGTAGTACAGGCTAATCCTATCAATGGCGCCGCTTTCGGTGATCGACACATGACGATCTGACTGCTGCCCTCCATCAGTGTCAATGTCTTGCCTACCCTGCTCATATAATTCTTCGGGTGTTAAGCCATTCGAACTTAATTTGCCGGTGACTTCCAGGTAACGGTTGCCGCCCAACGGTTGCTTAGACAGTGAAGACTCGGATATACCCTCGCTAAGGCGGTAATGGCCCGGATTGTCCGATTCAAAATGCATGCGTCGCACTTCTTGCTGGTCGCGCCAGTCGCTGCGGGTGACAGCATATTCAATGTCGGCCAACGTCGTGGGTATGACCGGACTCAAAAATACGGGGTCCATGTTCAGGCCCGCCGCGGCGCTGCGGACAGTGATTTGGGGCACTGCCGGTGGTCCGGCACTTACCACCGGGACCGGTACTGTGGCGTTTGAGGGCGTGATGTCTGGTCTCGCCGGTTGTTGTGCCTCAGTGCGAATCGTGCGGAGGGTAAAAGACATAGAGGACACCGCTTGCGCTGCGTGTCGTGCCGGGCTTGATGGCAAGACCCTGAATAGGAGCATCGCATGCAGCGCCACCGAACACGCAAAAGCAACCACAAAGGGCCTTCTTGGCAGCCTGAACAAGGGGCGAACAGTAGACGGCGCACAGTGCACTGCATCAGCTTTCAATCGCTGTCCCATTCGTCGCGGTGCCGCGCTCAAGCCTTGGACGCCAATGGCGGATAGACGGATACGGATAGGAACTTCAACCACATGACGCCGAGTATCGCACCTTGGAAAAGCCTGCGATTCGCATGAAATCCCTCGATTTTCTGCCCACCTGCCAGGGCCACCACCAAAGGCTCAACACCGAAGAGCGATTGCCGGTGCGCGGGTATACCAGGCGCAGGGTTACCTCGATGCGGGTCATGTGCATACCGCCCTTTGCGTTGAGTCTTTACTTTATCGCCGTTCGGCTTTGAGTGAACAAGTGATAGCAATCCACTGGTTTCACTTTTCTAAAAAAAAATGAAATGTCCCAACATAAAACACCCCACCCGTCTGCGTAGACACTGTATGGGGTGTGTTTGAGAAGACGGGTATGGCTTGCTTTCAGCTTTCGATTCTGGGCCAGAGGGGACCCTGATGATTGCTGCGGCGAACGGCGCGGCTCGAATGAATTGATGTGGATGATCCACGCTGCGACGGCTATGACGTAGGAGCGACGATCTGGGCTGATGGCAGCGTAGGTGACGAGGATCCAGCTGCACAACATGGCGTGGTTGCCAGGTGGCCTGCCACGACCACCCCTCCGGCACCACAGCAATGAAGCCTTGATGGGTATTTCCAGTTGGCTACGATGTACCCATGTGCAGTCATTACCAAGGCATCAAGGAGCGCGAGCGTTACATACGACAGTTTGGCGTAGAGCCGCCTGGTGATCTGGGCAAGTACGACCTGTGGCCCGGCTACCTGGGCAGCTTTGTTCGACGCCATCCGCCGGTCTGTGCGGGTGATGAGGCGGTGCCGAAGCGCGAGGCACTGAATGGATTGTTCGGACTGGTGCCGCACTGGTCTACCGATACCGCCATCACCAAACACACCTACAACGCCAGAAGCGAGACGGTGGCCGATAAGCCCAGCTTCCGTGATGCCTGGAAGCGTCGCCAGCATTGCATAGTTCCAGCGGACGCTATCTTTGAGCCGGACGGCGCAGCGGCAAAGCGATTGCCACCCGCATTGCGCGTAAGGACGGCGAGCCACTGGGGATTGCCGGGCTGTGGTCTTGCTGGACGTCACCCAAGGGGGATGTTTACAGCTACACCCTGCTGACTATCAACGCCGACGCGCACGACCTTTTGCGGCAGTTTCACAAGCCGGTCGATGAGAAGCGCATGGTGGTGATTCTGGAGCCAGACCAATATCCGGCTTGGCTGGAAGCCCCCAGTGGCCGCAGCATGGACTTCATGCAACCCTATCCCGCCGATTTGCTCACGGCGAACGCACCGACACCCATTGAAGGAGTTCTGTTTTGATCAAGCCCTGCTTGATCCTGTTTGTCTGCATGGGCAATATCTGCCGCAGCCCGACTGCCCACGGGGTGTTTCAACACAAGGTGGCGCAACAGCAACAGGGTCTGGAGCACACGATAGCTGTGGATTCAGCTGGCACCCACAACTACCACCCCAACAGCCCGCCTGATGAGCGTTCGCAGGAGCATGCTACAAAACGGGGTTATGACCTGTCCAACTTGCGGGCACGACAGATTGCCGGTGCTGACTTTGATCGACACGACCTGATTCTGGTCATGGACTGGGACAACCTGGCGTTGGTCGAAGACATTTGCCCACCCCAACACCATGGCAAGGTGCGCAGGCTGACAGAGATCTGTTTGAGGATGGATAGCCCTGTGGTGCCAGACCCGTATTACGGAGGCACTGCCGGATTCGAGCATGTATTGGACTTGGTCGAAGATGCCTGCGATGGCTTACTGCGCCAGCTGACCAAGGCAACACACCGCAAGGCGCAGTCTTAAATGATTGCGCTATGGAGCAAATTGATCGCCTGGCTGCTGCCAGCACGCACATCGTCCGCGCCGGAGGATCAAGCCTGGGCACTGATCAAGGCGATAGATGCAGGCGGATTGCCACTGAACGCGGCGCGGGTCAACGATATTGCCCGGCGTTTGGGGTTGGAGGTGTCCACCCGAGCGCCGATGGAGGACACGATTGCACGTATTCGCAGGGCGCTGAAGCGGTGACATCTAACAGCGCAATCGTGCCGGTCACCCTGCCCACTGATAGGCGCTCTGCGCCCATGGCAGGGCAACCAACACCATTGCTGACCTCTTCTGGCAGTCTGTAGTTTCAGTCAGTGGCGACAGCGGGGGGTACCGCTATCGCCAGGCAGCACAATGTCGCGGCTCGCTGGCGCATCGCCACCAGCGGCCAGCTTGCGCGGCCTGTAGGCGGTTAAGTGAAAGCGCGGCCATGTGTCGCCGCCAGTCGCAGCGCTTGGTGGCCACGGCACATCGCCGCTTTACTTTGTTCGATGCTCTGTAGTCTCAGTCAGTGGGCACGGCGGAGTACCGCCATGCCCAAGCAGCACCAGGCTGTCGCGTGGTGCGCGTGGCAGTTGTGGCACACGCCCGCTGCGGTCACCCGCTTCGCTTTAACGTAATGCCCCATTTTGTGAAGTGTTCGCCAGTCGCTGCGCTAAAGCTCCGCTTGGTGTCGCCCACCGCTTCGCGCCCTCTCGGGTTTACAAAACAGGCATTACGTTAAGTGGCCTTCGCTGGGTACGGTCGCACAGCTGACTGCGCTCGCCGGGCGCTGTGCAGCGCCCTACGCGCCGCCAGCTGGCTCGCTTGTGGGTGTCGTGGCTCTGTGGCATTGGTCAGGCGCTTCGCGCAGTGTTTTTGGTCAGTGGCCTGCGGCCAGTCATGTTGTGTGTGTGCCCCGCCCACCCTGTGGCCTCGCCGCTGCGCGGCATTGGCCCTGCGCTGGTCTGCCCGTCCGCCCCCAAGGGGCTCCCTCAGTCCAGCGCCAGGGGTCATAAACTAGACTGGCTTTTGTAACTGCTATCAAATGCATAGCTGCTTGCGCACATTCTGCGTGGGCTACAGGCCGAAACGGCCTGTAAGCCAGCGTACCGCTGGCTTACTCTTCTTGGCTTTACCCACGTTTCGGAATTACTGCAAGATTCAGTAAATCGTCTTACATCCGCCGTTACATAGTGCACCAAATAAAAAAGCCTGCTAGCAATTAAGTAGCAGGCTTTCCAGTAGCCATAAGGCTTGTCATGGCTCCTCGACCTGGGCTCGAACCAGGGACCTACGGATTAA
>JBAWYQ010000051.1:0-20865 GCA_037143475.1 Burkholderiales bacterium | reverse complement strand
AGCCGGGCCAGAACCCTGCAACGCGCACATTTCAGGCTTTTCGGATTTTCATCAATGCCGAGCTTGAAGAGCTGCAACAGGCGCTAGAAGCCTGCTTGCATGTGCTGGAGCCGGGAGGTCGCTTGGCGGTGATCAGTTTTCATTCGCTGGAAGACCGTATCGTCAAGCAGTTCATCGCAAAACATTCCCGCGATGAATATGATCGTCGGGCACCCTTTGCGGCACCCAAGGTTATGAAACTCAAGGCACTGGACCGCATCAAGCCGAGTGCGACCGAGGTCAGTGGCAATGCGCGTTCCCGCAGCGCCATCATGCGTGTGGCGCAGAGGACCGCCACATGATCAGGCTCAATCTGGTCCTGTTGCTGGCGGTGCTGGTGAGCGCCATGTATTTGGTGGGAGTGCAATATGACTCCCGCCGCCTATTTTCGGAATTGGACAAGTCCCATAGTGAAGCCACGCGACTGGAGATTGAACTAGAACGTTTGCAGGTTGAAAAGCGCGCGCAGGCCACCCCCGCGCGGGTGGAGCGTTTGGCGCGTGAAAAGCTGCAGATGCGCTTGGCCTCGCCCGGCGTTACGACCTATGTCAGCTATTCGGCTCCTGTCCCCGGCGCGGACGAGCCGATTGCCGCGCACGCCGTCTCAGCTGCCAAAAAGGTGAGCCGATGAGCCGCAGTATTCAGTACACCTCCAGCCCGCTGCTGGCCAGTCGTACACCGGTGTGGCGCAGCAAGCTGGTGGTTGGTGCTGTGGCACTGGCCTTCTTCGGGTTGGCTGCACGTGCGGCCTATATCCAGGTGGTCGCCAATGATTTTTTTCTGCACCAGGGTGAAGTGCGATTCGCGCGCACCTTGGACCTGCCCGCCAATCGTGGGCGTATTCTGGATCGCAATGGGTTGATCTTGGCATCCAGCGTGCCGGCACCCAGCATTTGGGCCATTCCCGAAGACGTCGAGGTCGACAAAGAGCAGCTGCAGCGTCTGGCCAAGTTACTGGAAATGTCGGTCGCAGATTTGGCAAAAAAGTTTGCGGACGAGGACAAGACATTTGTCTGGGTCAAACGTCAGGTGGACGAAGCGGTAGCGCGCCAGATCAGCGCCCTAAACATCAAAGGTATTTACCAGCGTAAGGAATACAAGCGTGAATACCCGGAAGGGGAGTCTGCCGTCCATGTTGTCGGATTCACCAATGTGGAGGACAAGGGGCAGGAGGGAGTCGAGCTGACCTTCAATAAAGAGCTCTCCGGTCGCAACGGTTCGCGACGGGTGATCAAGGACCGCATGGGGCGTGCAGTGGAAGACGTGGGCGACCAGATTCCCCCGCTCGATGGTCGGGATCTGCAACTCAGTATTGACAGCAAAGTACAGTTTTTCGCCTTCCAGAAGCTGCGCGACGCAGTTCTGGAAAACAAGGCCAAGGCCGGCAGTGTGGTGGTGCTCGATGTTGTCACTGGCGAGGTTCTGGCACTGGCCAATTATCCCAGCTATTCACCCGCCAAACGCGCCAATCTGACAGGTGCGCAACTCAGAAACCGTGCGTTGACAGACACGTTTGAGCCCGGTTCTACGATGAAGCCGTTTGTGATTGCCCTGGCCTTGGAAAAGGGTTTGGTCAAGCCCGAAACAGTGATTCAGACGGCGCCCGGACGGATCACAGTGGGCGGTGCAACCATCAGTGATGCCCATCCGCACGGTGCGTTGACTGTCAATGAGGTTATTCAAAAATCCAGTAATGTTGGCACGGTCAAGATGGCTATGCAAATGCAGCCCCACGAAATGTGGGAGATGTTCAGCCAGGTTGGCTTTGGTCAGAAACCCCAGGTGCCGTTCCCGGGCGTGGTCAGCGGTCGGCTGCGGGCTTTCAAAACCTGGCGCCCGATTGAGCAAGCGACCATGAGTTATGGATATGGGTTGTCCAGCAGTCTGTTTCAGTTGGCTCGGGCTTACAGCGTGTTTGCCCGTGAGGGCGAGCTGGCTCCGGTTACGTTGTTGAAGTCCACACAGCCTGCGCCAGGGGTCCGCGTGATGGACGCAACTCATGCGCACCAAGTGCTCAATATGCTGCATATGGTGACAGGCCCCGGAGGCACGGCGCCCAAGGCGCAAACCATGGGCTACTCGGTGGGTGGTAAGACTGGAACTGCTCACAAGCAGGAGGGAAAGGGCTACGCCGATAAAAAATACCGAGGCTTTTTTGTTGGAATTGCCCCCATCGACAATCCGCGCATTGTGGTGGCGGTCATGATTGACGAACCGAGCAACGGCAAGTATTTTGGGGGTGATGTGGCTGCACCGGTTTTTAGTGAAACCGTACAGCAAACTCTGCGCATGCTGGGCGTGCAGCCTGATATGGCAGTGCGACCGCAGATTGTTGCGCAGGCCGTGGAAGAGAGCTTCTGATGCTGAGCTTTCAAACGCCCACACAAGCTGCGCACTGGTTGCGCCAGCGCGTCACGGGTACATTGTGTTCGGACAGTCGTTCGCTACGCCCAGGGGATGGTTTCATCGCCTGGCCTGGCACGGTGGTGGATGCCCGCCAGTACGTTCCCGATGCGATGCAACGTGGTGCTGCTGCGTGTCTTGTCGAGCAGGATGGGGCGTCACCCTGTGCACTGGAAGGAGATACGACGGCGAGCTTCCATGGCCTCAAGGTCAGCACGGGGCTGATTGCATCCGAGTTTTTTGGTATTCCGTCAGCTGATTTGTCGGTTGTCGCCGTCACTGGGACCAATGGCAAAACTTCAACCGTCTGGTGGCTGGCTCAAGCACTGTCAGTCTTGCCGGGTGCGCAGGCTTTGCCATGTGGCATGGTGGGGACCTTGGGCGTTGGGCGCCCGCCAAACGGTGCGTCTGTGTCGGGTGAGCAAGCAATTGCCAATATTGTCTCTACCGGCATGACCACGCCTGATCCGGTCTTGTTGCAGCGGACCTTGCGCCAGTTCGTGACCGAAGGTCTTGCGGCTTGCGCGATAGAGGCCTCATCGATCGGAATCGAAGAGCACCGGCTCGGAGGCACCCGGATTCGCGTGGCCGTGTTCACCAATTTCACCCAGGACCATCTGGACTACCACGGCAGCATGGCGGCGTATTGGGATTCGAAGCGCAAATTGTTTTCATGGCCCGGGCTGGAGTGTGCGGTTATCAATGTGGATGATGTGCAGGGCGCACAACTGGCGCAAGCACTTCCAGCGGACCAACTCGACGTCTGGACCGTTTCCTGCAAGCAGTCGGCCCGCCTCCAGGCCCGCGCCATTGGCTACGGATCCACTGGACTGCGTTTTGAAGTCGTTGAAGGTGACGAGGCGCACATCCTTCAGACTTGCATGATCGGTACTTACAACGTATCCAATCTGCTCGGTGTGATTGCTGCCATGCGTGGTCTGGGTGTGCCGCTGCAAGCGGCCGTGCAGGCCTGCAGCGCATTGCACCCGGTTCCCGGCCGAATGGAGTGCTTGGGTGAGCCCGGCGAACCCATGGTCGTTGTTGATTACGCCCATACGCCAGACGCCCTGGGTCAGGCCCTGGCTGCACTGCGCCCTTTGTCAACGCAACGTGGCGGGCGCCTGTGGTGTGTGTTTGGCTGTGGGGGAGACCGCGATCCATCCAAACGCCCACTGATGGGTGCCATTGCCTCGCAAAAGTCTGATCAGGTGGTGGTCACCAGTGACAACCCGCGTAGTGAGAAACCCGAAGCCATCATTGCACAAATCTTGTTGGGGCTGGTGCAAAGCAAAGCGGTGACAGTGCAGACCGACCGTGCGCTGGCGATTGCGGATGCCATTGGCCGCGCCGGGCCCCATGACGTGGTGTTGCTCGCAGGCAAGGGTCATGAGGCAACCCAGGAGGTCGCGGGCACTAAGCATGCTTTTCTGGATCGGGACCATGCGCAGAGCGCTCTTCAGCAACGTGACGAGCGGGTGATGGGGGGTGTCGCATGACTCGCATGATGTCGATTGCCCAGGTGGTCCAGTGGTTGCCCGGCGCACAGTTTGAGGGCGACAGTTCAACAATCGTCAATCGTGTGCACACAGACACCCGCACGATCGAGGCCGGCGACCTGTTTGTCGCACTCAAGGGCGAGCGCTATGACGCCAACGACTTCCTGTTGGAGGCTCAGCAGCGGGGTGCGGCCGCCGCTATTTGCCATGTGGGTGCGGATCGCAGTGGGGTGAGAGGCATGGCGTGCATCGTTGTGGCCGACACCCGCCTCGCCCTGGGAGCACTGGCCCGTGCATGGCGCGCGCAATTCAGTTTGCCACTGATCGCGGTCACCGGTAGCAACGGCAAAACCACGGTCACGCAGATGCTGGCCTCCATCCTTGCAAGCTCCAGTCCAGATGGTGCTTCGCTGGCCACGCGTGGCAACCTCAATAACGACATTGGCCTCCCAATGACCTTGTTGCGCCTGCGTGCGCAGCACCAGATTGCCGTGGTCGAGTTGGGCATGAACCATCCTGGCGAAATAGCGGTACTGGCCGCGATGGCCCAGCCCACGGTGGCCCTTATCAACAACGCGCAACGGGAACATCTGGAATTCATGCATACGGTGCGTGCCGTCGCTTTGGAGAATGGGTCCGTCATAACACCCCTTGGGTCACAGGGTGTTGTGGTGATTCCGCGGGACGACGAACATACCACCGTGTGGGAAGTGTTGGCCGGGTCACGGCGCACCGTGCGGTTTGCGCTGGACGGCGAGGCTGGCCACGACGCACTGGTTTGTGTGCAGGCGCAATGGGTTGCTGGCGCCTGGCAGGTCCACGCGCGTGGAATGGATCAAGACTTGCATTACCGCTTGGATATTGCCGGACGCCACAACGTCAAGAACTCCCTGGCCGCGGCGGCCGCTGCGCTGGCTGCTGGTGTGCCGGCGTCTGCTGTGGTGAATGGATTGCAATCGTTTGCGCCGGTCAAAGGCCGTTCGAAGGCCTTGCTTCTCGCAGTGCAAGGGCACGAGGTGACGCTGGTCGATGACACCTACAACGCCAACCCGGATTCCGTGCGCGCCGCTATTGATGTACTGGCCGATTTGCCAGGCCCACGTCTACTGGTTCTGGGGGACATGGGCGAGGTGGGCCACCAAGGCCCTATGTTTCACGCTGAGGCGGGCCGGTACGCCAAGGCCAAAGGCATCGAACAGGTGCTGACCCTGGGCGAGTTGGCGCAGGTTGCAGCCAACGCCTTTGAGGGCGCCCAGCATTTTGAGTCTGCAGAGCAACTGATCGATGTGATGCTGAACGACCTGCCCCACCTGCGCAGCGTGCTGGTCAAGGGTTCTCGGTTTATGCGGATGGAGCGCGTGGTTGATGCCATGCTGGGCATGGTTGCCAGTGCTCCCCTACAGCAGGAGCGCCGCCATGCGAGCTGAGTCCCTATCTGGAGTGCATTCATGCTATTGAGTTTGGCCCAATGGCTTCAAACATTGTCGCCAGAGTTTGGCTATTTCCGGGTGTTTCAGTACCTGACTTTTCGGGCTGTGATGGCAGCGCTTACCGCGTTACTCATCGGACTGGCCGCAGGTCCCTACGTCATTGGCCGCTTGCGGGAGCTGAAGATTGGTCAACCCGTGCGCGGTTATGGCATGGAGACCCATCTGCACAAAAGCGGCACGCCCACGATGGGAGGTGTACTGATTCTTCTGTCGATTGCGATCTCAACTCTTTTGTGGGTCGATCTGAGCAACCGGTTTGTCTGGATCGTGCTGTTGGTGACGCTTGGGTTTGGTGGGATTGGCTGGGTGGATGACTGGCGAAAGGTAGTGAATAAAGACCCGGAAGGCATGCGTTCGCGTGAGAAGTACTTCTGGCAATCGGTGATCGGTCTGCTCGCAGCTCTCTACCTGGTGTTCAGTATTTCCGAGAGCTCGAACCTGCGGGTGCTGGAATTGTTCTTCAACTGGGTGCGTTCCGGCTTTGACGTCAATTTGCCACCCAAAGCTGGCTTGCTGTTGCCATTCATCAAGGAGGTGAGCTACCCCCTGGGTTTTTTTGGCTTTGTTGTACTGACCTATCTGGTCATTGTGGGCTCCAGCAACGCAGTCAACCTGACCGACGGTCTCGATGGTCTGGCCATTATGCCGGTGGTGTTGGTGGGTGCATCTCTGGGCGTTTTTGCCTACGTTACTGGCAGCGCCGTCTACTCCAAATACTTGTTCTTTCCGCACATTCCGGGCTCAGGTGAACTGATGGTATTTTGTGGGGCCATGGCGGGTTCCGGCCTGGCCTTTCTTTGGTTCAACACCCACCCTGCACAGGTATTCATGGGCGATGTCGGTGCGTTGGCGCTTGGTGCAGCCCTGGGCACCATCGCCGTCATCGTTAGGCAGGAAATTGTGTTGGCCATCATGGGTGGCATCTTTGTGGTCGAGGCCCTGTCGGTCATGCTGCAGGTGACATATTTCAAGTTCACGAAGAAGAAATATGGGCAAGGTCGTCGCCTGTTCAAGATGGCGCCGTTGCACCATCATTTCGAAAAAGAAGGCTGGAAGGAAACGCAAGTCGTAGTACGTTTTTGGATCATCACCATGCTGCTGTGCCTTGTGGGCCTGTCCACGCTGAAGCTCCGATGAACCCAATACAGCCGCACCTCCCGGGCGATAGCCCTGCAGCGCTCCCAGCGGGTGATGCGTCGGACGTGCGCGTGCCCACGACACTGACCGCTGCCCGCGATGCGGCAGCCTTTGTAGCGCGGATCTTTGCCGACACACAGGTCGACAACTCCGAATCGGCCGTGGCGCTGGAGTCGATACCGCCTGTGTTGGTGGATGAATCGCCACCAACTGCAACAGCGGAGCCTATGAACGACGGCCCGGTTCAGCCCCTGCTAGGACAGAACATTCTGATTCTGGGCCTGGGTGCATCAGGCCTTGCGATGGCACGCTGGTGTGTGCAAACGGGCGCCGCCAGCGTTACGGTTGCTGACACTCGCGCAGCCCCCCCACAATTGGCTACTCTACAGCAGGAGCTGCCGCAGGTCCGCTTTGTGTCTGGTGAATTCCAGGCAGATCTGGTGGAGGGGCAAAGCCTGCACGCGGTATACCGTTCGCCCGGACTCAGTCCAGACGCCATCGTGCGCGTGGTGGATGCGGCGCATGCCGCCGGCACATTTGTCGGTGGTGAACTGAGCCTGTTTGCCATGGGGCTACAGGTGCTGCGCAGTGCACGGGGATATGCACCAGCGGTTCTTGCCATCACTGGTACCAATGGCAAGACCACAGTGACGTCCTTGACGGGTGAACTGTTGGCTCACGCGGGCAAGACAGTGGCGGTGGCGGGCAATATCGGCCCCACTTTATTGGGCACACTTTCCCTCCATTTGAAAACCAACACACTACCTGAAGTCTGGGTTCTGGAGTTGTCCAGTTTTCAGCTCGACGGGTTTGCGGGCTTCGAGCCCACTGCAGCAGTTGTGCTCAATGTCACGCAAGACCATCTGGATTGGCATGGCAGTATGCAAGCCTACGCGGCTGCCAAGTCCCACATCTTTGGACAACAGGGCCTGATGGTGGTCAACCGTGACGACGCGCAGGTCATGGCCATGTTGCCACCCCCGTCGCGTGTCAAACTGCAACGCCCCGTGGTGCGAGCCCACGTCACGTTTGGCACTGACATGCCGCAGCGCCCCGGCGATTTTGGTATCGAAGAGGTCAACGGCATGGTGTGGCTGGTGCGGGCCCTGGAGGCAGACGAGACGCGAAGAAAGCGCAAGGATGCCCAGGAAGAACTGCACATTCAGCGTCTCATGCCTGCCGATGCCCTGCGAATACGGGGTCGGCATAACGCTAGTAATGCATTAGCCGCACTGGCGCTGTGCGCCGCGACGGGTTGCTCGCTGGCGCCCATCCTGTTTGGCTTGCGCGAGTACCGGGGTGAGCCGCACAGAGTAGAGCCCATTGGCATTCTCAATGGAGTGGAGTTTTTTGATGACAGCAAGGGCACCAATGTGGGTGCAACTGTGGCCGCCTTGCAGGGGCTGGGTGTGGACCGTCGAGTGGTCGCCATTCTGGGGGGCGAGGGCAAGGGACAGGATTTCTCGCCGCTGGCAGCACCCATTGCCCGATATGCGCGTGCGGTCATTCTCATTGGGCGTGACGCGCCGTTGATCCGCGAAGCCCTTGCCGAATCTGGCGTTGTGCTCGTGGATGCCGACTCCATGGAGACCGCGGTTGCACAGGCAAACCAGCGTGCCCATGCGGGCGATGCGGTGCTGATGTCCCCGGCCTGCGCCAGTTTTGACATGTTTGACAACTACGAGCACCGGGCACAGGCGTTTTGCGCTGCAGTGAAGGAACTGGCTATTGCTAGCGGCGTGGATATGGAGGCCGGCGTATGAGCGCATTGGGCCAAACCCTTTCGGGCTGGTTCTCACAGCGTCGCGATGGCGACGCTGCGGCGGGTGCGGTGCTGCCGGTTCGCCTGGGGGGGCGTGGCTCCTTTGCGGCAACGACGAATGTGCCGCAAACCCGTGGGTTTGATCAGCCCTTGGTGTGGGTAGTTGTCGCACTGTTGTTATGGGGCATGGTCATGGTGTATTCGGCGTCCATTGCCATGCCGGACAACCCCAAGTTTGCCAAGTACACACACACTTATTTTCTGGTTCGTCATGCGATGTGGGTGCTAACCGCCTTTGTTGGCGCACTGATCGCATTTCAGATTCCGGTAGCCACTTGGGAAAAGTCGGCACCCTGGCTGTTTGTGGCGTCTTTGGTGTTGCTGATCGCTGTGCTCATTCCTGGTGTGGGTAAAGTAGTCTATGGCGCACGCCGATGGATCTCGTTGGGCCCGTTCAGCTTTCAGCCGTCCGAACTGGCCAAGTTCGCTGTGCTGCTCTATGCAGCAGACTACATGGTGCGCAAGATGGACGTGAAAGAGCGGTTTTTCCGTGCGGTGATGCCCATGGCGGTTGCCGTGGCGGTGATCGGACTGTTGCTGTTGGCAGAGCCGGACATGGGTGGCTTCATGGTGATTGCCGTCATCGCTATGGGCATTCTGTTCCTGGGTGGTGTCAATGCCCGCATGTTTTTTCTGATCGCGACCATTCTGGTGGTGGCGTTTGGGCTAATGATTGCACTGAGCGAATGGCGGCGCGAGCGCATCTTTGCCTACTTGGACCCCTGGACCGAAAAATATGCGCTGGGCAAGGGCTACCAGCTGTCCCACTCTTTGATCGCCATTGGGCGGGGCGAGATCTTTGGTGTCGGTCTGGGTGGCAGTGTCGAGAAGTTGCATTGGCTGCCCGAAGCGCACACCGACTTTCTGTTGGCTGTCATTGGAGAAGAGTTTGGCCTGGTGGGCGTGTTGGTGGTGATTGGCATGTTCCTGTGGCTGACCCGGCGCATCATGCACATTGGCCGTCAGGCCATTGCGCTGGACCGGGTGTTTGCCGGGCTCACCGCGCAGGGCGTAGGCATCTGGATGGGGTTTCAGTCCTTTATCAACATGGGCGTGAACTTGGGTGCCTTGCCGACCAAGGGGTTGACGCTTCCACTCATGAGTTATGGCGGCTCGGCCATCCTGATCAATATGGTTGCCATCGCAGTTGTTCTTCGAATTGACTACGAGAATCGACAACTCATGCACGGAGGCCGTGTATGAGTCAGACGCAAAAATGTGCACTCGTTATGGCTGGCGGCACGGGCGGACATATATTCCCCGGTCTCGCCGTGGCAATGGCGTTGCGCGAGCGCGGTTGGCGTGTGCACTGGCTGGGTGCGCCCAACAGCATGGAGAGCCGCCTGGTGCCACCCAAAGGCTTCACTTTTGAAGCAATCGACTTCTCTGGTGTGCGTGGCAAGGGATTGCGCACGCTGATTGCGCTGCCTTTGCGTCTGTTGCGTGCATTTGGGCAGAGTTTGCAGGTGATACGTCGGGTCAAGCCCGATGTGCTGCTGGGCTTGGGTGGTTACATCACGTTGCCCGGCGGTCTGATGGGGGTGTTGAGTGGCAGACCACTGGTACTGCACGAGCAGAATTCCGTGGCAGGCATGGCCAATAGGGTGTTGGCGGTCGTTGCACGCAGGGTGTTTACCGCATTTCCCAACGTACTTGCCAAAGGGCAGTGGGTGGGCAACCCTTTGCGCGCTGAGTTCTTAGTGCAGCCCGGACCCCAGGAGCGTTTTGCCAACCGATCCGGCCCATTGCGGGTGCTGGTCGTGGGTGGGAGTCTGGGTGCCAAGGCGCTCAATGCCGTGGTTCCCAAGGCACTCGCACTGATCCCTGAGGCGCAACGCCCGGTTGTCACGCACCAGAGTGGCGAGAAGCAAATCGAAGAACTTCGCAGCAACTACGCGTCAGCAGGGGTACAGGCCGCGCTGACGCCTTTCATTGATAACACTGCCCAAGCCTTTGCCGATGCAGACTGGGTCATCTGCCGCGCCGGTGCCAGTACGGTGACGGAAATTGCGGCCGTGGGGGCTGCTGCATTGTTTGTCCCATTCCCGTCGGCGGTGGATGACCACCAAACCCACAATGCCCGCTTTCTGGTCGATCAGGGCGCTGGCTGGCTCATTCCTCAAAGCGAGCTGACACCCGCATCGCTGGCAAATTTGCTACAAATAACAGAGCGCTCTGCGCTTGTCTTACGGGGTCTAGAGGCCAAAAGCTTGCAAAAGCTACAGGCTACGGATGCAGTAGTGGCTGCGTGTGAGGAGCTTTGCGCATGAAGCACGCGATCAAACACATTCATTTCGTCGGCGTGGGCGGCTCTGGTATGTCGGGTATTGCCGAGGTGCTATGCAACCTGGGGTACACCGTCTCCGGGTCCGACTTGTCTGACAGCGCCACGCTCAGGCGCCTGGCTACGCTGGGTATACGCACCGGTGTGGGCCACTCGTCTGACAATGTTATGGGAGCCGATGCGGTGGTCACCTCGACTGCCGTGCAGAGTGATAACCCCGAAGTGGTGAAAGCGCGGGAGTTGGGCATTCCCATCGTGCCACGGGCCCTCATGCTGGCCGAACTGATGCGCCTCAAGCAGGGCATTGCCATTGCCGGTACGCACGGTAAGACGACCACCACCAGTCTGGTGGCCAGCGTACTGGCCGAGGCCGGGCTGGACCCGACCTTTGTGATTGGCGGGCGGCTCAACAGTGCAGGGGCAAACGCCCGTTTGGGCCAAGGTGATTACATCGTGGTCGAGGCGGACGAGTCCGATGCATCGTTCCTGAACCTGTTGCCCGTAATGGCTGTGGTGACCAATATCGACGCTGACCACATGGAGACGTATGGGCAGGACTTCGGACGACTGAAGAAGGCATTTATCGACTTCCTGCACCGCATGCCGTTTTACGGTGTGGCCATTTTGTGCACCGATGACGCGGCGGTGTGCGACATCTTGGACCAGGTCGCTTGCAGGGTCGTTCGATACGGTTTCAACGAACAGGCGCAGGTCCGGGCCATCCATGTGCGCGCCGTGGGTGGCCAGATGCACTTCACAGTGCAACGGACCAACGGGGTGGGGTTGGCTGACATGGATGTGGTGTTAAACCTGCCAGGTCTGCACAACGTGCTCAATGCGCTGTCGGCCATTGCGGTGGCACTCGAACTGGGTGTGGATGATGCCGCAGTCGTGCGGGCGCTGGGCGAGTTCAAGGGTGTGGGCAGGCGCTTTCAGCACTATGGTGATCTTCCGCTACCCCAAGGCGGCGTGATGACGGTCGTGGACGATTACGGCCATCACCCCGTCGAGATGCAGGCCACGTTGGCGGCAGCGCGTGGCGCGTATCCGGGGCGTCGGTTGGTGCTGGCGTTTCAGCCGCATCGCTACACCCGCACCCGCGACTGCTTCGAGGATTTCGTGAAGGTCATGGGTCTGGCCGACTCTGTATTGCTCGCCGAGGTTTACGCCGCAGGTGAGCCGCCGATAGTGGCCGCTGACGGGCGGTCCTTGGCCCGCGCCCTGCGCATTGCGGGCACGGTGGAACCGGTCTTTGTTGATGACATCGGTGCGCTGCCGCAAGCCATTCTGAGCAACGCTCAACCAGGTGACGTGGTGCTGTGCATGGGCGCTGGGTCGATTGGCATGGTCCCGGCCAAGCTTGTTGATGCGCTACAAAATAGTGAGCGCACTACGCAGAAGGGACGAGGGCTATGAGTCAATTTGGCAAAGTAGCAGTCTTGATGGGAGGGGCCTCTGCCGAGCGCGAGGTGTCGCTGATGTCGGGCACTGGTGTATTGAATGCGTTGCGCTCCAAAGGAGTGGACGCGCATGCATTCGATCCCGCACAGCGTGACCTGGGTGACCTCAAGCGCGAGGGCTTTGACCGCTGTTTCATAGCATTGCATGGGCGTTTGGGAGAAGACGGCACAGTGCAAGGCGCCCTCGAGCTATTGGGCATTCCATACACCGGCTCAGGTGTTATGGCGTCGAGCATTTCCATGGACAAGGTTATGACCAAACGCATCTGGCTGTCCGAGGGCATACCCACGCCGCGCTACAAGTTGTTGCGCCGTGGTGCGTTTGATCGACGACAGGTTATTGAGGTGCCCGACACACTGGGTCTGCCACTCATTGTCAAGCCAGTCTGCGAAGGTTCATCTCTGGGTGTGACCAAGGTGACGGGCTATTCGGGCATGACCGCTGCTGTCGACGCTGCCAAGCAGATGAAGGACGACGTCCTGTGCGAGGAGTGCATCGAAGGCGACGAGGTGACATGCCCGGTGCTTGGCAGCGGGGACGAGGCGCGAGCCCTGCCCGTCATTCGCATCGTGGCCCCTGAGGGCAAATACGACTACCAAAATAAGTACTTTACCGACACCACGCAATATCTGGTTCCAGCCGGTTTGCCTGCTGGTGAGGAAGAGGCCATACAGGCGCTGGTGCTCAAGGCCTACCAGGTGTTGGGTTGCAGAGGATGGGGGCGTGTTGACGTCATGATCGACGGGAAGACGCGCAAGCCGTACTTGCTGGAGATCAACACCTCACCAGGCATGACAAGTCATTCTCTCGTGCCCATGTCGGCCAAGGCTGCGGGTATCAGTTACGAGGACCTTTGCGTACAGTTGCTGCAAGATGCCTGCCTTGCCACGGGAGCGCTTGCATGAACTCATCCGTGGTAACGCCTGTAGACGTCAAGCTGATGAACATGACCGCACTGGTCCTGTTCGTGGCGTTCGTCGTCGCTGGCGCCATTGCCACGACCCGCTGGGTGGTGCGTTTGCCGGCGTTTGACATCAAGGGAATTGCGGTGTCGGGCGATGTCAGCCACAACAATGAATTGAACCTGCGTGCCAATGTAGCACCACGCGTGTCGGGTACGTTCTTTAGCGTCGACCTGACGCAAGTGCGGGCGGCTTTCGAGTCAGTGCCCTGGGTGCGCCGTGCGGTGGTGCGCCGCGAATTTCCCAACCGTCTCAACGTGGTCCTGCAGGAGCACCAGGCAGTAGCTTATTGGGGGAATGACCCCGAGCTACGACTGATCAACAACTACGGCGAAGTGTTTGAGGCCAATGTGGGCGAGGTGGAGCAGGACGCATTGCCACGTCTGAACGGCCCGGACGGCCAGGGCGCTGAAGTGTTGGCCATGTACCGCGTGTTGACACCGTTGTTTGCGCAGATGGAATTGCCGGTTGAAGAACTCGAGCTGTCTCGCGGTGGTAGCTGGCGTGCGAGCCTGGACACGGGCGCAACGATTGAGTTGGGCCGTGGCGGCGTGGTGGAAGTAACAGCGCGTGTGCGCCGGTTCCTGAAAACCCTCACCCAGGTGACGACACGGTACTCGCGTCGAGCCAGTGCCCTGGAGTCGGCGGATTTGCGGCACGAAAACGGTTACGCCGTGCGCTTGCGCGGGGTTAGCACGAATGTGGCGGCAGCGCCGAAGAAATAGCAAAAGACGAAATCAGCAGGACTCCTTATGGCAAAAGAATACAAAGACCTGGTCGTAGGACTGGACATCGGAACCGCCAAGGTCATGGTGGTGGTGGCCGAGGTCTTGCCCGGCGGCGAGCTCAAGCTGGCCGGCCTGGGTGTGGCACCCAGCAATGGCATCAAGCGTGGTGTGGTGGTCAACATCGACGCCACCGTGCAAAGCATCCAGCAAGCCCTGCGCGAAGCCGAGCTGATGGCCGACTGCAAGATCACCCGGGTCTACACCGGCATTACGGGCAGCCACATTCGCGGTATGAATTCCAGCGGCATGGTGGCGGTTAAAGACCGCGAAGTGACGGCGGCCGATGTGTCCCGCGTGGTCGAGACCGCCAAGGCCATCAATATCTCGAGCGACCAGAAGCTGCTGCTGGTGGAGCCACAGGAGTTCATCATTGATGGTCAGGACGTGAAAGAGCCGATCGGCATGAGCGGCATCCGCCTGGAAGCAAAGGTCCATATCGTGACCGGTGCCCAGAGCGCGGCCGAGAACATTATCAAGTGCGTGCGCCGCTGCGGCCTGGAAGTGGAGCAGCTCATGCTCAACCCGCTGGCCAGCAGCTTGTCTGTCCTGACGGAAGACGAACGCGAACTGGGCGTAGCGCTGGTGGATATTGGCGCTGGCACAACCGACATTGCCATCTTCACCAATGGTGCCATTCGCCACACTGCCGTGATCCCGATTGCCGGCGACTTGATTACCAGCGACATTGCGATGGCCTTGCGCACGCCCACCAAGGATGCGGAAGAAATCAAGGTTGAAAGCGGCCACGCCAAGCAACTACTGGTAGACCCCGAGACGCAAGTTGAAGTACCTGGTCTGGGTGACCGCGGCCCACGCATGCTGAGCCGCCAGGCATTGTCCGGAGTCATTGAGCCGCGCATTGAAGAGATTTTTTCGTTGGTGAATCAGGTAATGCGCGAGTCGGGCTACGAAGAGGTCCTGTCGTCGGGCATCGTGCTCACCGGCGGTAGTTGCATCATGCCCGGCATGGTCGAGTTGGGTGAGGACATCTTTCTCAAGCCCGTTCGCCGCGGCATCCCCAAGTATTCCAGTGCTCTGGCAGATATGGTGGCCCAGCCGCGCGCGGCCACGGTGATGGGGCTGTTGGAAGAGGCTCGCATGGCACGGTTGCGAGGCTACAAGGTGTCGCAGAAAAACGGCTCCATGAAAACCGCCTTTGGTTCAGTCAAAGACTGGTTCATAGGGAACTTCTGATCATGAATAACCAAGCAAGTAACGCCGTCGAGTCACCGCAAAGTGCGGGGGCTATCGTCAGTCCGCATTGGCGATGGCGATGCATTGATCCGCCGTCTCGCGCTGGTCCCATCACAAACACCGCAAAAGCATTGAATAATCGTATTGAAACTCAAGGAGAACAGCATGGCCATTGAAATGATTGAAGAAGAAGCGTTTAACCAGGGCACACAGATCAAGGTGATTGGCGTGGGCGGCGGCGGCGGAAATGCCGTGGAGCACATGATTTGCTCTGCCGTGGGTGGCGTGGAATTCATTTGTGCCAATACCGATTCGCAGGCCCTGAGCCGCAGCACGGCACACAAGACCATTCAGTTGGGTGATGGTGGCTTGGGCGCTGGAAGCAAGCCCGACAAGGGTCGTGAAGCGGCCCTGCTGGCAGAGGCCGATATCCGTGCAGCCATCACAGGCGCACACATGTTATTCATTACGGCCGGCATGGGCGGCGGCACCGGCACCGGAGCTGCGCCCGTGATTGCGCGCGTGGCCAAGGAGATGGGAATTTTGACGGTGGGCGTTGTTACCAAGCCGTTCGACTTTGAAGGCGGTCGTCGCATGAGCAATGCCGACGCGGGTCTGACCGAGCTCGAGGCTAATGTTGACTCGTTGATCGTGGTGTTGAACGAGAAGCTGCTGGATGTGCTGGGCGACGACGTGTCGCAAGATGAAGCCTTCGCCCACGCCAACGATGTGCTGAAGAATGCGGTCGGTGGTATCGCCGAAATCATCAATGTGCCCGGCCATGTGAACGTCGACTTTGAAGATGTGCGCACTGTGATGGGTGAGCCTGGCAAGGCGATGATGGGCACCGCCCTGGCCAGTGGCCCGGACCGTGCGCGCATTGCTGCCGAGCAGGCGGTTGCCTGCCCGTTGCTGGAAGGCATCGATCTGTCTGGTGCCAAGGGCGTGCTGGTGCTGATCACCGCCGCCAAGGGCTCGCTCAAATTGAGCGAATCCAAACTGGCCATGAACACCATCCGTGCTTACGCATCGCCCGATGCACATGTGATTTACGGTACGGCCTATGACGACGAGTTGGGTGAGAACATCCGCGTGACGGTTGTTGCTACGGGTCTGAGCCGCCAAGGTATCCGCCGCACAGCCAAGCCTGAACTGGAAGTCATCAAACGCACAGGAACCCACGACGCGCCGATGTTTGTTCCAACGCTCAATACACTCGCCAATTCGGGTGCAAACGGCATGGCATCGGGTTCGGTCACGACGGCACAACCAGACTACGCCGGCATGGCCACACCGAGCGTGTGGCGTACCAACCGTACCTCTGCCGCAGCCAAGGTGGATGCACTGTCCAATGGCGGCATGGACGACTATGAAATCCCTGCGTTCCTGCGCAAGCAAGCTGATTAGTAAAATAAGCGGGTGCTTAAACAACGAACGCTTAAATCGCTGACGCGCGCGGTCGGTGTGGGGCTGCACAGCGGGCAGCGGGTGGAGATCACCTTGCGGCCCGCGCAGCCGGACACCGGAATTGTGTTTCGCCGGGTCGATTTGCCGGTTCCGGTAGACATACCGGTGTCAGCACCGTCGGTGACCGACACACGCATGGCGTCCACCATTTCCAATGGAGGGGCGAAGGTGCAGACGGTTGAGCACCTGATGTCGGCTTGTGCCGGTCTGGGCATTGACAATCTGTATGTCGACATCACGGCGGAAGAGATACCGATACTGGACGGTTCTGCCGCGTCGTTTGTTTTTCTTTTGCAAAGCGCCGGAGTCGAACTGCAGAATGCGCCCAAGCGTTTCATGCGGGTCAAGCGAGCGGTTGAGGTGCGTGAGGGCGAGGGTCCCAACCTCAAATGGGCCAGGCTCGAGCCCTACAACGGATACAAACTGAGTTTCGAGATCGTATTCGACCATCCGGCTGTTGACTCCACCGGGCAGCGGGTGGAGTTCAACATGGGAACCGACTCCTATTCACGCGACATTGCGCGTGCTCGTACCTTTGGCTTCACCAAAGATGTGGAAATGATGCGCACCAATGGGCTGGCGCTCGGCGGCGGTCTGGACAATGCCATCGTTATGGATGACTACAAGGTCCTCAACTCCGAGGGATTGCGCTACGACGATGAGTTTGTTAAACACAAGCTGCTGGATGCCATTGGTGATTTGTACTGCGTGGGAAAACCCCTGCTGGCAAGTTACAGTGCCTTTCGGTCAGGGCACGCGTTGAACAACAAGCTCTTGCGTGAGTTGCTGGCGCACCAGGATGCCTGGGAGCTGGTTGCTTTTGAGGACGAGCGCCAGGCACCCGAGGGGTTTTCGCAGCTGGCGCGCTCCTGGTAATGGTGCAACTATTTCCGTTGCCCGTTTGAGACTGGTTCTTTCTCGGACGGCCTTAATTTCTGGTGGCACCCACTTCGGCGAGATACCGTACCAGGGCATCCTGGAGAGACTGAATTTCCACCTGAAGCAGCGAAAAGGTTGAAGTTGCGACCGATTGGTTGAATTCCTGGTCTTGTAGTTCGAACTGTCGGGTCAACTCCTCGATGCGGCTTGCATTGAAATTGCCAACCAATCCGCGCAAGGTATGGGAAGACCGCCGCAATGCAGTGGGTTCACTGGTCATGATGGCGTCTTCGATCAGCTTCATCTGGCGCGGGCAGTCGTCCAGGAAATCTTGGCCAATAGTCTCGATGACCCAAGAATCAGCTTCCCGCAACGCCTGTGCGTAATCGAAGCTGTTGGAATGACTCGATGAAAGGGCCACATCAACGGAACCCAATGGCGAAATGGTATCCAGCACCGCACGCAACCGCGCAATATTGAGTGGCTTGGAGATATAGTCATCCATTCCAGCATCCAGGCAGCGTTGGTGGTCTTCCCGCAAGGCATTGGCAGTCATGGCGACAATCGGCGTGTGCAGCCCAAGCGGCTGCTCCCGTTCGCGAATCAGACGCGTAGCCTCATATCCACCCATCTCCGGCATCTGCAAGTCCATCAAAACCACATCAAACCGGGTGCGCTGCGTGCTGCTCAGAGCCTCGATCCCGTTTTGTGCAGTCTCCACCCGATGCCCCCATTTGGATAGCAAGGTTATGGCGAGTTTTTGATTCACGACATTGTCCTCAACCAGCAGGATGTTGAGCGCCCTATCAAGCGTTGGCACATGAAGGTTGTGTTTGGTGATCAGTACGCAGTCGGGTTGCGCGCCCAAAGCAATCGTTACAGCATTGCGCAGTTCAACCGAGTCAATGGGCTTTGTCAGGTAGGCCAAAATGCCCAGTTCACGGCACCGCTGCGCGTCACCGCGCATCCCACCTGATGTCAACATCATCATGATCGCGCCTGAAAGTTCAGGCGTCTGCTGGAACTTGTCAGCGAGTTCAAAGCCATCCATTTCGGGCATCATCGCGTCCAGGATGACCAGACCAAAAGGCTGTCCATCTTGTCGCGCTGACTTTGCTATTGCGAGCGCTTGCACGGCGCTTTCGCAAGACGTTGGAACCATACCCCATTTCAAGAGTAACTGGGATAGCAAGCGTAGATTGGTGGCGTTGTCATCCACGATTAAAACGGGGACTCCCTGCAGTACTGCCGTGGACTGGATGGGCGGCGGTGTGCTGCCAACTCCATAGGGGATGCCGAAGCTAAACACACTGCCTTGCCCAAGGACGCTGCGAACACTGAGCTCTCCACCCATAGCGGCAACCATCTGACTGGAAATTGCCAACCCCAGCCCAGTGCCGCCGTATTTGCGTGTAGTCGACGTATCGGCTTGGGTAAAGGCCTTGAAAATATGGGCTTGTTTGTCCGGCGCGATGCCAATCCCGTGGTCCTTCACCTGGAAGTCCAAAACCACGGTGCCGCTCCTTGCTTCACGGATTTTGACGTGCACAACGATCTCACCGTGATCCGTGAACTTGATCGCATTGCCTACCAAATTGGTCAATACCTGGCGCAATCGTCCAGGATCACCGACCACCATTTCAGGAACATCGGTTTCTGCCTCGTAGACTAACTCCAGCCCCTTTTGTACGGCCTTCAGGGCCAGCAGTTTGGTAACTTCGGTCAAAAGCGCGCGCACATCAAACTCGGTTTTCTCCAACTCCATCTTGCCGGACTCCAGCTTGGAGAAATCCAGAATGTCATTGATGATGCTGAGCAGAGAATCAGCAGACGACTTCACCATGCTCAGATATTCGCGCTGTTCGGTGTCGAGCTTGGTATCGAGCGTCAGCTCTGTCATGCCGATGATGCCGTTCATTGGAGTCCGAATTTCATGGCTCATCGTCGCCAGGAAGTCGCTCTTGGCGCGATTGGCCTGTTCGGCGGAGTCCTTGGCCTGTGTCAGCTCAAGAACCTGCTTGCGCACCGCACGCGACATGGCATTGAACGCCACCCCGAGTTGGCCCAGTTCGTCAGCGCTTTCATTGACAGGGTCCGGCGTCAAATTGCCATTGGCCACATCCCGGCTGGCCCGTGCCAGGTCTGCCAAATGCCGCGTCATCCACAGACCCAGCACCGACAGCAGCACGGAGGATAGAAGAAGCTCGACCAATGCAATGATGGCACCCTGTGTAATCAGTGCCTTTCGCGCCGCCAGGATATGCGACAAGTCCAGCCCAAAATACAGGTATCCCAGTGGTTGACCGAACATCAAAATGGGTTTCTGCACATGAAACACCGTCTTGTTTAACAGGCCAACCGGGTCGAAGTCTTTGTTTTCGATGGGCAGCGCTTGCTCTTTTGGCCAGCCGCTACTCGCGACACGATTGCCCTGGGTGTCTACAACTACCAAATACTGAACACCCTTTTGACTGAGACTTTCATCAAGTACAGCCTGCACCGTGGCGTAATCGCGCTGAGCCAACGGTGCAACGGTGGCTGCCGTCAAGATCGGAACGATTTGATGCGAGTGCTCCTCGACCTGCTCAACCATGTAGCCATTGACCAGCCGCAGACTATTGAATACCAGGAGAGAAAGCATGACCGCTTCCACTACCACGGCTGCGATCAGCAGACGCGCCCGGACGGAGTGAAGTCGCAAGACCATCAGTGTTTTCGCGTTTTTATTAGTTCAATGATTGCCGAACTTCTTTTGCGTAGGGGTCCATCATCTCCAACTCCTTGGGTTTAAGCTTGCGATAGCCCTCGAGTTTGTATTTTTCACAGTAGGCCTTTCCTTCAGCACTCTCTGCAAAGGCCGACAGGGCGGAGTCCACCTTATCCTTGATCGATAGGTGCCGTTTGTTGAGCATGTAGACACGCCCGGCCATTGATTCACTGATCACCAGGAACCGCAACTGCGATTGCGTTTCTCTGGCAAGACTCTGGTAATTTGACAGGGATGTGAACCCAGCTGCCGCCTCGCCTGACAAAATCAGGCGCGCCACGCTGTCAGATGCGCTGACATAGCGCAAGGGTTCTACATTGCCGCCCTGTTTTAGCCAATGCTGCCCCCAAAGCGTGACCAGTGAAGTCGGCGACAGGCCCAGGACTTGTTTGCCCTTGAGGTCCCTGGCCGTCTTGTAGTTGCTATTGCTTGCGGTAAGAGCCACCGCGCGAAAATCTGCGCTGTAAGTCACCAGTGGGATGTAGTCGGCGTCTGTTTGGCTAAGGCGTGCCTGATGGCCTGTGGTGATGGCAATGTCGTACTCTTGTCGCAACATGCGACGTGCAAATTCTGTGAAGTCGGTTGCGGTCACAACCTCAACCGGCATGCTCAATGCTTTCTCAAGGTGCAAACGAAGTGGTTGGTACATCTCAAGGATGACGCGCGCACTGGTGTG
>JBAWYQ010000050.1:0-21286 GCA_037143475.1 Burkholderiales bacterium | reverse complement strand
TGATGACCTACCGCTTACAAGGCGGTTGCTCTACCAACTGAGCTAAATCGGCACGTCTTTTATTCTACATCA
Organism: Burkholderiales bacterium; assembly: GCA_037143475.1. GTDB lineage: Bacteria > Pseudomonadota > Gammaproteobacteria > Burkholderiales > Burkholderiaceae_C > Allorhodoferax. Next base: position 21,214 of record JBAWYQ010000050.1, on the reverse strand, counting down.
GCTTGCAGGCCAATCAGATGTTGCTAGATGCCACTCGCTGTACTATTTGACTCGCGTCAGCGAAGGTTTCCCGCCGTTTGATGGGCGCGGTGTAACGGGTGGTTCGTCGCCAGAGGATGGGTCTGGAACACGTGTAAGGGCGATGGGTTTGTTGTCGCCTGGCGCTATGACTTCTTTTGCTTCGCCGGAACTGGCCAGCATGGGGAATGCCATTCCCTGTCCGTTCTCACGTGCGTATATCGCAACAACTCGGCCCACGGGCACAAAGATGTCCCGCGCCACACCTCCAAAACGCCCCTTGAACTCGATGTATTCATTTCCCATATTTAGGGAACTGGTCGCATCAAAGCTAATGTTGAGTACGATTTCACCGTCTTTTACATATTCGTTTGGAACACGCACAGTTTCATCGACCAACACCGCGATGAATGGGGTGAGTCCGTTGTCCGTGCACCACTCATATAGCGCACGGATCAGGTAGGGTCGAGTAGAACTGGTGTCTGCTGCGTCTAGCATGTTGGCGGGCGTAAATGTTACTTGCGCATCACTTTTTCCGACGGTGTCAACGCCTCAATGTACGCCGGCCGGGAGAAAATGCGCTCGGCATACTTCAGTAACGGTGCGGCGTTCTTGCTCAGATCAATTCCATAGAAATCGAGGCGCCAGAGCAGCGGGGCAATGGCCACGTCGAGCATGGAAAAATTGTCGCCCAGCATGTACTTATTCTTCAGGAACACCGGTGCAAGTTGAGTCAAGCGGTCACGGATGTGCGCGCGGGCTTTTTCCAGCGCTTTCTCGTTGCCTTTGGAACTGCGCGCTTCAAGCATCGAAACGTGAACAAAGAGTTCCTTTTCGAAATTGAGCAAGAACAAACGTACACGGGCCCGATCAACAGGGTCGCCGGGCATCAGTTGGGGATGCGGGAAACGCTCGTCAATGTATTCATTGATGATATTGGACTCGTACAGGATCAGATCGCGCTCTACCAGGATGGGCACCTGTCCGTAGGGATTCATGACGCTGATATCCTCTGGCTTGTTGTACAAGTCAACATCTCGGATTTCAAAATCCATGCCTTTTTCGAACAGGACGAAGCGGCAGCGGTGAGAAAAGGGGCAGGTTGTTCCTGAATACAGCACCATCATGGCGATTGACTCCTAAAAATTAAAAAGAGTGGGTTGCGTTTGCTAACCCACTCTGGAACCATTGAATTACATCCGGAGGAAGGCAATTCAAATGGCTGGCATCCGCTTTACTTGACTTCTTTCCAGAACGCAGCGTTGAGTCGCCACGCAAAAAATGTCATCAGCAGCAAGAACAACATTACACCAAAACCTACGCGAACACGTGTATTTTTAGCTGGCTCTGCCATCCACTGAAGGTAGCTGACCAAATCGCCAACGGCTTGGTCGTATTGCTCGGGGGCGAGTGTGCCGGGTGCAATTTGTTCCCATCCTTTGAAAACATGGACTTCGTGGCCATGCTCGGTAACGGTTTCATAGACCGGTGCGCGCTTGCCCTGGAGTTCCCACAGTGCATGGGGCATGGCAATATTTGGGAAGGCCAAATTATTCCATCCGGTCGCCTTTGTATCATCGGGATAGAAAGTGCGCATATAGGTGTACAGGTAATCTGCCCCGGTTCCCTGACCTTGCGCAGAACGCGACCGTGCAATCACGGTTAGGTCAGGAGGGTTGGCGCCAAACCAGTCTTTCGCTTGACGGGGATCAATTGCTGACTTCATGGTTTCACCGACTTTTTCTGTCGTGAACAACAAATTATCTTTAATTTGCTGTTCTGTGAGTCCAATGTCTTTCAGGCGATTGAAGCGCATGAATGCCGCCGAGTGGCAATTCAGACAGTAATTGACAAAGATCTTGGCACCGTTTTGCAGGGCAGCCAGATCATTGGAGCGGTCGGGCGCTTTGTCCCAGTCGATACCGCCGGTATTGGCCTGGGCACCCACCATAAAACCCAGAGCGGCCAACAAAGTCAATAGTACTTTTTTCATTTGTTTATTCTCCGGCTCAATGGGCAGTGAAATTGACACGGGTTGGGACCGCTTTGGCCTCACCCAAGCGACTCCACCACGGCATAAGGAGGAAAAAGCCAAAGTAAAACAGAGTTCCCACTTGCGACACGCGCTCACCAACAGCCGATGGAGGCTGGGTACCCAGGTATGCCAGGATGACAAAATTAACAACAAAAACGGCGTACAGGTATTTGTGCCAGTCAGGGCGGTAACGGATGGATTTGACCGCGCAATTGTCCAGCCATGGCAAGAAGAACAAAATTACAACGGCTCCGCCCATAGCCACAACGCCCCAGAACTTGGCGTCAATTGACAACATCATGGCTATAACCACGGCTGCTGCACCCAAAACGACCGCTTTAAAGATGACAGGCAGCTTGAACTTGGTCACACCTAGAAATGCACCGCCCACAACGCAGGCAATCAGAACAAGGATCATCTCATCGGTAATGGCACGCAGCATCGAGTAGAAAGGCGTGAAATACCACACTGGGGCAATGTGCAACGGCGTCTTCAGCGGATCAGCCGGGATGAAGTTGTTGTATTCCAGGAAGTAGCCACCGAACTCGGGGGCAAAGAAGATGACGGCAGAGAACACCAGCAGGAACATGCATACGGCAAAGATGTCGTGCACGGTGTAGTAGGGGTGGAAAGGAATGCCATCGAGCGGGACGCCGGTAGGACCTTTGGTGGCCTTGATTTCAATGCCGTCAGGGTTGTTGGAGCCTACGTCATGCAAAGCCATCAGGTGTGCGACAACCAAGCCCAACAGGACCAATGGCACTGCAATCACGTGGAAGCTGAAGAAGCGGTTCAGCGTGGCATCGCCCACGACGTAGTCGCCGCGAATAAGCAACGCCAGATCGGGCCCGACAAAGGGCACGGCCGCAAACAGATTAACGATAACCTGTGCGCCCCAGTAGCTCATTTGGCCCCAAGGTAACAGGTATCCCATGAAAGCCTCTGCCATCAGTGCAAGGAATATGGCGCAGCCAAAAAGCCAAACCAGTTCACGCGGTTTGCGATAGCTGCCATACAGCAGGCCACGGAACATGTGCAGGTAGACGACCACAAAAAAAGCCGAAGCACCTGTTGAGTGCATGTAGCGAATGAGCCAACCCCAAGGTACGTCGCGCATGATGTATTCAACAGAACCAAAAGCCAACGCGGCATCGGGCTTGTAATGCATCACCAGGAAAATGCCGGTCACGATTTGGATAACCAAAACGAGCATGGCCAGCGAGCCAAAGATGTACCAGAAATTGAAGTTTTTAGGAGCGTAGTACTCCGACATGTGCACTTTGTACATGTCGAATGCCGTTGGCAGGCGGTTCTCAAACCAGTTGGTGAGCTTCGCGCCCGCCGAGGCGTTAGGGGAAATTTCCTTGAAATCAGCCATGTTCTTATTCCTCAGGCTTTCTTGTCTTCGCCGATCAGCAGTTTGCTGTCAGACAGGTACATGTGTGGCGGCACTTCGAGGTTGTCCGGCGCTGGCTTGTTCTTAAAAACACGTCCAGCAAAGTCAAAAGTCGAGCCATGGCAGGGGCACAAAAACCCGCCCTGCCAGTCATCCGGCAGCGAGGCCTGCGGTCCCGGCTGGAACTTGTCCGAGGGGGAGCACCCCAGATGGGTGCAAATACCAACGCCGATAAAAAACTCTGGCTTGATAGAACGGCCCTCGTTGCGGGCGTACACAGGCGTGAATTCGTCTTGCTTGCGTTTCGAGGTGGGATCAGCCAACTGCCCTGTCACTTTGGACAGGCTGGCCAATTGTTCAGGCGTACGGCGAACAATCCAAACTGGCTTACCACGCCATTCAACGGTCATTTTTTCGCCCGGTTTGAGCCCGGCAATGTCCACCTCTACCGCCGCGCCGGCCGCTTTGGCCCGTTCAGAGGGTTGAAAAGTACTGACAAACGGGACTGCAGCGGCACCAACGCCCACGGCTCCCGCACAGCTTGACGCAATTAACCAGGTTCGCTTGCTGGAGTCGATTTTTTGGGTATCGACAAGGGTTTCACTCATGAGAATCCTCGATGAACATGACTACTAGACTAGGGGGTAACCTACGATTGTAGCTGACACACATCAACTCAGCTCGGGGTCCATAGCGCGAGCAAAGTAGTTGAAATCAGCAAAAACTAATGCTTTGCTGACTTTTTGCGGGGCGACCACCTCCACATGATTTCACGTTAAAGTGTTAACTAATTCGTTGAATTACCACTTATTTCCAGAAACAGGTACTCAATTGCGCGAATTAACTTAGATCAATTGTGTCGATAATGGTGTTATCTGCTATCCAAAAGGAGTACTAAACAATGGGTATGGTTCAAGAATTCAAGGATTTTGCAATCAAGGGAAACGTCATCGACCTGGCAGTGGGCGTGATCATTGGCGGTGCGTTTGGAAAAATTGTGGACTCGGTCGTGGCAGACCTGATCATGCCGATCGTTGGAGCGGCATTTGGCAAGCTGGATTTTTCGAGCCTCTTCGTGGTGCTGGGCAGCATCCCCCCTGGCACTGCATCAACGCTTGACGCGCTGAAGAAAGCTGGGGTTCCCGTATTTGCCTACGGCAGTTTCATTACGGTGGCCGTGAATTTTGCAATTCTTGCGGCGATTATCTTCCTGATGGTCAAGCAAATCAACCGATTGAAGCGTGAAGCTCCCGTGGTGGAGGCTGCTCCCGTAGTCGTTACAACGCCAGAGGATGTAATGCTGCTGCGCGAAATTCGGGATAGTCTGAAGAAATAGCGCATCTACGGGCGTTGAATGCCACATTTATCAGATCCTGCGACAAAGGGTGCGTGCCATGCGCAAGGCTTCGATTAGGCTCGATGCATCAGCCCGTCCGGTGCCAGCAATGTCGAACGCGGTTCCATGGTCGGGGCTTGTGCGCACCAGAGGCAGACCCAAGGTGACGTTGACACCCTTGTCAACACCGAGATACTTGACCGGAATCAAACCCTGGTCGTGGTACATCGCCACCACGACGTCGAACTCGTCTGCCTTGCCCTCGTGGTGACGGGCTCGCATGAATACGGTGTCGGGTGCCCATGGCCCAGAAGCCAAAACACCCTGGTCACAAGCCATACGGATGGCCGGAGCGATTACATCGATTTCCTCGCGACCGAATTGCCCGCCTTCACCCGCATGAGGGTTCAGGCCTGCCACAGCAATTCGGGGTAAACGCCCCAGCAGTTGGGCCAAGGCGTGATGGGTAATCATGACAGTTTGCAGCACATTGGCATAGGTCACCGCATCGAGAGCGTCACGCAGGGAGACGTGAATACTGACCAACACGGTGCGCATCTCGTCATTGGCCAGCATCATGCGGACCGGAACATCGGATACCGCTTTACCCAGAAAGCGTGCGGCACAGTCCTGCAACAACTCGGTGTGCCCTGGAAACTGATCAAACGGAGCGCCTGCGGCATGCAAGGCTTCCTTGTGCAGCGGTGCGGTTACCAATGCGCAAACTTCACCACGCAAGGCCGCATCGGCGGCCCACTCGACACACCGACCAGCCATCTCGCCCGCGCGTGCATTGACGCTACCCCAGGGGACTGCATTCAGCGACGGACCCACTTGCAGCACGGCGACGCAACGGGGCGGCAATCCCAATGCCTGCTGGGGGTGAGAAATTTCGGCCACGGGCCACGTGGGGTGCCCAGCACACGCCAACACGTTTGCAGCACGGCGCATGGTTGCAATGTCACCCACTACGAAGCTGCCTTGCAGCAAGGTGGGTTGCTGGTGATAGGCCTTGACAATGATTTCAGGGCCAATGCCGGCGGCGTCACCCATGGTGATTGCCAGGGGCATGAGAGACGCGTTTGCCGTAGTCATGTTTGGAGCGTGGCGTCAGGCCGGATTATCAATGTCAATAAATTCATGCTGTAGGCCGAACTGCGCTGCCATGTGCGCTGCCACGGCGGGGGCTCCGTAGCGTTCTGTTGCGTGGTGGCCGCAGGCCAAATAGGCCACGCCACACTCACGCGCCAGATGCATCTGAGGTTCGGAAATTTCGCCAGTAATGAACGCGTCAGCACCGGCAGCGATAGCGGATTCAAAATAGCCTTGAGCCCCGCCCGTGCACCATGCGATGCGTCGCAGCGAACCCTGTCTATTACCCGCAACAAGCACCGCAGCACGCCCCAGCACCGACTCGACGTGCGTGGCCAGTGATTGGGCGCTGTCAAAGTCTGCGCTCCCCAACCACCCCAGATCCTGCTCGCCAAAGCGCCCGGTAGCCTGAAAACCCAAACGCACGCCCAACTGTGCGTTGTTGCCCCACTCGGGATGCGCGTCCAGGGGCAAATGGTAGGCAAAGAGGTTGATGTTATGCGCCAACAGAAGGGCCAACCGCTGTCGCATCCACCCCGTGACACGGCCGTCATGGCCACGCCAAAACAGGCCGTGGTGGACAAAAATGGTGTCAGCCTGGGCAGCAATGGCAGCCTCGATCAGCGCCAGACTGGCTGTGACTCCAGAGACGATTTTTCGCACCGCCAATTGCCCTTCAACTTGCAGTCCGTTAGGGCAATAGTCCTTGAACCGCTCCGGTTGGAGCAAGGTGTCCAGCGCGATTTGAAGTTCCTGGCGGTCAGTCATGGTTGTTTGGGTTGGGCTGGGTTGGCACCAGTATTTCTGAAGCCATGATTGTCGTTGAACCCGCGCTGGGCAACACTTCCAGTTGGCTGTCGCAGCCGGTACCGGCCGCTATCCAGCGCAAGCCCATGCGCCGCAGCAATGGGGTCAACATGGGTGCCATCGAGTGTGCTGCGGCTGGCAAGGCCTGCACCAGCACCTCCCGCGTGGCCACAATGGCACCGCAACGGTATTGCCCAAGGGCGTCGTCCCAACGGACGGCGGCGCAGGGGCCCAAACGCCTGCCCGTGAGAAAAATGCCTACAGGACAGGGCTCAAACAGACAACACACGCCGCACCCATTGCAAGGGGCGCCCTCTGGCACCTTGGAAGGGGCCAGAGGATGAATCGGGATGGTGTGGTGCGTGTGTGCCATTTGAGCACCACACTGTATCGCTTTGCCCTGCTCGACCTACAATTTGCCCATCGTCTGCGTGCATTGCACCGCTTCTCTGGAATTTCCATGAAACGTCTCTGGCTTCTGTTCTCCCAAACCACCACCATCGTGCTGGCTGCCTACTTTGTGGTTGCCACACTCAAGCCCCAATGGATCGGGCACGGTCCATCGATGGTCGGTGCGGTGGCGTTGATTGAGGCGGCACCCGCCGCCACCGGAGTTGCGCCAACAGGTAGCTTCCGATCCGCTGCGCAAAAAGCCTCGGCCGCAGTGGTGAGCATCAACACGAGCAAGGCGGCGCGCAAGGGCGCCAATGGCAATGACCCATGGTTTCGCTTCTTCTTTGGCGAACAGGGCAGCGAGGCGCAGGCAGGTCTGGGCAGCGGCGTGATTGTGAGCGCTAGTGGCTACATCCTGACCAATAACCATGTCGTTGAGGGCGCCGACGAAATTGAAGTCGTATTGAACGACAGCCGCAGCGCGCGAGCCAAGGTCATTGGAACCGACCCGGATACCGACCTCGCCATTCTCAAGATCGAGCTGGACAAACTTCCGGTCATCGTGTTGGGTAATTCGGACAGTGCGCAGGTCGGCGACCAAGTATTGGCAATAGGCAACCCTTTCGGCGTCGGGCAAACGGTGACCAGCGGCATTGTCAGCGCCATGGGACGCAACCAATTGGGTATCAACACCTTTGAAAATTTCATTCAGACTGATGCGGCAATCAATCCAGGCAATTCAGGAGGCGCTTTGGTCGATACAAGCGGCAACCTGCTGGGAATCAATACGGCGATCTACTCCCAGTCGGGTGGAAACATGGGTATCGGTTTTGCGATTCCGGTATCAACGGCCAAGCAGGTACTTGAAGGCATTGTCAAAGACGGACAAATTACGCGTGGTTGGATTGGTGTTGAGCCCAACGATTTGTCCCCAGAGCTGGCAGAAACCTTTGATGTGAAGGTCCGCCAGGGAGTCATCATCACGGGAGTGCTACAGAATGGTCCGGCGGCTCAGGCTGGCATTCACCCAGGCGATGTCATTCTCAAAATCGCGGGGCAATCGGTGAACGACGTGACGCAACTGCTTGCGCAGGTGGCAGCACTTAAACCGGGTTCATCCGCACGCTTCTCCATCGAACGCAAAAATCAGCCGATCGAACTGAACGTGACACCGGGCGTTCGCCCCCGTCCCAGGGCCTCCGCACGTTAGCTACCGGGGCGTAGCGGCGCCATCTTCGTCCGGCGCCTGCGTGTGCTTGATGAATACCTTGGCGGCCCAGATGCCGACCTCGTACAGAACGACCATGGGCGCGAGCAACGCCAGCATGGAAACCGGGTCTGGCGGAGTCACCACGCCGGCCACTGCCGCAGCACCGACCACGAAATAGGCACGAAAGGACTTGAGTTGCTCCACCGTCACCATGCCCATGCGGGCCAGAATGACGACCGCAATCGGCACCTCGAAGGCGACACCAAAAGCAATGAACATGGTGATGACAAAATCCAGGTAGGCTTCAATATCCGGACTAACGGCAACTGAAACCGGCGCCATTTTCTGGATGGCCGGAAACGCCTGCCCAAAAACAAAAAAGTAACAAAAAGCCGCTCCGGTATAGAACAGCAGCGTACTTGCGACCACCAATGGCATGACAAGTCGCTTCTCATGCTTGTACAGACCTGGAGCGACAAAGGCCCACACCTGGTACAAAATCCACGGCAAAGCCAGACCAAAGGCTGCCAGCACCGTCACCTTGATAGGGACCAAAAATGGAGAAACAACACCGGTGGCGATCATGCGCGCGCCCTCGGGCAGTGTCTTGACCAATGGCATGGCAAGCAGGTCATACAACGCTGAAGGACCGGGGAAGAACACCAGAACGAAGAACAATGCGCCAATACCGTAGACGCTGTACAACAGGCGGTCGCGCAACTCCACTAAATGCTGGACGAACGGCTGTTCCGTGCCTGCCAGTTCATCTGGCGATTTTTTTTCTTCGGACATCAGTTGATTTTGGGTGGTCGAAAGCGAGCGACCCGCGCCGCACCGGAAAGTGCCTTGGTGCGTACGCCTGCGCGAGCCTTGTACCAGTTGGGCATGGCACCCTGCTTAACCCGCCAGTGCTTCTTGGGGTGGCGATATTGCGGGGTGTTCAGGGTCAATATGTCGATCGGTGGCGCCTCCGTCGTGTTGGTCGCCTCGGCCCAACTCTTCTCAAAGTCGCTGGCGCTGGTTTGAATGGTTTGCTCGACGTCGCGCGCCGCGCTTTCCATCGTGTCTTTCATTTTGCGAAGTTCATCGAGCTCCATGGAACGATTCACTTCGGCTTTAACCTCTGCCATGTAGCTACGGGCTCGGCCCAGCAGCGTGCCGGCCATGCGGGCCACGCTGGGCAGACGTTCAGGGCCAATCACAACGAGCGCAATTGCGCCAATGATGGCTATCTTTGTAACACCGATGTCAAGCATGGTGGAAAGCCATCATCGAGCCGCAATGCACCCGACAAACAGCGTCAGCTTTTGATCTTGGCTTCAACATCAATGGTGGACTTGGCTTCGGTCTTCTCGGTTGCCACCAACGTGGGCGCTGTGGCGTCTGCCGGTTTGTCAGGGGTGCTGCCGTCCTTCATGCCGTCCTTGAACCCTTTAACGGCGCCGCCCAGGTCAGAGCCAATGTTGCGCAACTTCTTGGTACCGAAGATGACAATGATAATGACCAGAAAAATAATCAAATGCGTAGTAGAAAAGCCCATGGCTTACTCCTTGGAAGTTATGGCATTTTAGAGGCTCAACCGCGCAGCCACGGACGCGGACCACCCATCACGTGAAAATGAAGGTGCTGGACTTCTTGACCACCTTCCGCGCCGGTGTTGGTCACCAGACGAAAGCCCCCTTGCGGATAGGGGTTACAACCCTCCTGCAGAGCCAGTTTTGGCACAAGCACCATCATGCGCCCCATCAAGCCCTCGTCATCAGGGCCCAAATGGGCCATGGAATGAATGTGTCGTTTCGGAATGATCAAAAAGTGTACCGGTGCCCAGGGGTGAATGTCATGAAAGGCGTAAAACTCGTCGTCTTCGAAAACCGTGCGGGAGGGAATCTGCTTCGCAACGATCTTGCAAAACAGGCAGTTGGGGTCATGGGCCACGATCGGGGTGTTCATGGTTTTCCCTCTTCACGGCTCAGCACTTTGCGCATAGCTTTTTCGTCAATGCCACTAGTGCCTTCGCGGCGTTGCAGTTCGGCAATCACGTCCGCAGGTGTCAGCTCGTAATGTGCCAGTGCCACCATGCAATGAAACCAGAGGTCGGCCACTTCGCCCACCAGTTTAGCCTTATCGCCGCCATGATCGACATCTTTGGCTGCCATGACCACTTCGGTGGCCTCTTCGCCGATCTTTTTCAGGAACGCATCAGGGCCTTTGGACATCAGGCGCGCGACATAGCTCTCGGACGGATCGCCGCCATTACGCGGCTTGCGCGTTTCCATGACGGCCGCCAAACGGGCGAGTGCGTCGGAAGAATTTTGAATGGTCATACTATTCAGTTGGGGGCAGAGCGACTATTTATAAATGCTTTCGGGGTCTTTCAAGACCGGATCAACACTTTTCCACGCGCCATCCTTCAGAACGCTGAAGAAGCAGCTGTGGCGACCGGTGTGGCAGGCGATACCGGGCTCATGACCCAATTGGGTGACCTTGAGCAAAATGACATCACTGTCACAGTCCATGCGAATTTCATGCACGGTCTGAACGTGGCCAGATTCTTCACCCTTGTACCAAAGCTTGTCGCGCGAGCGGCTGAAGTAAACCGCCCGCCCCAGTTCCACGGTTTTTTGCAAGGACTCACGGTTCATCCAGGCGAACATCAGCACGTCGTTACTGCCCTGCTCCTGCGCGATCACGGGCACCAGGCCTTTGGAGTCCCACCGGATGTGTTTAAGCCAACTCACTGGCGGTGTAGGTGTGGTTTGCATTTGCTATTCAATTCGTAGCTGCCTACGCAGCATTTATGAGGGCTAGAGTTCGAAACAGCTCAAATTCTGACCGGAATTCCCCGGCGGGCCATGCAATCCTTTGCCTGCCCCACGGTGAATTCACCGTAATGGAAGATGCTGGCTGCCAGCACGGCATCGGCGCCACCCTTGGTGATGCCATCGGCAAGGTCATCCAGCGAGCCAACCCCGCCCGAGGCGATGACCGGAACACCCACAGCATCACTCACGGCCCGGGTCAGGGCCAGATCAAAACCGGATTTGGTGCCGTCACGGTCCATGCTGGTGAGCAAAATCTCGCCTGCACCGCGGCGAGCCATCTCGGTGGCCCAGGCCACGGCGTCCAGGCCGGTGTTCTTGCGTCCCCCATGGCTATAGACGTCCCAGCCCTCGCCGCGCGCGAGCACATCGTCGCCAAACCGCCGCTTGGCGTCAATGGCGACCACGATGCACTGCGAGCCGTATTTGAGGGAAGCGTCTTCAATAACTTGCGGATTGGCCAGTGCAGCGGAATTGAAACTGGTCTTGTCGGCGCCTGCATTGAGAAGGCGGCGTACATCGTCAACGGTACGCACGCCACCGCCCACGGTCAGTGGTATGAATACCTGCGAGGCCACGGCCTCGATGATATGCAGAATCAGGTCACGCTCATCACTGGTAGCGGTGATATCCAGGAATGTGAGCTCGTCAGCACCTTGCGCGTTATAGCGCGCGGCAATTTCGACCGGGTCACCGGCATCACGCAGCTCAACAAAATTAACGCCCTTGACGACCCGACCGCCCGTCACATCCAGGCAAGGGATGATGCGTTTAGCGAGCATCAGCCATTCAATTCGTCCGCACGATCCTGTGCCGCTTCAAAATCCAGATCACCGCTGTAAATGGCACGGCCACAGATAACACCCTCAATGCCTTCTTCTTCGACTTCGCACAGGGCGTCGATATCGGCCATGTTACTCAGACCACCCGAGGCAATAACGGGAATGGTGAGGGCTTGCGCCAGCTTGACGGTGGCTTCGATGTTGATGCCGCTGAGCATGCCATCGCGACCAATGTCAGTGTAGATAATCGATTCGACTCCGAAGTCCTCAAACTTCTTGCCCAGATCAACCACGTCGTGGCGTGTCAGTTTGCTCCAGCCATCGGTGGCGACTTTGCCGTCCTTGGCGTCCAGCCCCACGATGATGTGACCGCCAAACGCGGTACACGCATCTTGCAGAAAACCGGGATTGCGCACTGCAGCAGTCCCGATGATGACGTAGCGCAGGCCCGCATCCAGATAGCGTTCGATGGTGTCCAGATCCCGGATACCGCCGCCGAGTTGCACGTCCACCTCGTTGCCCACTTCCTTGAGAATCTTTCGAATCGCCATCTCGTTTTTCGGATGCCCCGCAAACGCCCCATTGAGATCCACCAGATGCAGGCGCCGAGCGCCCTTGTCGACCCAGGAACGGGCCATGACAACCGGGTCCTCGCCAAAGGTGGTGGATTGATCCATGTTGCCTTGTTTGAGGCGAACGCAGTGGCCGTCTTTTAAGTCAATTGCGGGGATTAAAAGCATGATGCTTCAGAGTTGGAGGAAAAAGGAAAGGCAACGAAAGCTCAGGGCGAGCGAAAAGGTTCAGGGTTTCCAGTGCAGGAAGTTGCGGTAGAGCGAGAGACCGTGGTCGGCACTTTTTTCAGGGTGAAATTGGGTAGCGAAAATATTATCGCGCGCTATTGCCGCAGAAAAACGCTGACCGTAGTCAGTTTCGCCCACGCTGTGGCGCGCATCAGACGGTTGGGCGTAGTAACTGTGGACAAAGTAAAAGTAACTTCCGTCCGGCACGTCGCCCCAGACGGGGTGGGGTCGGGGGTGCCCCAAGTTACTGTGCCAGACCTGGTTCCAGCCCATTTGCGGCACTTTGTAGCGGCTGCCATCGGGCTGGATCTGGCCGGTCAGCTGAAATTTAACGACTTCGCCAGGAATCAAACCCAGGCAAGGGGTGTCCAGCTCTGCGCTGTGGTCCAGCAGCATTTGCATGCCCACGCACACGCCCATGAGGGGCTTGTGCTGGGCTGCGTGCATGACCGCGCCATACATGCCGCTCTCGTGTAACTCGCGCATACAGTCGCGCATGCCACCCTGACCAGGCAAAACTACGCGGTCGGCCGCCATAACCTCTTGCGGGGTGCGCGCCCAAACAACCTCTACGCCCGTATCTGCGGCTACATGCATGACCGCCTGCGTGACCGAGCGCAGGTTGCCCATGCCGTAATCCACCACAGCAACTGTTTTCTTCATGCTATATTTTTTGTAGCTGCTTGCGCAAGATCGACGGGGGCCACAGCCCAATTTGACTCATAAGACTAGAGCGAACCCTTGGTTGAGGGGATCATACCCGCAGCCCGGGGGTCGCGTTCCAGTGCCGAGCGCAACGCGCGGGCGAAGGCCTTGAATACGGTCTCTGCCTGGTGGTGGGCGTTTTCGCCCTTGAGATTGTCGATGTGCAGCGTGACAAACGCGTGGTTCACAAAGCCCTGGAAGAACTCGTGCGCCAACTGGCTGTCAAAGGTGCCGATCATGCCGCTCTTGAAAGGCACATTCATCACCAGTCCGGGGCGGCCCGAAAAATCGACCACCACTCGAGACAAGGCTTCGTCCAGCGGCACGTAGGCGTGGCCATAGCGGCGAATGCCTTTCTTGTCGCCCACGGCCTGGTGAAAGGCCTGACCCAGCGTGATGCCCACGTCTTCGACCGTGTGGTGACCGTCAATATGCAAATCGCCATCGGATTCAATGTCGAGATCAATCAAACCGTGGCGGGCGATCTGGTCGAGCATATGGTCAAAAAAACCAATTCCGGTCGACAAGCGCGCCTGACCGGTGCCATCCAGGTTGACCTTGACGCGAACGCGCGTCTCGGCGGTGTTGCGGGTGACCTCGGCAATGCGATCCGGGTTGGGGTTGGGAGGCAGTTCCATCAGCGAGCGGTTCGTCATATAGATTCCTGAAGTGCGCCCAGCAGGCGCGTATTTTCGTCAGCGGTGCCAACGGTCAAACGCAAACATTGGGCCAGCAATGGGTGCATTTTAGAAACGTTCTTGACCAGCACCCCTCGCGCCTTGAGGCCATCAAAGGTTTTTTGCGCATCCAACACTCGCACCAGCACCATATTGGCATCGCTGCCCCAGGCTATCACGCCTGCCATCGCTTGCAATGCTTCCAAAAGCATAGCACGTTGCGCACGTATTTCGAGGGCTTGCGCCGCAAATACCTGTTGATGCTCCAGCGCAAACAGCGCGCACTCGCAATTCAGGACGCTGATGTTGTACGGCGGGCGCACCTTGTCGACTTCGGCAATCAACGCTTTGGGGCCCATCATGTAACCTAAACGGACACCGGCCAGGCCAAACTTACTGAGTGTGCGCATTAACAGCACATGGGTGTGCGCCTCTGGTTCGGCGCGGATGGCGTCAAGGTAGGTCCGACTGGAAAATGGCTGGTAGGCCTCGTCAATCACCACAAGGGAACCCACCCGCCCCGCTGCAGCCACCACGCGCTCCATGGCGCCCCGGTCCCAGAGGTTGGCCGTGGGGTTGTTGGGGTAGGCAAGATAAACGATCGCTGGCTGGCTTTGGGCAATGGCGGCCAGCATGGCAGCCTCATCCAGCGCAAAGTCCGCCGTCAGCGGCACGCCAACAAAATCGAGCCCCTGCAGCGCGGCACTCATGGCGTACATCACAAAACCCGGCAGCGGCGCCAGAATCATCGGCTTCTTTCCCGTTACCAGGTCAACCGCCACGTCGCAGGCCATTGCCAGCAGGGAAATCAATTCGTCCGAGCCATTGCCCAGCATGATGTCGCAACCATCGGGCATCTGTGCATAGGTCGCCAGCGCCTGGCGCAATTGGTTGACGCGGCCATCGGGGTAGCGGTTCAGCGCCAATGCACCCAAGCGCTTGCCCAGGGCTTCTTGCAGTTCAAGAGGCAACCGGTGCGGGTTCTCCATCGCATCGAGCTTGACCATGCCGGCCGAGTCCTGAATGGCGTAGGCGTGCATGGATTTCACGTCCTGACGGATGCGGCGCTGGATCAGCGCGTTAAGCGCGGGAGGTGTGCTGCGTGCAGTGGTAGTTGTCATGCGCTGTGGTTTCTCTTGGTAAATCGCAACTAGGGTAGCGGCATTGCTTGCCTGATCATTCGCTCATGCCCATTTCGACAGGGGAAATTAGAAAGGGATTGAGAATGATGACGCCGTCAATATGCTGCTGATGCGTCAGGTTCGGAGTCAATACATGGGTCGCACCCGATTGGGCGGCAGAGGCGACCATCAGCGCATCCCAGTAACGCAATCCAAACCGGGCCTCCACGCCCCAGGCGGTCTCTACGGTCTGGTGGTCAACCTGCCAAGGTTTCCATAGCTGAAAGCGCCTCAGTTTGGCCCGCGCATCGCCTGCGGGCATGGCGAAATTGCGGGTGACGAAGACATAGTAGTCATTGAGCGTCTGCGTGCTGACTCGCCCTGCACGACGCAACCAAAGGACCTGCAACCACGCACGTGCCAGGTTTTGCCGAACCGCATCGAAGGCATCGTCCGCAGCCAACAGTGTGTGTGTGTCGACAAACACGACAGGGCAACCAGTGGAAGTGGAAGTTGAGGCCAAGCCACCCACGCTAGCCATTGACCGCGTCCCGCTCTGGATACGGTAAGCCGCCTGAACTGAATGACGAAGTATCTGCGACCCACTCGCGTAGCGCGCGGGCATAGGCGTCGTCGTGCTGCATTTTGTCAGTCAGCATCTCACCCACCAGGCGAGACACGCTGGTATTGCGTTTGGCCGCCTCAATGCGCACCCACTCCAGGGTGGCGTCTTCCACCGTGATCGTGACATTCTTCATGAGCTCAATACTACACGAATTTCGTGTTACACGAAATTCGTGTGACAATTTTTATGTCAAGTTTCGAAAATTAGTGAGCGTTCGTCAACTATTGCGTCCGGTCTTCGACAATCGACGCG
The DNA here is from genome assembly GCA_037143475.1 of Burkholderiales bacterium. Classification (GTDB taxonomy): domain Bacteria; phylum Pseudomonadota; class Gammaproteobacteria; order Burkholderiales; family Burkholderiaceae_C; genus Allorhodoferax. The sequence goes on along the minus strand of JBAWYQ010000050.1, from coordinate 5,146 downwards.
ACATCGCAAACTGGTCTACGATCGGATAGTCGTCTGCGGGATGACTTGCACCAATGTGAATGAAAACCGAATGAAAAAAACTTTATTGCGCCGGGCTTTTGTGTTGTTAACTATCGCCATGGCCGCTCTGGCCACTCCGTTGGCGTACGCGGAAGATGAGGCACCTGATCTGCTGATCAAGCGTCTGCTGTCGGACGTTCTGGAAAGCATCAAAAATGATAAAACCCTTCGGGCGGGTGATACTTCCAAAGTGGTCGCCCTGGTTGATTCGCGCATCATGCCCAACCTCAACTTTCAACGCATGACCGCCGCCGTTGTAGGCCCAGCCTGGCGCCAGGCAACCCCTGAGCAGCAAAAACGATTGCAGGATGAGTTCAAGATCCTGCTAGTTCGTGGCTATGCGGGTGCCTTCGCGCAGTTGAAGGATCAAACAGTCAGCATGAAACCGTTGAAGGGGTCGGTTGACGACAAGGAGGTTCTGGTACGCGCAGAAATCAAGGGGAGCGGTGAAACCATTCAACTAGACTACCGCCTGGAAAAGACGCCGGGCCAAGGCGCTGGCTGGAGAATTTTTAACCTTCACGTCATGGGCGTATGGCTGGTTGAAACCTACCGCAGTCAATTTGCCCCGGAAATCAACACCGGGGGTGTCGATGGTCTGATCGGAGCACTGTCGGAGCGCAACAAAGCCAATGGAAAGAAGACCTGATTGGCCGCCTTGACGGTGCCACCCTAATATTCTTTACTGGACCGCCCGGTAGTGGATTTAACGAAGCGCCAGCGTCCCCCGACGCATGACAGAGCGAAGCTGGCCACTCCCGCCAACGCGACATAGACCAAGGGCGGAGCCCATGCGCCGCCGTAGGCGTCAAACATACTGGCTTTGATGCTTTCGACAACCCATGTGATCGGTAACCAGGGGCTTATTTGCGCAAACAAGCCGCCACTGAGTTCCACCGGCAGGATGCCACCCGACGACGACAATTGCACCGCCAATAGAAACATGGCAATCCCCTTGCCAGCATCACCAAGGGCTCTAGTCAAGGCGTAAACGATGAACAAGAAAGTTAGCGAAGAGACAATCAGCGTCAACGCGAATGCCCACGGAAGCACTATGTGGATTTTCATGACATACAACACCGCAATGAACACCATGAGGGATTGCAGGATCGCCACAGACGCCGGCAAGAAAATTTTGCCGGCACCCTTTGCCAGTCGTGAGAAGAACTGCGCGTGACGAGGAAGCACATTGATGTGAACCAAAAACACCACCATAGCGGCTCCCAGCCACAATGCACCCGGGATAACGTTAGACGCAAACGCGCTGCCACTGTTTTCAACCGGTGCATCAATCTCCACCACAGGTTCAACCGAATTGGCCAACCCTTCCGCACTGCCACCCAGGGTGTCTTCCTTTTCTGGCAGACTTTTTGACAAAAGCGCCACGCCCGACACCAGGCGTTCGGCGTTTTGGTTGGTTTTTTGCGCAAAGCTCATCAAAATCGCAGCACTTGCAGCCACTTCGTTTGCACCTTTGGTCAGTTCATCGAGCTGACTGTCTTTAGGAAATTTGCTTGACACAGTGTGCTCATCCGAAGCTATAGCGCGCACGCCCCGCGCTACTGCATTCACGCTATTCTTCATCCGGGATGCTCTGATAGCCAGCTGACTTTGTGTCGTATTCGCGGCTTTAATGGCCGCGTCGAGTTGGTCCATGCCCTCGACGAACTTGTTCAGGTTGTCTGAATCACTGCTGAAAAAAAAATTCCTCTCCTTTGCTTCATCTCTCAACACAGTCGCGCGCACGCGAAGCAGGGAGGAATTTTTTTGCAGTTCATCCATTGTCTGATCCAGTTCTGCCTCACCATACTCCAGCACTTTCGCCCGGTAGGTCAGTGTATTGATGTCGGCGGCGCTGGGTCCCGCTGCATCGATTGCTCTTAGACTACCCCCCAACTGTTTGATGCCCGCATTCATCTGGCCTACGCCTTCGTTCAAACGGCGTGCACCACCTGCCAGCGACTGGACGCCCGCTGACATTTGCCCTGAACCCATGCGCAGCTCACGGGCACTGACACGAAGTTTGTCCACGGCCTCATGCAGGCGTTCTACATTGCGGTGCGAACCTGCTGCGTTATGGAGAACCAGTTCCCATCGCCGCTCATTCAGGCTTTCATTGATCTGGCTCCCCAATGTCTCGGCAAAATGTCTTGCAATAGCCGCCGTTTCAAAGTTGTTGCCTTGGGACGTATAGATCACAACTTTTCCTGCGCCTGCCTCCGCCCCGGGAACTGCGCTGGCACTGAAGCTGCGTGGAATAATCACAGTAAAAGCGAGCTTGCCCTGGCGCACCAGAGCACGGGCTTGCTGCTCGTCGCTGAACATCTTGAACCCGAAACGCCCGCTGTCTTCAAGCCGGGTCGTAATCTCCCAGCCCAGGTTGAACGTATGCTCCAGGTACTGCACGCCGTCGTCCAGGTTGACCACTGCAACCGGCAGGGCATTGGTTTTGGTTTCCGGGTCCCACACACTGGTGATGTAGAGGATGCAGTACATGGCAGGCACAAATGTCAGCAATACACCGCTTAGCAGCTTCTTCGGAAACCTCAGCAAATAGCTTGCTTCATTGCGAATAATGAATGCAATCTGTAAGAAAAATTTCATAGCTATTCACGCATTTTGGAATCCGCAAACCGGCGGTCAAATCCCACTTTTTCAATCAGAACAGGCATACACCGTAACCAGCGCGTTGATCATCGCCAACTGCACTGGCATATCGGCCTCATAAACGCCCTCGTTGCGTTTGAGCTCGGCATCAAACAGGCTTCTCGCCATGCGTGGCTCCAGGCGACGGCCGTTCAGGCAAATGGTGGGCGTAGCGCCGTTGCGCACGCCATGCGCGTGTGCCTCCAAGGCGCCCTCCATCACCCCCACGAGATAGTAGTTGACATAGTGCAGGCCCTCCTTGCCTGACTTTTGCAAGGCGCGCAACTCACGCAAGGACATGGCAGATGCGGAGGAAACGAAGCTGGTACCGGCCAGCAGAAGTACGACCGAGCGAAAGAAGGATGATGTTAATAAATGAGAACACATGGTGATTAGTCGTGGGTTTCGACCATTCTTACACTGCACCAACCTGCTAATTACTTCAGCCGCATTTCTGCGGCTCGCGCATGGGCTTGCAGGCCCTCGCCATAGGCCAACTCAGCCGCGATGGGGCCCAGCACCTGGGCACCGGCCTCACTCACTTCAATCAGGCTGGAGCGCTTTTGAAAGTCGTACACGCCCAGCGGGCTGGAGAAACGCGCTGTACCACTGGTCGGCAGCACATGGTTGGGGCCAGCGCAGTAGTCGCCCAAAGACTCGCTGGTAAAAGCGCCCAGGAAAATGGCCCCGGCGTGCTTGAGCAGCGGCTCCCAACGGTGCGGGTCCTGACTGGAGACTTCAAGGTGCTCGGGCGCAATCCGATTGCTGATATCGCAAGCCTCCTGCATGCTGCGGGTGAGGATCAAAGCGCCGCGGTCATTGAGTGACTTGGTAATAATCGCGGCACGGGGCATCTCGGGCAGTAACCGATTGATTGACGCCTGCACCGCATCGATATAGGCGCCATCCGGGCACAGCAAAATGCTTTGGGCCAGTTCATCGTGCTCGGCCTGGCTGAACAAATCCATGGCAACCCAGTCGGGCGGCGTCGTACCGTCCGCCAGCACCAGAATTTCGCTCGGGCCAGCGATCATGTCAATACCCACTGTGCCGAATACACGGCGTTTGGCGGCTGCAACGAAGGCGTTACCAGGGCCAGTTATTTTGTGAACCGCAGGAATGGTGGCCGTGCCGTATGCCAAAGCTGCAACCGCTTGTGCCCCGCCAATGGTGAAGGCGCGTGTAACACCTGCCACATAGGCCGCAGCAAGGACCATGGCATTGCGCTCGCCACGCGGTGTCGGCACCACCATGATGATTTCACCCACACCAGCCACATGGGCCGGTATCGCGTTCATCAGGACGGATGACGGATAAGTCGCCTTGCCGCCCGGAACATAAATGCCGACACGCTCCAGCGGGGTTACTTTTTGCCCCAGCAGGCTGCCGTCTTCATCGCGGTAACTCCAACTTTCTCCACTGGCGCGCTTTTGAGCCTCGTGGTAGCTGCGCACACGCGCTGCCGCTGCCTGCAACGCATCGCGTTGCGCGGTGGGAATCGAATCGAATGCCGACTTCAACTCGGATTGCGAAAGCTCCAACTCCTGCATGGTGTGCGCGTCAACTTGGTCCCAGCGTGCTGTGTACTCCAGCACGGCCGAGTCGCCCCGCAGCTGCACGTCTTGCAGTATGGCGGCGACACTGGCCTCAATGGCCGCATCGGTATCCGCTGCCCAATGCAAGCGCGCCTTGAAATCGGCCTCGAACTGACTGTCGGTCGTGGAAAGACGAAGAGGGGCGGCGGTCACAGTCATGGCAGTTGAGGTATTCAGGCAGGCACCGCAATGGCGCTGGCAAAAGCATCGATGATGTTGCGAATGGGCTCACGCTTGAGCTTGAGCGCAGCCTGGTTCACTACCAGACGCGAGCTGATTTCCATGATCTGCTCCACCTCGATTAAATGGTTGGCCTTGAGCGTGTTGCCGGTGGAAACCAAGTCAACGATCGCATCAGCCATCCCCACTAGGGGCGCCAACTCCATACTGCCGTAGAGTTTGATCAGATCAACGTGCACGCCTTTGGATGCAAAAAACTCACGCGCAATGGCTACATATTTGGTGGCCACAGTCAAACGCGAACCCTGCTTGACCGCAGACGCATAGTCATAGTCAGCGCGCACTGCCACGCTGATGCGGCATTTTGCGATCTGCAGATCGAGTGGCTGGTAAAGGCCCTGGCTGCCATGCTCCAGCAAGGTATCTTTGCCGGTGATGCCCATATCGGCGCCACCGTATTGCACGTAGGTCGGTACATCGGTGGCGCGCACCACCAGCACCCGTACGTTAGGCAAATTAGTGTCCAGAATCAGCTTGCGGGATTTCTCAGGGTCGTCGAGCACTTCAATGCCGGCTGCTTTAAGCAGTGGCAGAGTTTCCTCAAAAATGCGCCCTTTGGATAAAGCCAAGGTAATCATGTCGTTAACTTTCATGGCGTGAGAGCC
>JBAWYQ010000049.1:0-21333 GCA_037143475.1 Burkholderiales bacterium | reverse complement strand
ACGGTCTTGATGTCCAGGTAGTTCAGCGTGTTGGCCACGCGGTGGAACAGCACCCGGTTGTCGGTGATGATTTTTTCCGCTTTGTCGAACTGGCCGGAGCCGCGTTGCGGATAGCCGCAGCACAGGTAGCCCGGTGGCAGCACGGTTTGCACACCCGCATGCCACAGCATGGCCTGGGTGGCAAGACCCACTTGGCTGAACAGGCGCTCGGAGCCGCAGCCGGGAAAGTAGAACACCGCCTCAGTCTCTGCCGTCGTCGTTTGCGGATTACGAATGATGGGCACGTAGTCCGGATCTTCAATGTCTAGCAAGGCGCGCGCCGTTTTCTTGGGCAGCCCGCCGGGCATCTTCTTGTTGATGAAGTGGATGACCTGTTCCTTGATCGGAGCCGCCCCCACGGTGGCCGGAGGCTTGGCGGTCTGCCGTTTGGCGACCAGGCGCAACACCTGGTTGGCCAGGCGCTGTGCCCTGAAGCCCACGCCCACCATCAAGGTGCGCATGACCTTGATGGTCTGCGGACTGGTGGCACTGAGGAAAAACATAGCCGCCGCATTGCCCGGGCGCCAGGACTTCTTGCCCATCTTGCGCAACAGGTTGCGCATGTTCATGGTGACGTCGCCAAAGTCGATCTTCACCGGGCACGGCGACAGGCACTTGTGGCACACCGTGCAGTGATCGGCCACGTCTTCAAACTCTTCCCAGTGCTTGATGCTGATGCCCCGGCGGGTCTGCTCTTCGTACAGGAATGCCTCTACCAAGAGCGAGGTGGCCAGAATCTTGTTGCGCGGGCTGTACAACAGATTGGCTCGCGGCACATGGGTGGCACACACCGGTTTGCACTTGCCGCAGCGCAGGCAGTCTTTCACCGAGTCGGCAATGGCGCCAATATCGCTCTGTTGCATGATCAGCGACTCGTGGCCCATCAAGCCAAACGACGGCGTGTAGGCATTGGTCAAATCGGCCTCCAGCCCCCGTGGAACCTGCGTAGACCGCTCCTGATTTCGGAGCAACTTGCCTTTGTTGAATCGCCCCTCAGGGTCCACCCGGGCCTTGTACTCGGTGAATGGACGCAACTCTTCGTCGGTCAAAAACTCCAGTTTGGTAATGCCAATGCCATGTTCGCCCGAAATGACGCCGTCCAGCGACCGCGCCAGGAACATGATGCGTTTGACCGCACCATGCGCCGCCTGCAGCATGTCGTAGTCATCGCTGTTGACAGGAATGTTGGTATGCACATTTCCGTCACCGGCGTGCATGTGCAGCGCCACCCAGACGCGGCCTTTAAGCACCCGCTGGTGGATGGCCGTGCATTCGGCCAGGATGGCTTCAAACGCACCACCCGTGAAGATGCCCTGTAACTCGGTACGCAACTGGGTTTTCCAACTGGCCCGCAGCGTATGGTCCTGCAACTGCGCAAACAACCTTTCCACGCCATCGAGCCAACCCTGCCACTGCTGGCGCACCTTGACAATCAGTGCTATTGCCTGGGCTACCCGGTCTTCCAGCAGTTCGGCTGCGGGAATGTCATTGGCATCGCCGCCCTTGCTCAGAGGTAAGTTTCCTGTCTCAAAAAACTCGGTCAACGCATCGCACAGGGCCAGTTTGTTGCGCAGGCTCAACTCGATGTTGATGCGCTCGATGCCATCCGTGTACTCCGCCATGCGCGGCAGCGGGATGACCACGTCCTCATTGATCTTGAAGGCGTTCGTATGGCGCGAAATGGCTGCCGTCTTTTTGCGGTCCAGCCAGAACTTTTTGCGTGCCTCGGGGCTGATGGCAATAAAGCCTTCGCCGCTGCGGGAGTTGGCAATTCGCACCACTTCCGAAGTTGCACGCGCCACGGCATCGGCGTCATCCCCGGCGATGTCGCCAAACAGGGCCATCTTGGGCAGCACACCGCGCTTGGACTTGGTGGTGTAGCCCACCGCCTTCAGGTAACGGTCGTCCAGATGCTCCAAACCTGCCAGCATGACGCCCGTGCGCTTTTGCTCGGCAAACATGAAATCCTTGATTTCCACAATGCTGGGCACGGCATCCCGCGCGTTGCCGAAGAACTCCAGACACACGGTACGGGTGTTCTTCGGCATACGGTGCACCACCCAGCGCGCGCTGGTGATGAGGCCATCGCAGCCTTCCTTCTGGATGCCGGGCAGTCCACTGAGGAATTTGTCGGTCACATCCTTGCCCAGACCCTCCTTGCGAAAGGATTTACCGGGAATCACCAGTTGTTCGGTGCGGATCGGCGTCATGCCGTCAGCCTTGAAATAGGCCAGAGAGAACGTTGCCGTCTCTGCGTCATGGATCTTGCCCATGTTGTGGCCCACGCGAGTCACCTCCAGCCACTCGGCTTGGGGTGTCACCATGCGCCAGGAGGCCAGGTTATCCAACGCCGTTCCCCACAGCACGGCCTTCTTGCCACCCGCATTCATGGCAACGTTTCCGCCCACGCAGGACGCTTCGGCTGACGTCGGGTCCACGGCGAACACAAAGCCGCCGCGCTCCGCCGCATCAGCCACACGCTGCGTCACCACGCCGGCCTCGGTCCAGACGGTGGCCACCGGGTGGTCCATGCCCGGCAAGGTGCGCATCTCGACCTCGGTCATGGCTTCGAGCTTTTCGGTGTTGATGACGGCCGATTTCCAGGTCAGTGGAATGGCACCGCCGGTATAGCCTGTACCGCCGCCCCGGGGAATGATGGTCAGCTCCAGCTCGATACAGCCTTTGACAAGCCCCGCCATTTCCTCTTCAGAGTCGGGTGTCAGCACCACAAACGGGTACTCCACGCGCCAGTCGGTGGCATCGGTCACGTGCGACACACGTGACAGACCGTCAAACTTGATGTTGTCCTTGGCCGTCAGTTTGATCAACGCGCGCTGGGTTTTGCGCCGCAGAGCACCCACTTCCACCCAGGTGGCATCAAAAGCCTGCACAGCAGCACGCGCCGCCACCAGCAATTCGCCCACCATGGCATCACGCTCAGGGTCCGCTTGCGGGGTGCGCCGCTTCTCCACTTCGTGCAACCGGTGGTTCAGTGCTTCCACCAGCATGCCGCGCCGCTTGGGGTTGTCCAGCAGGTCGTCCTGCAGATAGGGGTTGCGCTGTACGACCCAGATATCGCCCAACACCTCGTAAAGCATACGGGCGGAGCGACCGGTACGGCGCTCGCCCCGCAGCTGGTTGAGCAGCCCCCAGGCGCGCTCCCCCAATAGGCGAATCACGATTTCCCGGTCAGAAAACGAGGTGTAGTTGTACGGAATTTCGCGAATGCGTTCATGCACGTGGGGCATTGAGCCGGGTGCAAGCAGGTGGTTGAGCGAGGTGGGAGCGTTCATCAGGCGGTACGGTTGCAGTCTTGACGACTTTCAAGGCCGCCTTGGCAGAGGAGAAATTTTACCGCAGCGCAGCAAACACCTACTTTGTGCAGTGGCAAGTGCGCCAGCGCCAATCCCGTGTAGCGCTGGTCTAGTGGAAACCACCGAGCAACCACGAGCCGGAATCACGTTTAATCTGACTGACACACAGGTTGGTTACGATATATATTTTCCACAGGAATTCCCATGAAACTGAAATTTGTAGCGCTTGCGCTCGCATCAGCGTTATCGGTCAACGCCCAGGCACAAACCGAGATCCAGTGGTGGCACTCCATGACCGCCGTCAATGGTGAATGGGTCAACGACCTGGCTAAAGAGTTCAACGCCAAGCAAAAAGAATACAAAATTGTCCCGACTTTCAAGGGCAGTTACGACGAATCCATGACAGCCGCAATTGCCGCTTTTCGTGCTGGCAACGCTCCCAACATCCTGCAGGTGTTCGAGGTCGGTACTGCCACCATGATGGCCAGCAAAGGTGCGATTGTGCCGGTCGGCAAGGTCATGAAGGACGCAGGCTACAAATTTGATCCGAAGGCCTATGTGTCTGCCGTCGCGGGTTACTACACCGCACCCAGCGGCGAAATGCTGAGCTTCCCGTTCAATAGTTCGACCACCATTTTCTACATCAACAAAGACGCCTTCAAGGCGGCCGGGTTAGACGCCAGCAAGCCCCCCGCAACCTGGCCCGAAGTCACCCTCGCCGCGGCCAAGCTCAAAGCCAGCGGCCACAAATGCCCGCTTACCATCGCCTGGCAAGGATGGACCCAGCTGGAGAGCTTTTCGGCTTGGCACAACGTCGAATTCGCAACCAAGTCGAATGGTCTGGCCGGACTCGATGCGCGCCTGAAGGTCGATTCGCCGCTGCATGAGCGCCACATCGAGAACCTCGCCAACATGGCCAAGCAGGGCCTGTTCGTTTACAAAGGCCGCGCCAACGTGCCAGAGGCCAGTTTTGTCTCGGGCGAATGCGCCATGATCACCACCTCGGCCGGCTTCTATGGCAACGTCGCCAAGAACGCCAAGTTCGGCTACAGCCTGGCAACGCTTCCCTACTACCCCGATGTGGAGGGCGCGCCACAAAACACCGTCATTGGTGGTGCCAGTCTGTGGGTCATGTCTGGAAAAAAGTCCGCCGAGTACAAGGGCGTGGCCGCTTTCTTTGACTTTATCTCCAGCCCCGAAGTGCAATCGGCCAGCCACAAGCGCACCGGTTACCTGCCGATCACCACAGCGGCTTACCAGCTAACCGAGAAGTCGGGTTTCTACAAAGAAAAGCCTGGCACTGACATTGCAGTCCAGCAAATGATCCGCAAAGTCACTGACAAGAGCCGCGGCATCCGACTGGGCAACTATGTGCAAATTCGCCAGGTTGAGGATGAAGAGCTCGAGCAAGTCTGGAGCGGCAAGAAAACGCCCAAAGAAGCCTTGCAAGCCATTGTGAAGCGCGGCAATGAGCATCTGGAGCGCTTTCAGAAAGCCAACAAGTCCTGAACACGACGACCAATGGAAAAACGCGTCCAATTCCGTTCAACCTGGCTACCCTGGTTGCTGATTGCACCACAGGTCATCGTAATTGGCGTGTTTTTCTTCTGGCCTGCGGCACAGGCCGTGCTGCAGTCGTTTCAGGTGCAAGATGCATTTGGTATGTCCACCGAATGGGTCGGGGTTCAAAACTTTCAAGAGTTGTTTCAGAATGACAGCTACCTGGCGTCCTTCAAAACCACCGCGCAGTTTTCGATTCTGGTGGCGGTGCTGGGAATCGGTTTGTCCCTCATTCTGGCGATTTTTGCCGACCGCATCCTCAAAGGTGCTGTGGTTTACAAGACCCTGCTGATCGTGCCCTACGCGGTGGCTCCTGCGGTGGCAGGCGTGCTCTGGATTTTCATGTTTTCGCCATCACTGGGAGTGGTGGCCTACGCGCTAGGGCATTTGGGTTTCGAATGGAATCATCTGCTCAACGAGGGCCACGGCATGACGCTGATCGTGATGGCCGCAGTCTGGAAGCAGATCTCCTACAACTTTTTGTTTTTTTTGGCCGGGCTGCAATCCATCCCGAAGTCCCTGATCGAGGCTGCGGCTATTGACGGTGCCAAGGCCTGGCGGCGATTCTGGACCATTCAATTTCCGCTGCTATCGCCTACCACGTTCTTTTTGCTGGTGATCAACATGGTGTACGCGTTCTTCGACACCTTTGCCATCGTTGACGCCACCACCCACGGCGGGCCGGGACAGGCTACTTCGATTCTGGTTTACAAGGCCTATTACGATGGCTTCAAGGCGATGGACCTGGGTGGCTCGGCGGCGCAGTCGGTCGTGCTGATGACCATCGTGATTGCACTAACGGTTATCCAGTTCCGCTTCGTCGAGAAGAAGGTGAACTACTAATACACCATGGTTGAACGCAATTCTTTTCTGACCTTTCTGGCCCATGCGATCATGATTTTGGGCGTAGCCGTCGTCGCCTTCCCGCTGTATCTGGCATTTGTCGCGTCCACCCATACTGCCCAAGAGATTGTGCAGGCTCCCATGCCGTTACTACCGGGTGGCCACATGTGGGAAACCTATAGCAAGGCGCTAATTGGGGGCGGTGCTGGTGCCGGCTCTACCGCCCCGGTTGCCCACATGATGTGGGTCAGCCTGGTAACCGCGTTGGTTATTACGTTTGGAAAAATCACCATCTCACTGATGTCGGCTTTTGCCATTGTGTATTTCCGGTTTCCATTCAAGGGATTCTTCTTCTGGGCTATATTTATTACCCTGATGCTGCCGGTCGAAGTGCGAATTGGGCCGACCTACAAAGTGGTGGCCGACCTGGGAATGCTCAACACCTATGCCGGGCTGACCATTCCACTCATTGCATCTGCCACGGCCACCTTTCTGTTTCGCCAGTTTTTCATGTCGGTCCCAGACGAGCTGACAGAGGCGGCCCGCATGGACGGAGCCAGCCCGATGCGCTTTTTCATCGACATCTTGCTGCCCTTGTCCAAGACATCGATCGCTGCGCTGTTTGTGATTCAGTTCATCTACGGCTGGAACCAGTACCTGTGGCCCCTGCTGGCCACCACGTCAGAAGATATGTACCCGGTGGTGGTGGGAATCAAGATGATGGTGGCCGGTGGCGATTCGCAAAACGAGTGGAATGTGGTCATGGCCACGGCCCTGCTGGCCATGCTACCTCCGGCTGCAGTCGTCATTCTGATGCAGAAGTGGTTCGTCAAGGGGCTGGTGGATACCGAGAAGTAACAGCCTGAAACTTTGCGGGAAAGACCGCAGCGAAGCGGAGCTCTGTCCCCAACTGATTAAGAAACTATGGCATCTATTTCCCTCAAAAACGTCATCAAGCGCTACGGCACCGGCAAAACCGCCAACCAGGTCATCCATGGCGTCAATGCGGAAATTGCCGATGGTGAGTTCATCGTCATCGTCGGCCCGTCGGGTTGTGGAAAGTCGACACTCTTGCGCATGGTAGCCGGGCTGGAAGAAGTCAGCGGCGGACAGATCAGCATCGGTGGTCGCGTGGTCAATGACCTGGAGCCCAGCGATCGCGATATCGCCATGGTGTTTCAGAACTACGCCCTGTACCCGCACATGAGTGTGTTCGACAACATGGCCTACGGACTGAAAATTGCCAAGGTGCCGCTGGACGAAATCAAAGCTCGCGTGGACAAGGCTGCAAAGATTCTGGAGATTGGTCCGTTCCTTGAGCGCAAGCCACGTGAGCTGTCAGGTGGTCAACGCCAGCGCGTGGCCATGGGGCGCGCCATCGTGCGCCAACCGCAGGTCTTTCTGTTTGACGAACCGCTCTCCAATCTGGACGCCAAGCTGCGCGCCCAGACCCGGCTGGAGATTCAAAAGCTGCACCGAGAGTTGGGCATCACATCGTTATTTGTGACGCACGACCAGGTGGAAGCCATGACGCTCGCGCAGCGCATGATCGTGATGAATGGTGGCGTGATGGAACAGTTTGGTACACCCGAAGAGGTCTACACCCGCCCGGCAACCACCTTTGTGGCCAGCTTCATCGGATCGCCCCCCATGAACCTGCTCAAAAATGCGCCCGATGCCCAAGCTGGCACCATCACCGGTGTTCGGCCTGAACATCTGGACATCACCGCGACAGGTTGGGCACTGCAAGTTGAAGCCGTAGAGATGCTGGGCGCCGAGCGCCTTGTCTATGGCCGGTGGACGCACAGCAGCACCGACGAGTTGGTCATCATCCGCACCGAAGAATCTCACGCCGTTCCGGTGCTGGGCACCACCATCCATGTCACGCCGCGTCCGGACCGCATTCACCACTTTGATGCCGCGACGGGCAAACGCAAATGAACGACTGGCCCTACCCGCGATGGATCGCCCACCGTGGCGCCGGCAAGCTGGCACCCGAAAACACATTGGCGGCCTTTCGCGTAGGAGCGAGCCACGGTTTTCGTATGTTCGAGTGCGATGTAAAGCTCAGCCGCGATGGCGTGCCCTTTCTGATGCACGACGCTATCCTGCAGCGCACCACCAATGCATCAAAAGCGCTTCTAGCCCCCGTAGAATATGCGCAAGGCGCTCCTGATTCAGGAGCAAACACCACCAGTCTGGTGGGCGGAGACTGGCTCTGGGGTCAGCTTGCGCGGCTGGATGCGGGCGGCTGGCACAGCCGAACCTTCGCCGGAGAACCCCTGCCCACACTGGATGCTGTTGCGGCCTTTTGCATCCGCAACGGCTATTGCCTGAATATTGAAATCAAGCCGACACCCAATACGGCCCAGCACACAGGCGAAGTAGTGGCGCGGCACGCCGCCCGGTTGTGGGCCGGGCAGGCCGTGCCGCCACTGCTGACTTCGTTTGAACCCGACGCCCTGCGTGGTGCCATGGAGACGCAACCCGAGTTGCCGCGCGGCCTGCTACTGGACACGCTATGGACGGGCTGGCTGGAGACCGCCTTAAAGCTGGACTGCAAAGCCATCGTCTGCAACCATGCCATGTGGGACCGCAGCAGCGTAAAGCAGGCGCAGAGTGGAGGTTTTCGCACCCTGAGCTACACAGTCAACGATGAATGGGCCGCACAACGGTTGATCGATCTGGGTACCGACGGCATCATCACCGACCGGGTGGACCTGTTCAGTCCGGTATAAAACGGGTCTGAACCTCGGATTTCAACGCCAGCGGCGCCCACCCGCCCACTGACTCGTGGCCGCCACAACCAACAAAGCGGCATAGCTGGCCATCTTGCCATCCCGTCCGAAAAACCACAGTCCAAAAACCAGGGCGGCTGCTCCCGCTACAAAGTTGATAGCTGCCTGCGCAGTAAATCCGGGGGCTACACTGCTATTCTTTATGAACAGGGGGCCAACCAGAGCCAACGCAACGCCTACCGCAAAGGCAGGCGCCAGAAAATTGGCAAGGTGATAGATTTGGTCCAGAGGGCCCATGCAGCTGGGCCCAAAGGGCCACGCGGTTAATTTAAGTGTTGGCGATTTTATAATCGGAGATAAATCACACTGACAACCTTGACCGGTTGCAACCGAAGAAACCATGGCAGTCTGGACCTTAGGCATCAACCACACCACCGCGCCGCTGGACGTGCGCGGTCGCTTTGCGTTCGCCATGGACCAGATTGCGCCGCATTTGCACGGCTTGCGCCAGTCGCTCAACCGCATGCCGGAAGCCGCGATTGTGTCCACCTGCAACCGCACTGAAATTTACTGTGCGGGCGAACACTCTGAACTGGAACCCACGTTGGGCTGGCTGGCCCGATCGGCCGGCATTTCCGCCGACGCCCTGCGCACCCACACCTACAGTCTGCAAGACGGCCTTGCCGCACGCCATGCTTTCCGGGTGGCCAGCGGTTTGGACTCCATGGTGCTGGGTGAGCCCCAGATTTTGGGCCAACTAAAAGATGCCGTGCGCGCGGCCGAAGCGGCTGGCGCGTTGGGGACGACGCTCTCGCAGTTGTTCCAACGTTCTTTTGCGGTTGCGAAGGAGGTACGCACCTCCACCGAAATCGGCGCCCATTCCATCAGCATGGCCGCTGCCGCCGTGCGACTGGCTGGCAACCTGTTTGAAGACCTCGGCAAGGTCAACGTGCTATTCGTCGGTGCTGGTGAAATGATCGAGCTCTGTGCCACCCACTTTGCTGCCAAGAACCCAAAATCAATTGCCATCGCCAACCGCACGCTGGAGCGAGGCGAAAAACTCGCCAGCCGCTTTGGCGGCGAGGTGATGCGACTGGGTGACCTGCCCGAGCGCCTGCATGAGTTTGATGCGGTCATCAGCTGCACGGCCAGCACACTGCCCATCATTGGCCTGGGTGCCGTCGAGCGTGCCATCAAAAAGCGCCGCCGTCGCCCGATGTTCATGGTGGACCTGGCAGTGCCACGCGACATCGAGTTCGAGGTCAAGGCGCTAGAAGACGTCTACCTGTACACCGTGGACGATCTGGCCAGCGTGGTGCAGACCGCACAGGCCAGCCGTCAGGCCGCTGTAGCTCAGGCTGAAGCCATTGTGGACGCCGGTGTGCAGAGCTTTCTGCATTGGGTCGACCAACGCGGTAGCGTGCCACTGATCCAGCAGCTCAACGCCCAGGCCGATGCCTGGCGCGCGGCTGAGCTGGCCCGTGCCCGCAAAATGATTGCCAAAGGTGAACCGGTGGACGCCGTACTCGAAGCCTTGTCCAAAGGTTTGACCCAAAAAATGCTGCACGGGGCCATGGCCGAACTGCACGCCGGGGATGCCCAAGCGCGTGAGCGCGCAGGTGCCGCCATCTCTCACTTCTTCCTGCGCAATAGCAGTCGTTAGCGGCGCTAGCCACCTCGTCCGCCGGGCGCCCTGCAAGGCACCCCCGTTTTTGCCCTCCCCTTCCTCTCTCCTTCTGGCGCCCCATGAAAGCATTCTTCCGTCAACAACTGGCCCGCTATACCGATCGCCAGGCCGAGCTGGAATTCCTGCTGTCCCGCGAAGACATCATGAAGGACATGGAGCAGTTTCTGAAGCTCTCGCGCGAACATACCGACGTGGCTGCAGTTGCCAGCCGCTGGGCGCGCTACCAGCAGCGCGAAACCGATTTAGTGAGTGCCCAGGATATGCGCTCTGATCCTGAAATGGCTGAAATGGCTGAGGAAGAGATCACTACGGCCACGGCCGAATTGGGTCAACTTGAAGGCGAGTTGCAGCGCATGCTGCTACCCAAAGACCCGGACGATGCGCGACCTGCATTTGTCGAAATCCGCGCCGGCACGGGCGGTGACGAGTCGGCCCTGTTTGCCGGCGACCTGCTGCGCATGTACATGCGTTACGCGGATCGCTGCGGCTGGAAGACCGAGATCGTCAGTGAGTCGCAAAGCGAGTTGGGTGGCTACAAGGAAGTCGTAGTGCGCATGGAAGGCCACCACAACGGCACTGGCGCCTATGGTGCACTCAAGTTCGAGTCCGGCGGGCACCGCGTGCAACGCGTGCCCACTACCGAGACGCAAGGCCGTATCCACACCAGCGCCTGCACCATCGCCGTGCTGGCCGAGCAGGATGAGGCCGAGGCAATCAAGATCAATCCGTCGGACCTGCGAATCGACACCTACCGCGCCAGCGGCGCCGGTGGTCAGCACATCAACAAGACCGACTCGGCGGTGCGCATCACCCACTTGCCCACGGGCATCGTGGCCGAATGCCAGGACGGACGCAGCCAGCACGGCAACAAGGCCCAGGCCCTGAAAGTGCTGACCGCCCGCATCCACGAAAAGGAGCGCAGTGAACGCGCCGCCAAAGATGCCGCCGAACGCAAGAGCCTGGTGGGCAGCGGCGACCGCAGCGACCGCATCCGCACCTACAACTTCCCGCAAGGACGACTCACCGACCACCGTATCAACCTGACCTTGTACAAGCTGCTGACCATCATGGAGGGCGATCTAGACGACGTGGTGCACGCGCTGCAAGCCTACGAGGCGGCCGAGCAACTGGCGGCGCTTGAGTTAGGCATGGTGTAGGTGGTCACCGTCGCGCAGGCGCTCGCCTGGGCCATGGCCCGGGGCTTGGACCGGCTGGATGCGCAGCTACTGGTGCTGCATGCGCTGGGGCGTGGCGAACATGATCGCGCCTGGCTGTTGGCGCATGACACCGACGCACTGGCCGACTCAGTCCACACCACGCTGCATGCCACCGCGGGCCGCCGCGCGGCGGGTGAACCGCTGGCCTACATCACCGGACACAAGGAGTTTTACGGCCTCGACCTGATGGTAGACGCACGCGTGCTGGTGCCTCGGCCCGACACTGAAACCCTGGTGGACTGGGCACTGGAGCTGCTGCTGCCTGCACCCAACGGCAGAGTGATCGACCTGGGAACCGGCAGTGGCGCGATTTCGCTGGCGCTCAAACATACACGCCCCGACCTGGAAGTCAGCGCCGTGGATTTCAGTACTAAAGCCCTGACCGTCGCACAGGCCAACGCGCAAAGACTGCAGTTGGACGTTCAATGGGCGCAGGGCAGTTGGCTCAGCGGCGTGACCGGACATTTCAACCTGATCGTGTCCAACCCGCCCTACATTGAAGAAGCCGATGCCCACCTGTCAGCTCTGACCCATGAGCCGCTACAGGCACTAACCAGTGGCGCCGATGGTCTGGACGACATCCGCACCATCATCACCCAGGCACCAGCGCATCTACTACCAAGTGGCTGGCTGCTGCTGGAGCACGGCTACGACCAGGCGGCTGCGGTGCGGGCCCTGCTGACCGCCGCCGATCTGCAGGACGTGCAATCTCGCCGTGACCTGGCCGGCATTGAACGCTGCAGCGGCGGTTGCTGGCGTCCGTTTTTGGCAGGAGCCAAAGGTTAAGACACAATTTTGCCTCCAGCCCCCCGTAGAATATGCGCAACCAGCTACTCTTTTGGTAGCAGATACACCCTACCACCATGCCCGACACCACCCCCGCCTGTCCCCAGTGCACCCTGCAAAACACCTACCCCGATGGAGACAACCTTGTCTGCGCAGACTGCGGCTTTGAATGGCCCATGGCGCCAGCTGCGGCGAGTGACGATGATACGGACGCAGTTGTGAAAGACTCGAATGGCCAGGTGCTACAGGACGGCGATGCCGTGGTGCTCATTAAAGACCTGAAGGTCAAAGGCTCATCCACCGTGCTCAAGATGGGCACCAAGGTCAAGAGCATCCGCCTGGTCGGTGGCGACCATGAGGTGGACTGCAAGATGGACGGCGGCAGCTTCATGCTCAAAGCCTGCTTCCTGAAAAAGGCCTGAATTTTCCGTGAATCCGAAAAGCGCCCAGTGGTTCATTCTGGTCATCATCAACCTGCCGGTCTACCTGGCTCTGGGGCGGATCATCTTTGGGGGCTGGGGTGGCTTTCTGGAAGCAATGCGCCTTTGGTCTTCAGCCGACTGGTGGTTCACGCTGGAAAAAGAATGGCGTGAAGACCGTTGGGGCACCAGCAAACTGCCGGTTTTCATCCTGCTCTGCATCGCTCTACCGGTCATCGAACACCTGATGTTTGGCAAGACCACCGTCGTCAAGCCTGCAGCCCAAGTGGTTGGACTACTCTAGACTACACCCCGCACCTCACATACACGCTCGGTAAATTTCAGCCAGCGACACCACCCCGGTGCGTGCCAGCTTGATGCCGTTGGCCGGCAGGCTGAACATACGACTCGCCAGAGCGCTGTCCCGGTAAACATCTGCCGACACGCCCACCTCTACCCGTTCAGCCAGCTGCTTGTCCATAACCAGCAGTTCATAAATGGCCTGTCGGCCAGAAAAGCCCGTGCCATGGCAGCGATCGCACCCGGCGCCACGCCAGAACACTTCTTCGGGGCCCAAGTCCAGATTGGTTCGCATCAGCGCGTCCACGGGTTCAACCACTCGGCAATGGGTGCAGTTGGTGCGCACCAGACGCTGTGCCAGCACGCCGATCACCGCCGAACGAATCAGGTACGGCTCCACCCCCATTTCAATCAGCCGGACCAGAGCACTGGGGGCGTCATTGGTATGCAGCGTGCTAAATACCAAATGTCCGGTCAGCGCACTTTCGACCGCGATCTTGGCAGTCTCGTAGTCACGCATTTCGCCAATCAAAATCACGTCCGGGTCGTGGCGCAGGATGTGGCGCAAGGCCTTGGGGAAACTGAAGTCAATGACCGGATTGATCTGGATTTGAATCACGTTTTCCAGCTCGTACTCAATGGGATCTTCCACTGTGATGATGTTGACGTTCTGTCGCACCACCTCCTGCAAAGCCGCGTACAGCGTGGTGGTCTTGCCCGAGCCAGTGGGTCCGGTCACCAGAACGATCCCCATGCTGCGTCGTAACAAATCTCTCAGTCGAGCCAGATCAGCATGTTCAAAGCCGATGGCGTCAAGACTGCGCATGTCTGCCGTGCGAGCCAATACCCGTATCACCACGCTCTCGCCGAACTGCGACGGGATAATCGAAATGCGTAAATCTATGCCTGCTCCGCTTTCATCGATCCGGATGCGTCCATCCTGCGGGAGACGATGCTCGGAACTGTTCATGCTGGCCAGAATTTTGATGCGCCCGACCACCGGAGGCAACAGTGCCCGACGCAGGCGGCGAATCGGTACTAGCGTGCCATTGATACGGAACAACACGTCAAATGTTTTCTGGCCTGGGCGTATGTGAATGTCGGAAGCCCTGCGGCTCACTGCATCGGCCAATATCGTGCTGACCAACCGGACGATGGGCGCTTGGCGAGCCAGCAATTCCGCTTCGCTCCAGACCCGCATCTCCTCTTCTTCCGAGCCGGTCGCCATCTCGCTGATGGCCAGGGACTCCAATTCATCCGAATCGCTGTGCGAAGCGTAGCAGCGCCCAATCGCGTGTTTGACCTCGTCGGGTGCCGCCAGCACGGCGACCACTCGGCATTGGGTTACGAACCGGATCAGTTGCTGCTGCTCGGCGTCAATGGGCTCCGCCACCGCCACCATCAAAACATCACCTTCTCGCATCAGCGGCAGCACGTTGAGCCGCACGGCCATGTCCGTTGGCAGACTCTGCAGAGCTTGCAATTGCGGCTCGAAATCGGTCAACACAACTACCGGAACGTGACTGAGCACGTCGGCCACCAGCAACGCGTGTGCCACGTCACTCTGGCTGCGCCCATCCGTGGTCAATTGCGCGACCAGGCGGACCACCAACTCCGCCGCATCTTCGGTAGGGTGCTGAGTCCGCGCATGAAACGCCGCCACAAGACACGCATGCCCGGCACCCTTTTCAAGCGGACCTGTGCTCTCCAGCGGTAGCACCCGAAAGTTGCCTTGCTCCAGCACATCCTGTAAGTCATCGAGAGTGTGCGTCACGCCCATTTGCAGATGGGAAATAGTGGACTGACCACCATCGAGTGGAGCCGGTGCAGTGTCATGCACCGGCCATTCGCCCGGCACGCGCGTGCGATGGTGCGCGAAATCGTCGCTCAGCAGCACTTCGTGAGGGAGTTCGATATCGGGTTTGGTCATGGTGAGGCACGTAGAAGTAGCCAACGCGCGATGCTGACACCAAAAACGACTATCCGGCTTGACTTCAATCAATCATTCAACTGCAAGGTCGCGGGGCGAGCCTTGCCCGCACTGTCAACAGGGTCTGGGATAATGGCGGCTAAGGAAAAGCACTGGGCCGATTTGGCCTGATTACATGGAGTTTTGCAATGAGCGACACACAGCAACGTATCGATGAGTTGGTCAAGAACAATGAGGTCCTGCTGTTCATGAAAGGCAACGCCAGCTTCCCGCAATGCGGCTTTTCAGGCCGTGCGATCCAGATCCTGAAGGCCTGCGGCGTGGACGCCAAAGCCATCAAGACCGTGAATGTGCTGGAAGACGACGCCATCCGCGCCGGCATCAAAGACTACAGCAACTGGCCCACCATTCCGCAGCTCTACGTCAAGGGTGAGTTCATTGGCGGCTCCGACATCATGATGGAGATGTACGAAAACGGCGAACTGCAAAAAGCAATTGGAACTCCAGCAGCCTGATCAGGCTGGTTTGTATTCCCAGAGCCGCTTGTTTGCAAAGACGGCGTCGGGGTACTGCGGATTGCCACGCGAGCCGTTGTAACGGCCCAGAGCCATGAACGGGTCGCCATTCTCCCGGTCCAGGTAGTGGCGCAAAATCACACAGCCAAAACGCAGGTTGGTCTGCATGTTGAACAACTTGGCAACGTCACCTTCACCCAGCAGGCGCATCCAAAAGGGCATGACTTGCATGTAGCCACGGGCCCCCACCGAGCTAATGGCTCTTTTTCGAAAATTGCTTTCAACCTGAATCAATCCCAAGACCAAATCCACATCAAGTCGCGTGCGTTTGGAGTTGTACCAGACGGACTGAAGAAACTCATCTCTCTCCAAAAAAGTTTTGAGATCGGTTTTGCGACTAATTAGCCGCTTGTTCATCTCAATCTTCCAGCGCAAATAGTGCAGCCGCGATTCTGTAGATGGAAAAACCGGTTCTGGTGGCGCATCGCTATGCACGGACGCACGCATTGCATTTCGAACAGCGTCAGCTATGGGCTCCTCAATTTGCCCGCCAGCCCATGAACGATCCTGAATTGATAGCAGTCCAAGCCCTATTAACGGGGGCAAGAGGCATACTCTTCGTGTAACGCGGGTGCCCAACGGACCCATCGCAGGTGTCATGCCGCCAATTTGGAGCGAATCAACCCCGCCACTTCGCCCAACGCAACCTTGGTCGCCGCAACATCGCGGCGGTGCTGGTACTCGACTTGGCCCTCTTTCAGGCCACGATCACCAATGGTGATGCGATGTGGCACGCCAATGAGCTCCCAGTCGGCAAACATCGCTCCAGGGCGCTCACAGCGGTCATCCAGCATCACATCCACACCCGATGACATCAGATCAGCATACAACTGCTCTGCGGCGGCCTTGACATCGGGAAAACGGTCCGGGCTGATTGGGCACAGCACCACCGTGAAAGGTGCCAGCGCATCCGGCCAGATGATGCCCCGCTCATCGTGGTTTTGCTCAATGGCGGCGGCAGGCAAACGGGTTATGCCGATACCGTAACAGCCCATTTCCATGAACTGCGGCTTGCCGTTCACATCCAGAAAAGTGGCATTCATGGCCTTGCTGTACTTGGTACCCAGATAAAACACATGGCCGACCTCAATGCCGCGTTCAATGGCCAGCAGGCCTTTTCCGTCTGGTGACGCATCACCAGCCACCACATTGCGCAAATCGGCGACGAGTTCAGGCCCGGGCAGATCACGCGCCCAGTTGACGCCTGTGATGTGGAAGTCTTCAACATTGGCACCACAAATCCAGTCACTCATCATGGCCACCTCACGGTCAGCAACGATTTTCATCGGCTTCTTCAGGCCAATGGGGCCCAGATAACCTGGCTTGCAACCGAAATGCTCTTCAATCTCTGGAATCGACGCAAAACGAAAATCACTCAGGCCTGGCAACTTGCCAACCTTGACTTCATTCATGTCATGGTCACCGCGTAGCAGCAGCAACCAGACCTGGGTTTTGGTAACGTTACCTTTGTCATCTTTGGTGTCAGTCGCCAGCACCAGGGACTTGACGGTGGTTGAGAGCGGCACACCCAGCAGCAACGCTACGTCTTCGCAGGTACTTTTCCCGGGTGTCGGAACCTGAGTCATGGCTTGGGCGGCAGTCTTGCGCGGGCCGACAGGGCACAATGCCTCGGCTTTTTCCATGTTGGCAGCATAGTCGCTGCCGGGGCAGTAAACGATGGCATCTTCGCCAGTGGCTGCAATCACCTGAAACTCTTCACTCAAGTCGCCACCAATCGCGCCGCTGTCAGCCGCTACGGCCCGATAGGTCAACCCAAAGCGGTCAAAAATTTTCCGGTAAGCAGTGGCCATGACCTGGTAACTAGCTTTGGCAGAATCTTGATCACGGTCAAAACTATAGGCATCCTTCATCGTGAACTCACGCCCACGCATCAGGCCAAACCGGGGGCGGCGCTCATCCCGGAACTTGGTCTGAATTTGGTACAGATTCTTGGGCAATTGCTTGTAGCTTTTGATTTCCTGGCGTGCAATGTCAGTGATCACTTCCTCACTAGTAGGCTGCACCACGTAATCACGGTCATGCCGGTCCTTGATGCGCAGCAGCTCGGGGCCATTGGTGGTGAAACGCCCGGTTTCCTGCCAAAGCTCAGCCGGCTGGATCACCGGCATGGTCAATTCCACCGAGCCCGCACGGTTCATTTCTTCCCGAACAATGGCCTCCACCTTGCGAATAACCCGTAACCCCATCGGCATATAGGTGTAAATTCCAGCGCCCAGCTTCTTGATCATGCCTGCACGCATCATCAGCTTATGGCTGGCAACCTCGGCGTCAGCAGGCGCCTCTTTGAGGGTGGAAATGAGAAATTGGGATGCTTTCATGGGGTGACTCGCGAACTACATTGGCCCTCGCCCCTTGATACACGGCGCTTGCTGTGCATAATGAACGAAGTTTAAAAATTGGGGTTTGATTATGCTCGACCGGGACGGCTTTCGGCCCAACGTCGGCATCATCCTGCTCAACCAGCGAAATCAGGTATTTTGGGGCAAGCGCATACGAACCCATTCGTGGCAGTTTCCACAGGGTGGCATTGACCGGGGAGAAACCCCCGAGCAAGCCATGATCCGTGAACTGCACGAGGAAGTGGGGCTCCTCGCGGAGCACGTCAGCATTGTTGCCCGTACCCGAGACTGGTTGCGCTACGAGGTGCCGGACCGTTATATTCGCCGCGATGCACGCGGCCACTACAAAGGCCAGAAACAAATCTGGTTTTTACTCAAATTGCTGGGACACGACTGGGATTTAAACCTGCGTGCCACAGACCATCCCGAATTCGACGCATGGCGTTGGAACGACTACTGGGTGCCGCTGGAAGCAGTTGTCGAATTCAAGCGTGGTGTCTATGAGATGGCATTAACCGAGCTCTCCCGCTACCTGCCGCGCAATGAGACTCGCAACCGGTTCCTGCGCCATGGGCATCGCTCCCAGGAAGTCGGTGGCGAGTCACAAACCGCAATGCAAGGCAATGAGGGCATGGAGTTACCCCCGGGCGCGACATTTGAGCCACCCCCCGAAACCAAAATCAATACCCCCGGATAAGCAAAGGCTACCGGGTCAAAACCAGGTTGTCCCGGTGCAACATTTCGGGTTCGGCCGCATAGCCCAGCAGTTTCTCTATCTCGGCTGAAGGCTTGCGGCACAGCAGACGCGCTTCCGAACTCGAGTAGTTGGCTAGGCCACGGGCAATTTCCAAACCCGCTTCGTCACGCACAGCGATCACATCGCCTCGTGAGAAGTCGCCTTCAACCTGCACCATGCCGATGGGCAACAGGCTCTTCCCCTCGTCGCGCACCTTCACGACCGCGCCCGGGTCTACCACCACGGACCCGCGCAACTGCAGATGGTCAGCCATCCACTGCTTGCGGGCCTGATTCTTCTGGGTTTGCGCCACCAGCAAGGTGCCAATGGCCTCACCCTGCGTCAAACGAATCAGCGCGTCGGGCTCCCGCCCCCAGGCAATCACGGTGGAGGCGCCTGAGCCCGCTGCCCGCTTGGCAGCCAAAATCTTGGTGATCATGCCGCCACGGCCCAGACTGGAGCCGGCACCGCCAGCCATCGCCTCCAGCGCCACATCACCCGCACGGGCTTCATGCACAAATTCTGCGTTGGTGTCCTTGCGGGGGTCCGCCGTAAACAATCCCTTTTGATCGGTCAGAATGACAAGCGCATCGGCTTCAACCAGATTGGCCACCAGCGCACCCAAGGTGTCGTTGTCGCCGAACTTGATTTCGTCATTGACCACCGTGTCGTTTTCATTGATGACCGGCACCACACCGAGCTTTAGCAACGTGAGCAGGGTCGAGCGGGCATTGAGATAGCGTTCACGGTCAGCCAGGTCGGCATGGGTCAGCAACACCTGCGCACTGCCAAGCCCATTGAGTTTGAGCTTGGTCTCGTACATTTGCGCAAGCCCCATCTGCCCCACGGCAGCGGCAGCCTGCAACTCTTGAATCGCTTTAGGGCGTACCGTCCAGCCCAAGCGCTTCATGCCCTCGGCAATGGCACCGCTGGACACCATGATGACTTCGCGGCCATCCCGAATCAGGTGCGCCATCTGGCGGCACCACTCACCAATGGCGACTTCGTCCAGACCACGGCCATCATTGGTGACCAGACTGGAACCCACCTTGACCACGATACGACGCGCATCGCGCAAGACCAACGAGCTAGAAATATTTACCATATTCGCCTGTAGCCCTCGTCCACCATGCGCAGACTGCTACTGTTTTTATAGTGATGTTATGCGTCAGGGATTACCACAAATCGTGGGTCAATGACCTCAGGTGTCTGCTCAGCCAGTTGCTGTGCCTTGACGTGCTTGTAGATTTCCTTCACCAAGGGCTCGCAGCCTTCACGCGTCAACGCCGAGATTTCAAACACCGGGCCCTTGAACTTGAACCGCTTCACAAAATCCTTGATCAATGCCGCGCGCTGATCGGATGCCACCATATCGAGCTTGTTGAGTACCAGCCAACGGGGCTTTTTGTACAGCTCAAGGTCGTACTTCTTGAGCTCATTCACAATCGCTTTCGCCTGCTCCACCGTATCCACGTCTTCATCAAACGGCGCCACATCCACAATGTGCAACAGCAAACGGGTGCGACTCAGGTGCCGCAGGAACAAATGGCCCAAGCCGGCACCTTCCGATGCGCCCTCGATCAGCCCCGGCAAATCAGCAACCACAAAACTTTGCTCTGGCCCGACTCGTACAACGCCCAAATTGGGGTGCAAAGTAGTGAAGGGGTAATCGGCAATGCGCGGGCGCGCATTGGAAATCGCGGTAATAAAGGTCGACTTTCCCGCATTGGGCATGCCCAACAGGCCCACATCAGCCAGCACTTTCAATTCAAGCTTGAGATTCTTCTTTTCACCTGGCCAGCCAGGCGTCTTCTGGCGCGGCGCGCGATTAATGGCACTCTTGAAGCGCAGGTTGCCAAAACCGCCATCGCCACCCTTGGCAATGGTGATTACCTCGCCCGCCTTGAGCAATTCAAACAAGACCTCGCCCGTTTCGGCGTCAGTGATGATGGTGCCCACCGGCATTTTCAAGGTGATGTCATCACCCGCGGCGCCAAACATATCGGAGCCCATGCCGTGTTCGCCGCGCTTTGCATCATGTCGGCGCGAGAAACGGAAGTCCACCAGGGTATTGAGGTTGGGGTCCGCCACCGCGAACACGTGGCCTCCACGACCACCGTCCCCACCATTGGGGCCACCAAACTCTTTGTACTTTTCATGCCGAAACGAGACGCAACCCGCCCCGCCGTCTCCAGCAGAGATATCAATATAGGCTTCGTCAACGAACTTCATGGTGCTAATGCGTGGTTATAAACGAAAAACCCCGCGCTTTCGGCGCAGGGTTTCTAGGGAAGAGTCACTGCAGGTCAGGCTGCAGTCACGTTCACCGTGTGTTTGTTCAGCGCACCCTTGGTGGTGAACGAAACATGTCCTTCTGTCAACGCAAACAAGGTGTGATCCTTGCCGATGCCAACATTGGTTCCGGGATGGAACTTGGTGCCACGTTGACGAACGATGATCGCGCCGCCGCTGACCAATTCGCCGCCAAATTTTTTCACACCGAGCATTTTGGGCTTCGAATCGCGCCCGTTTCGCGTAGAGCCGCCGCCTTTTTTCTGTGCCATGACCTTATCCTACGATAGCGCCGATTTGCAGTTCAGTGAACAGCTGGCGGTGACCTTGACGTTTCTGATAGTGTTTACGACGGCGCATTTTGAAAATGCGCACTTTGTCGTGCTTGCCCTGAGACAGTACTGTGACTGTTACAGTTGCGCCGGACACCAAGGGCGTGCCAACCTTCAATTCAGCGCCGTTTCCGACAGCCAGAACCTGGTCGATCACAATCTCTTGGCCTACGTCCGCAGCAATCTGTTCTACTTTAATTTTTTC
>JBAWYQ010000048.1:0-21374 GCA_037143475.1 Burkholderiales bacterium | reverse complement strand
ATCGACGCCACCGGCAACACCCACCGCAGCGAGTTTTCCATCGACAAGATGTACTCGCCTGACTCGGCCACCGGCCGTCTGGGCCTGCTGGAGCTGCGCGCATTTGAGATGCCACCGCACCCGCGCATGAGCATCGTGCAACAGCTGCTGCTGCGCGCACTCGTGGCCCGGTTCTGGAAGGCTCCCTACAAGGCACCCGTGACCCGCTGGGGCACCGAGCTGCACGACCGCTTCATGCTGCCCACGTTCATCAAGATGGACTTTGACGATGTGGTGGAAGACATGCGCACGGCTGGCTACCCGTTTGACCCCAGCTGGTTTGCACCGCACGTGGAATTCCGCTTCCCGTTGGTGGGCGCCGTGCAATCCGCCGGCATCGATTTGACCCTACGCTGCGCGCTGGAGCCCTGGCATGTGATGGGCGAAGAAGGCGCACCCGGCGGCACCGCCCGCTATGTGGACTCGTCACTGGAGCGCATGGAAGTGCATGTTAAGGGCATGAACGAGAGTCGCTATGTCATCACCTGCAATGGTCGCGCCTTGCCCATGCAAAGCACGGGTACGGTGGGCGAGTATGTGGCTGGTGTGCGGTTCAAGGCCTGGAACCCACCCAGCAGCCTGCACCCCACCATAGGCGTGCACGCACCACTGACCTTTGACATTGTGGACACCTGGATGAAACGCTCGCTGGGCGGCTGCCAGTACCACGTCGCCCACCCGGGTGGTCTGAGCTACGAGAGCTTTCCGGTCAACTCGTTTGAAGCCGAAAGCCGACGCCTGACGCGCTTCACCAACACCGGTCATACGCCGGGTGTAATGAATGTGCCACCGGCCACCATCAATGTGCCGGGCAGCAAGGAGTTTCCGTTTACGCGGGATTTGCGAAGGGCGGGACTGGCATGATTTGTGTTGGATCATTGCGCCAAGTTGTAGATAGGGACCAGCCTCGGTGCCAGCTATCCTTTGCCAATGCCCGACCAGAAACTGCTCCTGAAACGCGATGGTGCCGTCTTAACGCTGGTGTTGAATCGACCCAACAAGCTCAACGCGATCGACAACGACTTAGCGGCATCCTTGCAAAAGGCTCTCGACTTTGCAGCCGCCGATTCATCCGTTCAGGCAATCCGGCTGGACCGTCGGTGTCGGGTTTGAGTGGATGCTCAACGCAGACATTGCATACGCATCCGAAGACACCCGATTCAAGTTACCAGAGGCATCATTGGGCGTCTTTATGACCGGAGGCCTGGTTTACCGTGTACTGCCGAATGAAGAACTCGATGCGGTCACCTTGGACGCCTGTCATAAATTGGCTGACTTGAAGCCCATGGTCGCGATGCAGTTCAAGCGCGTTTTAAACATGTTCGGCTTAGAGAGGTTCGGTGAGGCCATTGACGAGGAATCAAACGTACAACGTATTCTTGGACGCAATACCAACTAACGTCAACCGCCGTCGTCGCCCCATGGGCAAGGGCAACAACAATCGAATGCTTGCCGGCGCTCCATTAAGCCTATTGACTGTTTGACTCAAACTACGGGCCAGAAAATGGAATATCCCTGTCCTGCGGGTCGTCGAAGTGTGCCTCGACATCGCTGGGCAGCATCTGAATGGTGGCGCGCAACCCTGGAACGGCACCCATCAACGCCTGTTCTACGCTGCTACGGACCTTGGCGGCGCGACCCAGGGTCCAACTGGATGGCATGTGCATGTGCAAGTCCACAAAACGGCGTTGCCCAGAGCGCCGCGTGATGACATGGTCAAAGCGGATGGTCTGCTGTGCAAAGGAATCGAGTGTCTTCTGGATTTCTCTGAGAACGTCGGGCTCCACGGCCTCGTCCATCAAGCCTTGCGATGATCGCCACATCAGGTGGCCACCTTCCCAGAGAATATTCAGCGCGACTCCAATGGCGGCCACGGCATCCAGCCAGAGCCAGCCGGTCAACACCACTCCGATCAAGCCAAACACCACCCCCACTGATGTCCAGACATCGGTGACCAGATGCTTCGCGTCGGCCTCCAACGCAATGGAGCGGTGCACCCTGGCCGAGTTGAACATCACCCAAGCCAGCAGTCCATTGAGCGCCGAACTCAGCACTGAAAGTCCCAAACCCCAGCCCAGTTCCTGCAATGGTTGCGGGTCAATCAAGCGTGAGGCAGCCGCCCAAATAATGCCCATGGCTACGCCAACGATCAGGATGCCTTCAAAGCCGGACGAGAAGTACTCCGCCTTGTGGTGACCGTACGGATGCGCCTCATCCGCTGGCCGTTGCGCAATCGTCACCATCATCAACGCAAAAATTGCGCTTGCCAGATTCACAAACGACTCCATGGCGTCTGACAACAACCCAACCGAATCAGTGACGTACCAGGCCAGGGTCTTGAGCACAATGGTGGTAACGGCAACCCCGATAGAGGCCCACAGTAAACGCTTGGGCGTCAAGAAACGGATGGGTAACAGTGAAATCACCGAAGCTCCATATTTGTTACTCGAAGCCGTTGTTCAATGCCAATCACAATCACCGCGCGTGTGGTTCGTGGACTACCTGGTAAGGCAATCCCTCTGCTAAGGCCAACGCACTGAATGGCGGTAAGCATGCCAGCTGGCGTGCCCCAGCAGCGGCCCTATCAATGCAAGACCCACTGTCATCGGGAGCAACATGGAAACTCCCACCAGTAAAGCGATCAGTGCCGCCCACAGCAACATCACCGCGGCGTTTTTTCCCATCACTTGCATGCTGGTTATGCCCGCTGTAATGGCATCCGCGTCGCGGTCCAGAATCATAGGCACCGCCACCACTGAGAAGCTAAACACCAGCGCTGCGAAAGCAACTGCGACCGCGGCGTATGCAATTACGAACTCCCAGTTATCGGCATTCAATGCCGCCTCCATCACATCGAAGTCGGACGGCATGATGGTGTTGAAGAACAACGCTGTCACGACCAGCGATGCTCGGCCCCATAGCAACGCCAGCACCAGCAGCACTCCGGACAGCATGCCCATACTGCGTAGATGCTGTTTCCAGCAGGTCAGTGAGCCCAAAAATTTGTGCGCCAAGCCCTGCTCACGGCGGCGACTCAAGTCGTAGAGTCCCATTGCCACGAAGGGTCCGAGCAGCAGGCAGACCGAAACCGCCATCATGGCGTACTCGGGTTCGAACTCAAACACTGCGTCCAGCACCAGCGCCATGCACCAGAAAGGTAAGCCGTAAAAGAAACTGGTCAGCGGGTGTGCGGCAATGTCGCGCCAGCCCAATTTCAGCCAGCTAAAAGGCGCACTCCATGTCAATAAGCTGACTTGTTTTGGTTCAGCCTCTGAAGTGGCTGGCACATAGGGCTGGTAGGATTCTTCGGGTACCGTGTGGGTCATTTTGAAAACCTCAATTTGTTCCCACATTCGTCACGCCGTGGAGCGCTGCAAGTGGGATGTATCAATTGTGCAAGTCGCGTCTTAAGGTCTTCTTATGCACTCATCCGGCCTGGCGCATGGCCTGTGCGATTGCGTTGTACCCCCGCGCATCCAGAGTGTCGGCGGCGTTGAGCCGATCGCGTACCTCCTTGTTTTGGCTGAGTTTGACCTTCCCCACCAGCGACGTGATGGTAATTTCGATGCCCACAATGTTGCGCAGCATGTTGTTGATGTACTCCGGTTCGGAGTCCCCCATCTTCCAGGGCTTGGGTTCGGTGGCCTCGTGTCGTCGTGTCAACAGTGCAACAACGCGCCGCACATAGCGCTCGTCGTCATGCACAGTGATCGTGCCGTGCGCATGCACCACTTCGTAGTTCCAGGTTGGAACTTGGGCGTGCGTCTCATGCTTGCTGGGGTACCAGTTCGGTGAGATGTAGGCTTCGGCACCGCGAAAAACGACCATCACCGGCGTGCCTGTTGGGCAACGCTGCCAAAGCGTATTGGCGCGGGCTACATGCCCTATGAGCGTGCCATGCTCCCCCACACTACCGTCAAATTCCAGTGGGATATGGTCGGCATCCAGCCCGGTATTGCCATGGCTTACCAGCATCCCCAGTGGGTGCTCGCGCATGATGCGATGCAATTCTTCAGGTCGGGTCTCGGCAAAGTGAGCAGGTATGTACATAGCAGGCCTTTGAAAGTAGAACAACAGAATAGGCGCTACTTTGACTCATAACCGGCACAATGGGAAGCCCCAGTTTCAACATCGAGTGTCCCGAATTGCCGCCCCGATGTCCCGCATTGCCCGAGACAGCCACGCACCTTTGCCTTAAAGTTGTGACACAACCGAGGATGGGTATGTCTGTCAGTAGACAAAACGGCCCAGACCTCAAAAATGAGGACACAAACAATGGCACCTATTGATCAGGTACACCTGAGCTTCAATCCGCAAACGCTAACCCTGCTCAACG
Source organism: Burkholderiales bacterium (assembly GCA_037143475.1). Taxonomy (GTDB): domain Bacteria; phylum Pseudomonadota; class Gammaproteobacteria; order Burkholderiales; family Burkholderiaceae_C; genus Allorhodoferax. The sequence goes on along the minus strand of JBAWYQ010000048.1, from coordinate 16,999 downwards.
CCGTATTGGGCCTGGTCATGTTTGGCGTTGCGCTTGAATTGCGCGTCGAAGACTTCAAAACCGCTCTGCGCACGCCCAAGGCGCTGGCGCTGGGGTTACTGGGCCATCATGTGTTGTTCCCGGCCATGACCTATGGGTTGATCTGGATTCTCAAGCCCGAGCCCAGCATTGCGCTAGGCATGATTCTGGTTTCAGCCTGCCCGGCCGGACACATCTCTAACTTTCTGGTGCACCACTCCAAGGGCAACACAGCGCTGTCGGTAAGTGTGAGCGCCCTCTCCACGGTGGTGGCGCTTTTCATGACGCCACTGAACTTTGCCTTCTGGGGTAATCTGCATCCCATTACTGCCGGGTTGATGAAGGAAGTGGCCATGAGCCCATGGGAAATGCTGGAAGTGATCGTGATGCTGCTGGGCGTGCCGCTGGTGCTGGGCATGTGGGTGGCCAAACAGTTTCCGGCTTTTGCCAAAGCGGTGGAAAAACCGATGAAGATTTTGTCGTTCATCATTCTGCTGGGTTTCATTGGTGGAGCGCTGGCTGCCAACCTGCAGCATTTCCTCAACTATGTGCAGTTGGTCGTTGGCGTCGTGTTCATCCACAACCTGATGGCGCTGACCACGGGTTATGGTCTGTCGACCCTGATTGGCTTGCCCGAGCGGGACCGCCGCGCCATCACCTTTGAGATGGGCATTCAAAACTCAGGCCTGGGTTTGATCTTGATCTTTAACTTCTTTGGCGGTCTGGGCGGTATGGCCATCGTGACGGCGTGGTGGGGCATCTGGCACATCGTGGCAGGGCTGACGTTGGCCACTTTCTGGAAGAACCGTCCACCATTGCCACTGGCGCCATGGTCCGGAGCCGCGAAATGAGCAATGCCGCGCACCACATACTCGTCACCGGTGGCGGTGGTTACCTGGGAAGCCAGGTGGTTGCGCGACTGGCAGCGCTGCCCGATGGCGAGCGCCCGAAAGTGATCGTATCGCACGACCTGCGTGAGCCCGCAGTGCGCCTGCCCAACGTGGACTATCTGGCGTGCGACATTCGGTCCCCGCAACTGGCCGAAGCCCTGGCCCAATACAGCATCGACGTGGTGGTGCATCTGGCGGCCATCATGCCCTCGGGCAAGGCCCAGACACGCGACTTCGAGTACGACGTAGACGTGAATGGAACACGCAAGTTGTTGAATGCTTGCGTGCAGCACAGTGTGAAACGCATCGTGGTGTCTAGCAGCGGTGCTGCTTACGGCTACCACATCGACAATGCGCCTTGGCTCACCGAAGACATGCCCGTGCGCGGGAACGAGGTGTTTGCCTACTCGCACCACAAGCGCTTGGTCGAAGAAATGCTGGCGGTGTACCGCAAAGACTACCCGGCGCTGGAACAAGTGGTTTTGCGCATCGGTACCATCCTCGGCCCGACCGTGCGCAACCAGATTACCGACATGTTCGAGAAGCCGCGCTTACTGTCGATACAAGGCTCAGACAGTCCGTTTGTCTTCATTTGGGATCAGGACGTGGTGGGCATCATCTTGCGTGCGGTCTCTGCCGGACCTGCCGGTATTTACAACGTAGCCGGAGACGGCGCACTCACCATTCACGAGATTGCCCAGCGCCTGGGAAAAACCACCCGCAGTTTGCCAGCGTGGATTCTGCAGACTGCGCTGCGCATTCTCAAGCCGTTGGGCTTAACGCAATATGGGCCCGAACAACTCGACTTTTTGCGCTATCGCCCAGTGCTGCTCAACTCACGACTCAAAAAGGTGTTTGGCTACACGCCGACCTATACATCGGCCCAGGTATTCGAGATTTACCGCGCTGCGCGCGAGAAGCAAGGTGCTGCTGGAAAATGAGAAGACGCAACTTCACTGGCCAATGCGTGCTGATCACCGGCGCCGCCGGCGGCTTGGGCCAGGCACTGGTACGAGCGTTTTTGCAGGCAGGTGCAAACGTGATGGCGCTGGACCGAGATAGCAAGGCGCTGGATGCCATGCAACAGTCCACCTCCGTTAGCAACCCCAGCCAATCGGGCTCACTCCTGACGGCAATATGCGACGTCACCAGCCTGCCGTCTTGCGAAGCAGCCGTCACACAGGCCATTGCACGTTTTGGTGGTGTGGATGTGCTGATCAACAACGCAGGCATTGCACACCGAAGTGCCTTTGCGGACACGCAAGTGGAAGTGTTGCATCGTGTCATGGAAGTCAACTTTTTTGGCGCCGTGCACTGCACGCATGCAGCCATTGCCAGCCTGCGCAAGCGCCACGGCATGGTGATCGCCATATCCAGCGTGGCGGGCTTTTCACCGCTGATTGGTCGAACTGGCTACGCGGCCAGTAAACATGCGCTGCACGGCTTCTTTGACAGTCTGCGCACGGAAGTGCAGGACGATGGCGTAGACGTGCTGATCGTATGCCCGTCTTTTATCGACACCGGCATTGATCGTGCAGCACTGGGCGCTGATGGTCAACCTGCCACACATTCGCGCAAAACAGTCGGTCAAACCACCCAACCGGTTGAAGTGGCTGCTGCTATTTTTCAGGCCGCGCAAAAGCGACACAGATTGCTCCTATTCAGCTTCACCGCCAAGGTGGCCTGGTGGCTGTCGCGCCTGTGGCCCACGCGTTATGCGGCCATCATGACAGGGCGCCTGCGCGCAGAGATCTTTCCCGATACAACACACTGACCCGAGTGACGACAACATGAAAAAAGCCTTTGGAATTTGCACGCTTTTATTGGGCGTGATGTGCTCCACTTCACAGGCCGCCGACTTTACCGTCAGCGGCCCGGATGGAAAGCCTCTGCCCCTGGTCATGGTGACCCGCAGCGCCACGCAACCCGGCAAGATAGACGACTCCGACAACGGCTACGCCACATCCGGCAAACTCCAACAGGGTACGTTCGAGCACACCCGCTTCAGTGATGCGCAGGGCCGGGTGCGCCTGCCCGATGCGCCGGGCGACTACCAGGTTCGCCTGCGTAAGCCTGGCTTCAAGGATGTACTGATTAGCCCGACGGATTTGGCCCAGCCCGCCTTCTGGCACATGGTGACCGAAACGGACCCCAAAGCACTGGCTGAGCAACGTCCCTCGAACGCCTGGACGTCTACCCTGCTGGCCGGACGCGATGACTTGCGCAAAGAATTTCTGGCGCAATGCGGTTTCTGCCACCAACAAGGCTCAAGCTTCTTAAGGCGCGAACGCAGTGCCGAGGAGTGGAGCAGCACCATACAGCGCATGGTGCGCTACGGCGCGCGTCTATCCACCGAGGCGCAAAAGGAATTGCCGGCACTGCTGGAGGCCCATTGGAAAGACATCAATGCCCACCCAGAAAAAGTGCCTGCCGGCACTCCCTGGATTCCCGAGTTGACGAAGGCTACCATTGCCGAGCTGCCCATCGGCGACCGCTTCTCGCAGATGCACGACTTTGTGCAGCACAGCAACGGCTTGGTCTATGTGGGCGACAACTTGCAAGATCGGCTGTACGAGATCAACATCGCTACGGGCGCCTACACCGTGTACCGCGTGCCGCCACAACCGGGTGACAACCTGGGTGGCTTACTGGCCGGGCGCCTGCGCGACTTTCCCAAACACGAGACCTATCAGGGCATCCACTCGCTGGTGGAGGCACCCAGTGATGGTCACATTTTCATCACACCCTCGTACCAGCGTCGCCTGATCGAGTTTGACCCCAAGACCAAGCAATTCACCAACCACGAGATCGGTACCGGTTTCTACCCACACACCGTGCGCATGGACGCCAAGAACCGCGTCTGGTTCACGCTGGCCCTCTCCAATCAGATCGGCATGCTGGACCGCGCCAATGGCAAGTTCACGACCTACGACCTGCCGTTTCGATCGTTCATGGAGAAGATGACCGTCAAGATGACGCCGTTCTTCTTCAAGCTGATTGGCTGGGGCATTCCGGTAACCAACTGGGTAAAGATCGACCACAACTCTACCGGTGTGCCCCTACCCTACGGCATCGAGGTGACGCCCGACGGCATGGTCTGGGTCGCGCGCCTGCACACCAACGAGATCGCCTCGCTGGATCCCACCACCGGGTCTATCACCATGATCCCCACACCCTTGAAGGCCCCGCGCCGGCTGCGCGCTGATCGCGATGGCAACCTGTGGATCGTGATGTTCAATGAGTCCGCCATCCTGCGCTATGAGCCAGCCAAGGCCACGTTCACCACATTCAACCTGCCGGTGCAGCCGGTGGGCAGCGACACACCCTATGCCCTTAACGTGGACCGCAAGCGCCACCAGGTGTGGGTAACCGGCACCAACTCCGACGCGGTGCACCGCCTGGACATTGCGTCAAGCCAATGGACGCACTTTCCGTTGCCGCGCAAAGCCACCTTCACGCGTGACGTGGAGTTCACCGAGGACGGCCGCGTATTGCTCTCCAGCGCTAGCTTCCCGTCCTGGCACATCGAAGACTTTCAACCGACCCTGATACAGCTGAACCCCGCTGGCGTGACACGATGATGCGCCGTCTGGGGGCGTTCTTTGTATCGTGCCTGCTGGCATTCACCGCAGGCCACATGTTCAACTACACCGTTATCCTGTACCTGCAGGAGGCGGTAGGCTCGGACCTTCTGTCTGGTATTGGCTTCGGCCTGGCATTCGGTAGTTCCATCGTGTTTGGCTGGTTCGCCGGCGTGGTGTGTGACCGCATGCCACCACACCGCGTGATCCATGCAGCGCAAGCGCTGTTCCTGGCGGGCCTGGCCTGCCTGTGGTGGGCTCAGTCAGGTGCCAGTACCGAGACCCGGGTGGCCTGGGTGTTAATTGGCGCTTTCATGGGCGGACTGGCCTGGTCATTTGTTGGCCCCGCTCGCCTGACCACGCTCGCGCAAATGGCGCGCCCAGAAGAGTTGCGCCCCGCCACCATCATCTTCAACCTGCAGGTTCTGGTGGGCTTTGGTCTTGCCCCGCTGTTGATCGGCGTGGTGCGCAGTCGTGCCGGTTGGGGCACCGTCATTGCGCTGGCAGCTGCCGGCTTTGTGTTGGCCTCCATCTTGATTGCCAACTTGCGCACACATGCCAACGCCACGCCTAGCGGAAATTCGGTTCTGGCCGACATTGGCGAGGGATTTCGCGTAGTGGGCGCCGATCCGCTGCTCAAACAATTGATGCTGGCCGCCGTGCTGGGCTATGCCATGACCGGACCGCTGCAAATCCTGTTGCCCAAACTGGCACGAGAAATTTTGCAATTGAGCGAATTGCAGCGCGGCGCATACCTGGGCCTGCTGGCTTTGTCGCTCATCGTCGGCGGAGTGACCGCATTGGCCTTGGCCAAGCGCGTCCACCACGGAAGCATTATGTTTAGCGGCATCATCGCGGGCTCCTTGGTGTTTGCGTCGCTCAGTCAGATTGGCGGCGTCGCACTCTCAACCACAGGTCTCGCTTGCGTGGGCATTGCTGGCGGCATGGTCATCAGCCTGGTGGTGTCGGGCATTCAGGCGCAGGCTCCGGTGGCGATGCGTGGGCGTGTCATGAGCATGTACTCCATCACCTCGCAAGTTGTACCCGCTCTGTCAGGCGTGGCGGCGGGTGCGCTGGTGAATGCGGTGGGCGTCGTTTCGGCCATCCAGGTCTCCGGGTTGACGCTGGCCAGCATCGTCGCGTTGGCCGCGTGGCGACTGGCCCGGTTGCGTAGGTATTCCGGACAGGCCAGCGCGGCACTCAGCGAATAAACCGCCCATCCCGCGCCACGAGGGTCAGCTCCACAAAATGCGAGGCGTTCAGTCCCTCTTCGTTGAAACTCACCGCAAAGCCGCCCAGATCAAAGTGTTTCAGGCTCCACATGCTATCGATGAAACTGCTGCGTGTGGGATTCTTACCCGCGCGGCGCAAGCCCTCCACAAACACGCGGGCGTTGATATAACCCTCCAGCGCCAAATGCGATGGCTCAGCCGCGACTTTGGCTGCCTTCCACGCCATTTGAAAATCCCGCACCACAGGACGGGACATATTGCCCGGAAGAGGGACAATTTGAGAAACTGTCATGCCGATTGCATCGACGCCCATGGCCTTGACGGTGGCTGCGGCACCCATGATGGACAGCGCATACATCGGCATGCCCCGGCGCTCCAACCGCACCGCATGTGCAAAGTCAATGGTGGGTTTGCCCGCCAGTCCGACGAGCACGGCTTCAGGATCGGATATGGCAATTTTGTTTGCAGCGGCGGCGGCGTCGGATGAGTTGTTCTCGACAGTCGCAACGGCAGTGGCATCCATCTTGTGCCGCGACAAGGCCGCCTGTGTGGCATTGAACACTTCCTTGCCAAACGAATTATTCTGGTAAACGATGCCCAGGCGCTTGACGCCTAAGGTGGCCAGGTGCTGTACCAGTTGCTCGGCCTCTTCGGCATAGCTGGCGCGGATGTTAAATACATTTCGAATGTTTTTTGGGCGCACGGACAAGGCGCCTGAAAATGGAGCCAGAAACGGTATACCCGTTTCAATGACCTGTGGCAGCATGGCTTCGACCATGGGTGTTCCAAAGCAGTTGAAGAGGGCAAAGTTGCTGCGGTCTTCGATGAACCCGCTGACGTTGGCCAGCGCCCGCTTGACGTCGTAGCCATCATCGACTGCAGTCAATTCGATCAACCGGCCATTGACGCCACCTTTCGAATTGATGAACGCAAAACAGGCCTGCGCGCCCTGGTGCAAGGCCTGCCCCAACTCACCCAGCGGACCGGTCAGCGCAATGGATTGCGCAATCTTGATGGGGGTCGCATCATCGGCACTGGCAGGCAGACCGTATGCCAGGGGCAAGGCAGCGATCGCGCCCATCAACTGCCGACGCGTTGGTCCCCCGTTGTGATGTTTTACCGCGGCTGAAGCGACTAATGTGAACGGCGGAACGGGCTTACGTAACATACGATTTCCTGGGCAAATGGTAGACCACCATGCTAACCTTCAGGCAGTCCGTCAAATGTCTTTTCAACGACATTGCAAGAATGTTTTCCTCCCTACATTCCCTATGGGCAGACCGAGCCAATTGGGCACGAATTCAACGCAAACCCAAGAAATTGAAATCAGTGTGACCCAGGTCAAGGTCGGACTCTGTTGGCGCTTCCTGCGCGTCCTCTTTCTGCGTGGACGGTGTCGTCGGTGGGTATTTCATCACACCGAATTGTGCCCCTCGAAAGTGGGCACCTGCACGGTGCACGATCTCCGCACCACCGCTCAACTGGGATGCGTCACCCAGATATGCCGCGTTTGTGCGGGCCGGGATGCGCAACGCCTCAGACTTGGGCCCACCATCTGAATTCACGTGCTGGCGGACCATAAGCTTGGCAACACCATGCAAAAACAGCAGATCAAGATAGGCCTGCAAATCAAAAACAACGCCATCACCCTCACCGGCGTGGTGGTACATGCAAGCCTCGATGTATTCCAAAACCGCCGGCGTTGGCCAATAGGCGGCGATTTGCTCCATGATTCGAGGGTACTCGTCCAAGGCGCGACCTTCATCACCAAACGCTGAAAAATCGGGAACGTACCCTGCAAACCAATGGTTGAATTCGGTGCGCATGAATTCGAAGTCGGCCTCCCGACCCAACGCGTGATAAATTTTCAGTAAGTCCAGACAGACCAGAGGACTGGACTCACCGCACTGCGCGATACGGGTGGTCAAAATATCAATCGCTTTGTCGTGTTGCCCCAATGACACAAAAAAGCCGGCCTGTTCCCGCACGTCCATCAGCTCTTCCGAATCAGAAGAACGTATGCCTGGAGACAGGCTGGGTGAAAAATCCCGACTGATAACAGCGCGCGCTGACGTGCCTCGGGTGTGCGGCGCAGGTGGGCGCAAAGGCTCACTGTCAACCGGCTCCATCAGACCCAGGTCCAGATCAACCGCCGTTAACGGCACGGGAGCTGCGACAACTGCAATGAAATCCTCATCACCCCCTGTAACTGAGTCACCAGCAGAGGCTGTTGGTGGACTGGGACTTGCAACGGGTCTGGGATGATCAACAGTCGGACTTGGTACAACATCTGCCAACTGGCTATCTTGCGCATCGTGTCCATCCAGCCAGTCCGGTTCCGTCTCAGTGCGGGCGCGTCGCCAGAACCACACTAACGCCACCAAACTGGCTATCCAAAGCCCAATCAGACTGTAAACCAGCCAGTTGGAATAGCGCTCTGATTCAGACTGCTGCACCTTGCTTGCAAGCTCGATCAGCCCTTTCTGGTTCTGAGTAGTGACGGCGTGCAGGGATTTAATGTCGTTCTCAAGCGTCTGGGCGCGGGCCTCGTCACGCAATAACTGCTCCGCACTCACATTGAGCGAACGCCACAGGGCCGCCGCGCCTGTTCGCTTGGAGTCATCCTCTTTTGGCAGCGTCAGCAGTTCGGTCGATGCGCGCAAGACGGGATCTCGCTCGATCATCAGCTCCAGCGGATCCAACTTCAGTCGGGACCGACCAGACACTTTATTGGAAGGCTTGCTGGTGCGAGGGGCAACCGCTGGCGCATGGGCCGGTGCAGGTTCAATGGTGGGCTTGGCCGACTTGTGCTTCTTCAGCGGTGCTATGGGCGTTTCGGACGTTACGCCCGAATATTGCGCATCAGGCAGGCGTGGCGTCGGCTTGACGGTCCGATCCACGGGCGACAGCCGAGTGGCGTTGGGGCTAGCGTTAACGATGACTGCACTTCGCGCAAGGGGTTCAACCACATTGGTGGGCAACTCGGCAAACAGGACGTAACGTTTGGACAGCTTTTGCTGACAGCCCATGCGCAACTCCACCGTCACGATGGGCTCATCCACTATGGCAGTACTTACAACCCGGACACTTTGCCCTGCACCAGACGCAGCGCCGGGCGAAGCACTCACCGATATGCGGGCAGGGTCAATCTGCGTTTCACCGTAAAGTACATTGGCCGACAGACAATCGCTTTGAAGGTCGTCAACACTGTCGGACTGCACTTGGATTTGTACATCCAGCGGCCTGCCAACCCATGCCACGCCTTGCGTATGACCCAAAGTCAACGCAAAACTGCCCATGGCGACACTTAACAGCGCCACTCCCGAAGCGAATTTTCCGACCTTTAGAGGTTTCATTGTGCGACGATTCTCGCACAGCTGGCGTCCAATAGAACTGCAATGCTCTCAAAACGAGAGCATGCGCAACAAAATCATAGACGAACCATCGACCTGCGCGCGGGGCCTATTCGTCGTCCAGATTGACCGACTTATGGGCTGCCATTAGCTGCGCCTGCGTTTGCGCAGGTACCTGGGCATAGTGGGAAAACTCAATGCTGTAGGTACCCTGCCCAGCGGTCAAGGATTTGAGTCGACCCTGGTAGTCATCCAGTTCGGCCAGCGGTATCTGGCCACTAATGGCCGCAGTTGCCGCGGAGCGAGGCTGCGTCCCGGTTACATGACCGCGCTTGCTGGATAAATCACCGGTGAGGTCTCCAATCGATACCTCGGGCGCAAGAACCTCGATGTTGACCATCGGCTCCAGAATAATCGGCGTGGCCTTGCGCACGGCCTCGATCGTGGCTTTGCGCCCGGCCAGGGTAAAGGCAATGTCTTTGCCGTCCACCGCGTGGGTTTTACCGTCATACACGGTCACCCGCAGGTCATGCACCGGGTAGCCCGCCACAACACCATCGGTAAGGGCCTGGCGCACGCCTTTTTCTACTGCCGCCATAAAGACTCCGGGAATCACACCACCTTTGACAACGTCGACAAATTCAAACCCAGCGCCGCGCTCCAAAGGTTCGATACGCAGCATCACTTCGCCAAACTGCCCGGCGCCACCGCTTTGCTTTTTGTGTCGGCAATGCCCCTCGGCACCCTGGGTGATCGTTTCACGGTAGGCAATGCGGGGAGGACTGGTGTCAAGCTCCATCTTGAACTGCTGCTGCATGCGGGTCAACTTGGTACGCAGGTGCACCTCACCCAGGCCGCGGATCACGGTTTCATTGGTGCTGGGGTGGCGCTCTACCGTGAAGCAGGGGTCTTCGAGTTCCAGTTTGTGCAAAATTTCAAACAGGCGGTGCTCGTCGCTCTTGCGCCGTGTCTGCACCGCCAAGCCTTGCATTGGCAGGGGAAACTGGAGCGGTTTGAGATGAATGTTGTCCTCGTCATGCGAATCGTGCAGCACGCAGTCAAACTCGATCTCATCGACCTTGGCCACTGCACCAATGTCGCCCGGTACCAGGCTGGTGACTTCCACGTACTCTTTACCCTGAAGGCGATACAGGTGTCCCACCTTGAAGGCACGCTTACCCGAGCCGACAAACAACTGCGCATCCTTGCGCACGGTTCCCTGGTGCACACGAAACACACCCAGCTTGCCAATGAACGGATCCATCACCACCTTGAACACGTGGGCGAGTACATGCAGTGCATCGTCCGGTTGAGCTGCGAATGCCTGCGGTTGCTCGCCGGGCTCACCCCTGTAGAAAGGCGGTGAATTGCCTTCAGCCGGGTTAGGGGCCAATTTGGCCAACGCATCGAGCAATTGCGGCACGCCGGCGCCGGTCTTCGCCGACACGAACAAAACGGGTATCAGGTGCCCGGCGCGCAGCGCAGCCTCAAACGGTGCGTGCAATTCTTGCGGGGTGGGGTCCACACCGTCTTCAAGGTAACGGGCCATCAGACTGTCATCTTCTTCAACGATCTGGTCTATCAACGCGCGATGCGCGGCGGCCACCGACGCAAAATCGCTATCACCATCGGCATGGCCCAACAGTTCAACCACTTCGTTACCATCATGCGCAGGCAGGTCCAACAACAGGCACTGTTTTCCAAAACGCTCCCGAATGGTGTTCACCAACCCCGGCAAATCCACGTTATCGGCATCGATCTTGTTGACCACTATCATGCGGCATAGTCCGCGCTCACCAGCCAGGTTAAACATGCGCTCAGTGGCCAGTTCGATGCCCGCCTGAGCGTTGATAACTATCAGCGCCGTGTCCACTCCAGCCAACGCAGCAATGGCCTGCCCGGCAAAGTCGGGGTAACCCGGGGTGTCAATCAGGTGCAATTGCGCACCATCCCATTGCATACTGACCAATGCCGTTTGTAGCGAGTGGCCAAACTCCTTTTCCATAGGATCAAAATCACAGGTGGTATTGCCCTTTTCAACCGTGCCCCGGCTGCCAATGGCGCCTGTCGCGGCCAGCAGGCTCTCTGCCAGGGTGGTCTTGCCTGCGGCTCCGTGGCCGACCAGGGCAACGGTACGAATGTGGGTGCTGGAGGATTGGGTCATGGTTCCATCTTACCGTTGCAACCCCAGTGCGGAACAACCGCATGGGCCTCATCCTCAAAAACTTTGATGCAGGTCAGACTTTTTGCAACCGCACAAATGTCTTGCGAAATTTGGCCACCTTGGGTGCCGCCACGGCCATGCAATACCCCTGGTCAGGATTGCGCGCAAAGTAGTCCTGGTGGTAGTCCTCTGCAGCCCAATAGTTGTCAACCGCCACAACCTCCGTCACGATAGGACGGCTATATACACCACTGGCCGCCATTTCAGAAATCACTTCCTGTGCCACCGCCTGCTGTTCCGGTGTCGAGAAATAAATGCCGCTGCGGTATTGGGTACCGCTGTCATTGCCCTGGCGGTTGAGCGTGGTGGGGTCGTGGATGACAAAGAAGATCTCCAAAATCTCGCGAATGCTGATCTGCATCGTGTCAAACGCCAACTTGACCACCTCGTTGTGCCCCGTATTGCCGGTGCATACGTCCTCGTAACTGGGATGGTGCACGCGGCCATTGGTGTAGCCGGACTCCACGTCCACAACACCACGAACCTGCACGTACACGGCCTCTGTGCACCAGAAGCATCCGCCACCCAGGGTGACGGTTTGCAAGGTGTTGGATGGAGCAGTCATGGAATTCCTTCGATGGTGGTGATAGTTCGCCCTCACAGCACCAATCTTAAGCGTGAAGGAAAGACCTTGGAGATTGGGCTAGTTAGGCCTTCTTCAAAAGAGGAAGCAAGCCACGCCACTCCCACCCGATCAAAGCGAAGCACCCGTCCCTACCGAATTCGCGGTAATGCCAGCAGTTGCTCAGGCGTTGTGAAGTAGGCCGCCGAAGAACCCGCTCTGGCCCGCCCCTGGGCCAGTTCGTGGCGGGCCACGGTACGCAGATGCACTTCGTCCGGGCCATCCATTAAGTGCAGAGCGCGGCCCCAGGTCCAGAAGAAAGCCAGTGGCGTGTCGGGCGACAAACCCATCGCCCCAAACACTTGCATGGCCCGGTCCACCACACGTGACTGCAGGCGCGCCGCCACCACTTTGATGGCAGCGACTTGCGCGCGCAACGCGCCTGGCTCAATCACCCCCGGTTGCTGGTCCAGCATCCATGCCACCTGCAACACCAGCAAGCGTGCCTGATCAATCTCCATGCGCGACTCGGCTATCCAGTCCTGCACATTGGAAAAATCCGACAAATACTTGCCAAAGGCTTGCCGCTCCAGCGTGCGCTCGGTAGCCAACTCCAGCGCCAACTCGCATTGCCCAATCGCACGCATGCAATGATGCACACGGCCCGGCCCCAGGCGCGCCTGCGCCATGGCAAAGCCGGCACCCCAATCGCCCAGCAGGTGGTCGGCGCCAACACGCACATCGCGTAGCACGATCTCGCAATGCCCTTCAGGCGAATGGTGGTGCACCACGGCAATGTTGCGCACCACCTGCACGCCGGGGGTGTCCATGGGAATCAACACCATGCTGTGCTGGTGGTGGGCGCTCGTGTCGACTGCACTGTCTGTGTCGGTCGCATTGCGGCACATCACGATCATTACCTTGCACTGGGGATGTGCGATACCGGTGATGAACCATTTGCGGCCGTTGAGTACCAGTTGGTCAGCGTCCCGGCGAACCGTTGTCTGCAGGTTGGTGGGGTCGCTGGATGCCACATCGGGCTCCGACATCGCAAACGCCGAGCGGATGGTGCCATGGAGCAATGGCAGCAACCACTGCGTGCGTTGCGCTGCGTTGGCAAAACGGTGCAGCAGTTCCATATTGCCGGTGTCCGGTGCGCTGCAGTTGAAAACCTCGGGTGCCCAGTGCAGGCGGCCCATGATTTCGGCCAGCGGGGCGTAATCCAGACTACTCAGGCGGGTGCCAGGCTCGTCAGATCCCAACGTGGGCAAAAACAGGTTCCACAAGCCTTCCTCACGGGCCAGCGCCTTGAGGTCTTCCAAAAATGGTGGGGGGTAATTTCCGTCCTGCACCGACCGGTGCCAGGCCGCGTTGTAGGGCAACACGTAGCGCTGCATGAAGGCTTCAAGACGCTGTCGCAGGTCTTGTGAGCGTGGGGAGTGTGCAAAGTCCATGTACGAATTGTCCTGCTGCCGTGTACTGCCGTCACAACGCAGGTGACAGCCAACTCAGGATACACGTTGCCGCAGTCCCGAAAGCACCGCTCGCCCGGTTCAGCGTGGCACAAAGAAGGTCGATTTCTCGCGCGCCAGCCTTTGCTCGCCGTCGAGCACGGTGCTTATTTCAAAAACGATGGCATTTGTATGCCCCTGATAGGGCAGCGCCATGTCTGGCGACAGCGTCAGGCGCACCGGTAGCGTGCCTATCCCCGTTGCGGGGACGCGCAGCACCGGGGGTGTGGCCATTCCAAGGCCAGACAGGCCAGTCACTGCCACGGCAAAGTCCTGCGCTGTCTCCGCGCCGTTCATGATCTGTAGTCGGTAGACATTCTCAATTGTGCCCTGCTCCACCACCCTGGCCTGCGTACCCCGGTCCTTGATCACGTCGACCGAAAATCCCCGGCGCATGGACAGACTCGCCACAAAGACGACGCAGGTGAGGAACAGCAACGCCCCATAAATCAACACCCGCGGCCGCCAGGTTTGAACCATCAATTGACGGGTATTGAACGCCTGCGCAATACCATGGCCCGACGAGTAGCGAATCAAGCCTTTGGCATAGCCCATCTTGTCCATTACGTCATCACACACGTCAATACAGGCCGCGCAGGCGATGCACTCGTTTTGCAAGCCGTCCCGGATGTCGATACCAGTGGGGCATACCTGCACGCACAACGTGCAGTCCACGCAATCGCCCATGCCCAGCAGCTTGGGATCGGCCGAGCGTGAGCGTGATCCCCGCGCTTCGCCCCGTCCGGTGTCATATGCGATGACCAGCGAGTCCATATCGATCAGCGCACTTTGGATGCGGGCGTAGGGACACATGTATTTGCACACCTGCTCGCGCATAAAGCCAGCATTGCCATAGGTGGCCGCCGCATAGAACAGCACCCAGAACCATTCCCAGGGCGAAAGTGCCAGGGTCAGCATCTCACCCACCAGGCTGTGGATAGGGGTGAAGTAGCCGACAAAGCTGATTCCGGTGACCACGGCAAGCGTTACCCACGCCACCTGCTTGGCGCTCTTGCGGCCCAGCTTGGCCGGACTCCATGGGTCGCTGTCGAGTCGCATTCGGGCCGAGCGATCGCCCTCAGTATGCTTCTCAATCCATAAAAACATCTCGGTATACACCGTCTGCGGGCAGGCATAGCCGCACCACAGACGCCCGGCCACCGCCGTGAAGAAAAACAAAGCCAGTGCCGCAATAACCAGCAGCGCGGCTAGGTAAATCAAATCCTGGGGGTGCAACACGAGGTTGAAGACAAAGAAGCGCCGCTCGGACAAATCAAACAACACCGCCTGCCGACCGTTCCACTGCACCCAGGGCAGACCGTAAAAAACGATCTGCGTCACCCAAACCATGGCCCAACGCAGACTTGAAAATAGTCCTTTCACCGACCGCGGGTAGATGCGCACCTGTTTCTCGTAGGCAGAGAGAAACCCCAGGTCTTGCGGCTCAACGGGCAGCGACTTGATGGGAATCACGCGGGAGGGTACGGGCTGGATCATGAAAAGCGAATACGGCTCGCCAGACGGCGAAATGAGTGCCAACGAACTATTTGAGACATAACAACCAAATTAAATGAATCTTATAGCACTGGGCAAATACTGCGCTGGCACACGGAAATTTGGCCGGTGCTGCTATCGCTCTCCACTATTTCTCCATATTTGGCAGCCAGAATCCCCCCATCGGACGGCGGGTGCCGACCGAACTACCGGAGTATGTCTATGACCCATTTATCCATCCGCGCTAGCTTGGTCGCGGCCCTTGCACTCTCGACCAGTTTGCTGTGTGCCCAACCTTCAGGTGGCGAGCATCGCAAACCACCCCCCGAGGCGCTGGACGCCTGCAAGACGCTCAAGAGCGGTCAGGACTGTGGCTTTACCTCACCACGGGGCGCGGTAAAGGGCAGTTGCTTTGCGCCTGAAGGCAAGCCATTGGCCTGCAAACCAAAAAATGCGCCCGCTGGTCCACAGGGTGATGCACCTTCGGCACCAAAGAAGTAGTGATTTAGGCTTCTAGCCCTCATAGAACCAGCGTGAAGCGCTACCAATTTAGTAGCAATTTGCACCCAGCCGTGCCAAACTCACGGGTTGAGGGTACAGCTGGGTCACAACCCCAATGATTCAAATATTCCGTCCATGCGTTGTTGAACCTCGGCGTCCATGGTGATGGTGCGCCCCCACTCGCGCTGTGTTTCGCCCGGCCATTTATTGGTGGCGTCCAGCCCCATCTTGCTGCCCAGGCCACTCACAGGTGAGGCAAAGTCCAGGTAGTCAATCGGTGTGTTCTCCACCATCATGGTGTCACGCACCGGGTCGACTCGGGTGGTCAGCGCCCAGATAACTTCCTTCCAGTCGCGCACGTTGACATCGTCATCCACTACGACTATGAACTTGGTGTACATGAACTGGCGCAGGTGGCTCCACACGCCCATCATCACGCGCCGGGCGTGACCGGGGTAGGCCTTTTTAATCTGCACCAGCGCCATGCGGTAGCTGCAACCCTCGGGTGGCAAATAGAAATCAGTGATTTCGGGAAACTGGCGCTGTAGCAGGGGTACAAACAACTCGTTCAGGGCCATGCCCAGCACCGCCGGCTCGTCCGGCGGCTTGCCGGTGTACGTGGAGTGATAAATCGGGTCCCGGCGGTGGGTGATGCGGTCGATGGTGAACACCGGGAACTGCGCCTGCTCGTTGTAGTAGCCGGTGTGATCGCCGAAGGGGCCTTCCAGCGCGTGCTGATAACCACTGGGGTGGTCTGCATCGGGGTAAATGTGCCCTTCGAGCACGATCTCGGCACTGGCTGGCACTCGCAACTCGCTTCCAAGTGCCTTGACCAGTTCGGTGCGCGCGCCGCGCAACAAGCCGGCAAACTGGTATTCCGACAGACTGTCCGGCACCGGCGTTACAGCGCCCAGGATCGTTGCCGGATCCGCGCCAATGGCCACCACCACCGGATACGGCTGACCCGGATGGGCAGCGCCATGTTCACGAAAATCGAGCGCGCCGCCACGATGCGCCAACCAGCGCATGATGACCTGGTTGCGACCAATCACTTGCTGACGGTAAATGCCCAGGTTCTGTCGCGGCTTGTTGGGGCCTTGCGTTATAACCAAACCCCAGGTGATGAGGGGCGCCACATCGCCCGGCCAGCAGTGCTGGATCGGCAGGCGAGCCAAATCAACGTCATTACCCTCCCACACTACCTCCTGACACGGGGCCGAGCGCAATTCTTTGGGCGCCATGTTCCACAGGGTCTTGAGCAGGCTGCGCATGCCCATCATTTCCTTGAAGCCCTTGGGCGCCTCCGGCTCTTTCAGCGAGGCCAGCAGCTCGCCAAAGGGGCGCAGACCTTTCAACTCCGACACGCCCATGGCGCGCGCCACGCGCTCGGGTGTGCCGAACAGGTTTCCCAGCACCGGCATGCTGTGGCCATTAACGTTTTCAAACAGGATGGCCGGACCGCTGGCACGTAGCACACGGTCGCACAAAGCAGTCATTTCCAGATAGGGCGACACCGGCTGGGTAATGCGGCGCAGTTCGCCGGCCTGCTCCAGTTGGGTGATGAAATCGCGCAGGTCGTGGTAGCTCATTCTTCGCCCTGTCCGTTCCAGCGCGCAGCCAGTGTGTGCGGCAC
>JBAWYQ010000047.1:0-22125 GCA_037143475.1 Burkholderiales bacterium | reverse complement strand
AAAAAATGACCGAGCAGTACATCGACAACCTGATTCAGCGATTTGGAGGCGAGGCGTAAGCAGCGACCACTCACAGCGCGTTGCATGCGACGTTTTTATCAGCAAGAAGGCGGGCAATTGGGAATCGACACCGCGCCATTGGTTTTGGACGCCCTGGCGGACGAATTGCAATACTCCGCAAATGGCTTGATCATATTGATGCAGTTGTGGTCTGCCTGCATTCCCAAATTGGCGCACGTCTGATTCGCCCACTGGGCGCTTTCCATGATTGCACTTCTTAACGGGACGTTTTTGCAGAAGTCCTTTGACGGCTTGCTCGCATTCAGGCAGTTGGTCGTCTCGATCGAGTGCAATACCTGGACGGCCATCGACCTGGATTCAAGAGCCTTGTAGCGCTCAACCGCCTCAACAAAACAACCTCGCTCATCTGCATCTCTACCAAATGCCAAACCGATAGCCGCGTGCGTGTCGCGGTGCGCATTGACCTCGGCCTTGGTTTGCTCCAATTTATTCATGCCCAGTATTGTGAGCAGGCCCACGACTGTCACTGCGATAAAAAAACCTGTGGTGACCCTGCGTTTTGTGCTCCACCGGTGTGGAGGCCGTTCGTCAATCCTGTTGCCATCGGCGTCGACCTTTGGGCTCATTCCCCATTGGTTGGCACCAGTCTGGCTATTGAACAGGCTGGCGCCAACCAAAAGAAGTCCACCAATCCCAGTCAAACCCAGAAGGCTCCACCACCCGGAGCGACCGATGTCGTGGAGTCTGCGAACCTGCAGCGTGAAGCCGGGAACCACCACGGTGAGTACAACCAAGCCTCCAAGAAAGCCCATGCCGCTGTCAGCGTAAAAGGTCCCCAGCAGAACATCAAATATCGTTGCGGTTACTACAAAGACGGCCAACCACAGGGTGAACCACCAATATTCGGCCCGTCGGCTGCGACCATCTATGTTGAACGCCTTCCTGATAGCAAGAATGAACCACGACATATTTACCTCCCGGTGTCTGATCTGACATTTACCGCTATATGACCCGGAGTGGATCGGAAATTAGCGGCGCGTATCCAGAGTATTGGCACTTGGGAGGAAGTTGGCATCTGTGGCCTTCCACACCCCCGCTGAGCAAAAATACACAGGCAGGGAACAACTACCCGACAAAATTCAAGGTATGGATCAACCCTGATTGTTTCTCAGCAGGGGGCGCAACTCAGGGAACAGTCATGCGCGTTGTTAACTGAAGTCCGCATCCAGCACCACACGGTACCGCGCCTTGCCCGAGCGCAGGTGATCCAGGGCTTCGTTCATGCGGCTCATGGGGAAATGTTCCACCTGCGGCGAAATGCCGTGGCGCACACAAAACTCCATCATCCTGGCCAACACCGTAGGCGATGGCGTGGGCGATGCGGAAATGCTGCGCTGCCAGGACAGCAGACCGCCGGATCGCACTTTCATGGCCTCAGTCACCACACCCACCATATGCAGGCGCCCTTTGGGAGCGAGCGTGCCAATTAGCGCATCCCACTCCAAACTGGCGCCTACCGTGACCAGCAAAAAGTCCAGGCTACCGGCAACGGCCTTCATCTCCTGGATGTCAACACTGCTCACCGTATGGTGCGCGCCCAGTTGTAGCGCCTCGTCGCGCTTGGAGGCTGACGAAGTAAACGCCGTCACCTCGCAGCCCCAGGCCCGGGCAAATTTGACTGCCAGGTGCCCCAGACCGCCAATACCAACGACACCTACCTTATCGGTCGGCTTGATGCCGTGAATGACGAAAGGCAAGAAAGCGGTACCGCCACCGCACATCAGCGGCCCGGCGCTTGATGGGTCCACTCCCTCTGGCACCGGCAGACTCCAGCTCCAGTGGGCGCGCACCCGGTCGGCAAAGCCGCCGTGGCGTCCGACAATGGTGGGCTGTCGCTTGGCGCACAGATTTTGTTCGCCACCCATACAGTAGCTGCAATGGCAGCAGCTACTACTGTGCCAACCCAGACCCACACGCTGGCCCACGTTGCGTCCTTTGGCCTGATCACCCACGGCGACGATGGTGCCAATGACCTCGTGGCCGGGCACCAGCGGATAGGTGGCAGGGAACCACTCACTGTCCACCATGGCCAGGTCAGAGTGGCACACTCCACAGTGCTCCACCGCAATTTCCACGTCCTCTGGGTGCAAGATCCCGGGGTCAAAGTCAAACCGCTGTAGGGGGCTGCCCGTTGACGTTGCGGCCCAGGCGCGAAACATTGCCATAGTCAGTTTCCTCAAAAGGGCCGAGGTTAGCCTGTTTGTGGTTAGGTTGCCGTTGCGCCCTGTAACGCCTGCGACTGCTCCAACCCGGCGCATAATCAGCGCGTCGTTGGATTGGCCAATGCACCCCAATTTGAAGAGTCATACTATGCATCGCGTCGCCATCAGCAGCACCGGGTTATTCATGCCCCCCGAGGTCATCACCAACGAAGAACTGGTGATTGCATTCAACGCCTATGCCGCGCTGGAGAACGCCAAATACGCCGACGATATTGCCAACGGCACACGAACTGCCATCACAGACTCCAACGTCGAGTTCATTGAAAAAGCCTCCGGCATCAAGCGCCGCTATGTGATGAACAAATCAGGCGTTCTTGACCCCCGGCGCATGCGTCCGGAGTTCAAGGCCCGCCCCGACACTGAAATTTCCATGATGGCCGAGATCGCCGTCAAGGCTGCACACGATGCGCTAACCAATGCCGGTAAAACAGCGGACGATGTGGACGGCGTTATCTGCGCGTCAGCCAATATGCAGCGCGCCTACCCAGCCATGGGAGTGGAAATTCAAACGGCACTGGGTATCAAGGGTTTTGCCTTCGACATGAACGTTGCATGCTCGTCAGCCACCTTTGGGCTGGAGATGGCGGTGAATGCCGTTCGCACCGGATCGGCGCGCGCCATTCTGGTGGTCAACCCGGAAATCACGTCCGCCCATCTGGCCTGGATGGACCGCGATTGCCATTTTATTTTTGGTGACGTCTGTACGGCCATCCTGGTGGAACGTCTGGACCTGGCACCACCGGGTGCCTTCGAAGTAATAGGAACCCGGCTGCAAACCACATTCTCCAACGCAATTCGCAACAACGCCGGATTTATGTCGCGTGCGGAAGACCGTGATCCCGAAGACCGCGACCAACTCTTTCGCCAGGAAGGCCGCAAAGTGTTCAAGGAGGTCTGTCCCATGGCCGCTGAGCACATGGCGAGCCACTTGGCTACCCACGATCTGGCACCCGATGGCGTGCGTCGCTTTTGGCTGCACCAGGCCAATCTGGCCATGAATCAGCTCATCAGCCGAAAGTTGCTGGGGCGCGACGCCACGCGTGAAGAAGCGCCGGTGATTCTGGACGAGTTTGCCAACACCGCATCGGCTGGCTCCATCATCGCCTTTCACCGGCACAAGGCTGACTTTCAAGCAGGCGATGTGGGCAT
The DNA here is from genome assembly GCA_037143475.1 of Burkholderiales bacterium. Lineage (GTDB taxonomy): Bacteria > Pseudomonadota > Gammaproteobacteria > Burkholderiales > Burkholderiaceae_C > Allorhodoferax. Next base: position 18,673 of record JBAWYQ010000047.1, on the reverse strand, counting down.
GATCTGCTCGTTTGGTGCGGGCTATTCAATTGGCAGCGCCATCGTCAAGAAAATGTGAGTTGAGCCGTGCGGGAAAAGCCAACCATCCTGGTCATTGACAATTCCCCCGACAGTCTGGCTTTGATCCAGGCTGTGCTGAAAGACAACTACCTCGTGCGGGGCGCCAGCAACAGCAGCGAAGGCTTGCGCATGGCGTCGTCTGATGCGCCACCTGATTTGATTTTGCTCGACGTGATGCTGACCGACATGGACGGCCACGCGGTCTGCCGACAGCTCAAGGCGGATACGCTGACGCAAAGCATTCCTATCCTTTTCCTCACAACAAAATCAGACCAGGCAGAAGAAGAAATGGGGTTTGAGATTGGCGCCGGCGACTACATCACCAAACCGGTCAGCGCGCCTATCTTGCGTAACCGCGTGCGCAATCAACTCATGCTCAGGTCATCGATCGATTTTTTGCACAACCACGATGCATTTTTGGAGACCGAAGTCGCAAACCGCACCAAGGCGCTGACGGCTATCCAAAATGTCACCGTTCTGGCGCTTGCCTCGTTGGCCGAAACACGCGATGCCGACACCGGAAACCACCTGCGCCGGACCCAGCGGTACGTTCGTGCACTGGCGTGGAAGCTGTCATCACAATCTCGCTTCTCCGCGTTTTTGACCCCTGCCAACGTCGGCCTGCTGTTTCGATCAGCTCCGCTACACGACATTGGCAAAGTGGGCATACCCGACCGCATTTTGCTCAAACCCGGCAAGCTCACGCCAGAGGAGTTTGAGATCATGAAGACCCACACCACGCTGGGTCGCGATGCCATTGCCCGCGCCGCAGATGAACTGGGTGAGGACGTAGCGTTCTTGACGCTGGCCAAGGAGATCGCCTATTCGCACCAGGAAAAGTGGGATGGCAGCGGTTACCCGCAAGGATTGCAGGGTGAGCAGATACCCATTTCAGCCCGCATCATGGCACTGGCCGACGTGTATGACGCTCTGATCAGTCGGCGCGTCTACAAGGAACCCCTGCCACACGCACAGGCCGTGCACATCATCGAGCAAGTGAGTGGCCGCCATTTCGACCCCGATGTGGTGCAGGCGTTTGTGGCCATTCAGGATACCTTCGAGACCATAGCGCTGGCCTTTGCCGACTCGTATGCCGACCTGCAGCCCAAGGTTGACTACCTGAAAATTGCGCAGGGTAATGCGCCATAAAGCGCCTTGAAGGCGCTTAACTCAGCGAACGCTTCAAGCGGATTTCTTCTACCCGCGCGGTGCCAACGGGCACCGTCTTGGCACTGCTGGGTTCGCGCTTGAAACCGGCGAGTTCGTGGAAGCGCAACGCACGGTCGTTACTCAGTGCAATCCACACCGTCACTTGGGTGCACCCTTCTTCCATCAGGCCTTCGCGCGCGGCGTCCCACAACGCCAAACCAGCGCCCTGACCTTGGTGGCTGGAGGCCACATAGATCGACCATAGCTCGCCCATGGTCGGTGGCGTGCCTTTGTCCCGTGAGCGGTCAAAGCCGACAAAACCGATAATTTTTTCGCCAACTATGGCCACCAGCACCTGGGGCTCTGCGTATTCGATGGCCTCACGCCAATGGGCCTGGGTCTTCTCCAGCGCGGCCACCGGAACGGGTGCGTTGGGTGTTGCAGATTTGAAAGCCTCACACACGGTTGCGTTGTGTAGATCGGCGATGGCCTTGGCATCGCGCAGGGTCGCGGGGCGAACCGTGAAAGTAGTCGTACTGGACATGTCTAAACGTTAACTCTGAAGCAAATAAAACAGAAAAGAAGAGAGTAGATTGTCGCTGCAATCCAGATGCGGGTTCAAATGTCTACGTCACCTAGGGTCAACACCCTTGTCAGCACCCGTGTGCCCCAACAGAATGGCCGCCTCACCCATGAAGAACTCTCGACCGAGGATTCCACTATGACTGCGCCCATAACCGTCGCCGCAGGCGATCTGCCGTTGCAATGTCTCTACCGCTGGGAGCGCGAGCGCGCCAGCCAGATTTACCTGACCCAACCCATCGGTGGCGGCCAGGTGCAGGACATCACCTGGCGCGAAGCCGCGGACCAGGTGCGCCGGGCGGCCAACTGGCTGGCATCGCAGGGCTGGCCCGAGGGTAGCCGCGTAGCAATCATCGGCAAAAACAGTGCGCACTGGATACTGGCCGATCTGGCCATCCAGATGGCAGGCCACATCTCCGTCCCCATCTACCCGACCTTTAACGGCGAAGCACTGACCTACATCCTGGAGCACAGTGAGGCGCGTGCCTGCTTTGTCGGCAAAATGGACGACACCGCCAACCTGCAAACCGGTGTGCCTATCGGTGTACCCCTGATCGCCCTGCCGCTGGCGCCCCCCATCCAGGCGTTGGCGTGGACCGACCTGCAAGCCCAGAACAAGCCCATGGCGGGTGAGCCTGCGTCGCAGATGGATGCGCTCAGCACCATCATTTACACCTCCGGCACCACCGGCAAGCCCAAGGGCGTGGTGCACAGCTACCGCACCATGGCCTGGGGCGTGACCAGCGCCACGCGGAGGGTGCGCATGGATGTGCACGACCGCTACATCTCCTACCTGCCACTGGCCCATGTGGCCGAGCGGATGCTGATTGAGCAGGCATCGCTGCGCTACGGTGGTCGCGTTTTTTTTGCCGAAGCGCTGGATACGTTTGTGCAAGATCTGCAGCGTGCACGGCCCACCATCTTTTTCTCGGTGCCACGGTTGTGGGTCAAGTTTCAGCACGGTGTGCACAGCAAAATGCCGGCCCCAAAGCTGAACCGGCTGATGGGCATTCCACTGATCGGGCGCCTGGTACGTCGAAAAATCCTGAAAGGCCTGGGGCTGGACCAATGCCGTCTGGCAGCTGGAGGCGCCGCGCCCATGCCAGCCGATGTGCTGCAGTGGTACCGCAAACTGGGCCTCGACCTGATCGAGGTCTATGGCATGACGGAAAACTGCGGCGTGTCGCACTCCACCCTGCCCGGCTCACCGCTGATTGGCTCGGTCGGCCTGCCCTACGACTTGGTAGAGAGCCGCATTGACCCCGAGAACGGCGAAATCCAGATGCGCAGCCCGGCACTGATGTTGGGATACTACAAACAGGATGCTGCCACCGCCGAGGCCATCACGGCAGACGGCTGGCTGCGCACTGGCGACAAGGGCACGATCGATGGCGACGGTTACCTGCGCATCACCGGGCGGGTGAAAGACATTTTCAAGTCCAGCAAAGGCAAATATGTGGCCCCCGCCCCGATTGAAGACCTGCTCATCATGCACCCCGACATCGAGGCCTGCACGGTAGTGGGCGCCAACTTGACCCAACCCCTGGGCCTGGTGATGCTGTCACAAGAAGCGGTAGCCCGCAGCGCCGCAGCCGAAGAGCGTCAGTCCCTGACTGAATCGCTGACGGCGCACCTGGCAGCGGTGAACGCCCAACTTGAGCCGCACGAGCGCATGGACTGCCTGGCCGCTATCACCACTGCCTGGACGCCCGAAAACGGCTTCGTCACCCCCACACTCAAGGTCAAGCGCATGCGCATCGAAGAAGCCTACGCGAGCCACTACCAAGGTTGGCTAGGCCAACGCCAACCGGTGGTGTGGGGCGACCACTGAGCCCATAGCAGCTAACGCCCGGCGGTTGTATTGCTATTATTTGAATAGCACTTCACGCACACTCCACGGGGGCTAGAGGCACTTTCCATTTAAAACCTACGCTTTGACCGCCCAACGCAGCTTGGTCGAACTGGAGCGTGGGTTGGCGCGCTGCTCATCAAACGACGGGCGAATCAGATCGGCAGCGACGCTGCTATAGATGCCGGCACGCTCGCCGGTCTGAAAAGCTTTCTTCACCCGCCGGTCTTCGCCCGAGTGAAAGCTCATGATCACCACCCGGCCGCCGGGCTTCAGGCAGCTGGGAAGTGTCTCCAAAAAGCGATCGAGCACGCCAAACTCGTTGTTCACTTCGATGCGCAGTGCCTGAAAGGTGCGCTGAAGGGCGCGCTTGGTTTCGGCCAGCCGCTCTTCTTCGGGCATGGTCCGCTTGAAAACCCCACCGAGGGTCTGGCGCACCCGATCGGCCAGTTGCGTGGTGGTCTCCAGGTACTGGCCTTGCAGGGCGGCGGCCAGTGGGACGGCATAGGGCTCATCGGCGTTGTCAGTCAGCAGATCACGCAGGCGCTGGCGTGTGACCGAGAGCAGTAGTTCCGATGCCGATTGGCCGCTGCTGGGGTCCAAGCGCAGGTCCAGCGGCCCGTCGGCCTTGAAGCTGAAGCCCCGGGCCGGATTGTCAATCTGCATGGACGAGACCCCCAGGTCGGCCAGCACCACGTCAAAGCCACCACCCGCCTCAGGCAGCAGGTCGACCACTTCGGAAAAGTTCATGCGGCGCACCGTCAGCGCGGCTGCGTCATAGCCCAGGCCGCGCAAGCGTGCCTCGGTGCGCGGCAGCTCCAGCGGATCCACGTCCACGGCAAACAAGCGGCCACCGGGCATCAGCTTGGCCAAAATCTCATGCGCATGACCGCCAAAGCCCAGCGTGGCGTCCAGACCGGTTTCACCCGGCTGGGGGTTGAGAAGGTCCAGAATTTCCTTCACGCAAATCGAACGGTGCATGCCGGCCGGAGTTTGCCCCCGGTCCATCACCTTTTTGATGGCCTCGGCATGGCGTACCGGGTCCAGTTCCTTGTACTTTTCTTCAAAACGTTTGGGGTGTGTGCCGGTGTAGCGTACGCGGCGCTGGTGGGGGGCTGCTTCGTCGGTCATGGGGCATTATCTGGCAACCGCTGCGGTTGCCCGTAGATCACTGGTCAAGCCCGTTATTCCGATAACATGAAGGTATGCAACACCTGCGCACTCTAATGACCCTTGGCCTCGCGCTCGCGCTGGCCGGTTGCTCCAGCCTGGCACCGTCCGTGCCCGACAAAGACAAGACCTACGCGATCACCATCCTGCACACCAACGACCACCACGGCCGCTTCTGGCAGAACCGTGATGGCGAGTACGGCATGGCTGCACGCAAAACGGTCATTGATGGCATCCGCGCTGAGGTGGCATCGGTCGGTGGCTACACCCTGCTGCTCGATGGTGGCGATGTAAACACCGGCGTGCCCGAGTCCGACCTGCAGGACGCCGTTCCCGACTTCAAGGGCATGAATCTGCTGGGCTACGACGCCATGGCCGTTGGCAACCATGAATTTGACAAGAGCCCGGCAGTGCTGGCCATGCAGCGCAGGCTGGCCGCGTTTCCGATGCTGTCAGCCAACATTTACCGTGACGGCGAGCGGCTGTTTGATGCCTACAAGGTATTCAATTTGGGTGGTGTGCGCGTAGCCGTTATGGGCCTGACCACCGAGGACACCCACAAGCTGGGCAACCCCGACAACATGCGGGGCATGGACTTCCGTAACCCGATCAAGGAAGCTGCCAAAGTGGTCCCCGAATTGCGCGGCAAAGCGGATGTAGTGATTGCCGCAACCCATATGGGGCATTACGAGAACGGCCACCACGGAATTCAGGCACCCGGCGATGTGGAGATGGCGCGCGCCGTCACCGGAATCGACCTGGTGGTGGGCGGCCATACCCAAAACCCGGCCTGCATGCGTGCGGAGAACGTGATGGATACCCCCTACGTGCCTGGCACCGCTTGCCAACCAGATAGACAAAACGGCACCTGGATTGTGCAAGCCCATGAATGGGGTAAATACGTCGGTCGCGCCGACTTTCAGTACCGCAACGGCACATTTACGCTGGTGAAGTACGCGCTGATTCCAGTGAACCTGAAAAATACCGCGCAGATAGCCGAAAGCCACGCCATGCTGGCACTGCTCAAGCCCTATCAAGACTTCGGCCAGAAGAAACTCCAGATCGATGTGGGCACCTCCGATGGGGTTTTTGAGGGTGACCGGGCCTATGTACGCAAGCGCCCGACCAACCTGGGCAGGCTCATCGGTCAGGCCATGATGGAGAAAACGCACGCCGACTTCGCCGTAGTCAATTCTGGCGGCGTGCGCGACTCCCTGCCCGCAGGGACCATTACCTACAAAGACATCTTGCAGGTGCAACCCTTTGGCAACACACTTTGCACGATCAGACTCAGCGGCCGTGAAGTGCTCGACTACCTGGCTATGGCCGCCAAAATGAGCCCCGGCGCCGGTGGTTTTGCGCACCTGTCTGGTGTGGAGCTGATTACCGCTAATGGTGTGATGCTGCAGGCACGCATAGGCGGCGCATTTGTCGATGCAGCCAAAAGTTACACCATGGTCATCAACAGTTTCATGGCGGTAGGCGGCGATGGCTACCCCGTGTTCACCAGACACCCTGGCTTTGTCGACACCGGCTTTGTGGATGCAGAAGCGCTGCGCGGATACATTGCGTTGCATAGCCCACTCCAGATAGAGCGCTATGCACCGGGAACAAACCTCACGGCAAGTCCTATTCAATAGCATAAAAACATACGAATGACTGTCCCTGCACGCAGGAAGAAATTCCGCCTCATCCCCAAACCCATTCCTGCGGCCCACTCAGACAGCCAGACGGAACAGGCACTGATCGTGGAGGGCTACGCACCCTCCCAAATGATTGAAGATCTGCGCAAGTACCAAGCCGAGCTCGAAATCCAGAACAAAGCGCTGCGATACAGCCAACAAGAAGCTGAGGGCGCGTCCGAGCGGTTTGCCACACTTTTTTCCAACGTACCGCTTGCATTGATGGTGGTGGACGAAGAAGGCCTTGTGATGGCCAGCAACGCGATGGCATTGCGCCTCTTTCAGCCGCTGGAGACTGATCCACCGCTGAACTTTTTGTTGCCCTTTGTAGGCGCTGAACACACCGATGAAGTAGCCGTGGCGTTCCTGAGCGCCAAGTCGGGTGGCACCAGCGAGATCAGTGAAGTGGTTTTCCTGGCCGGTTCGCAAGGCACTTTTACCGGCGACCTTCACATCGCACGCATCGAGAACCCACTGGGCGAACTGGCTCACTTTATTTGCGCCATCATTGACCAGGGGCCATTACTGGCCCAACGCCATGCACTGCAAAAGAGTGCGGCCGTACTTCAGCAGCGCAATGAAGACCTGCTGCTGAGCGAAAACCGCATGGCTGCCATCATCAACTCCTCGTTGGATGCCATTTTGTGCATTGACGAACAACGCTGCATAACCGTTTTCAATCCTGCTGCCACTGCGTTGTTTGAATGTCCGGCTGAACTGGCCCTGGGCAGCACGTTGGGCCGCTTTTTGCCCGAGGTGGAAGCGGTGCTGTCCACGGGTCAGGTGCCGACCCAGACGACCCTGGGCGAGTTTGCTGCGACGACACTGCAGGGTCGGGAAATTTTCGTGGAGATCAGCGTCTCGCTAGAGCGCAGACTCAACCCCCGTTTAAGTAGCAATCAGCCGCTTATCAATGCCATTGCGCACCGGGGTCAGCAGGGCCAGCACGGCGAAGTTACCACGATTTTTGCAAGGGACCTGACTGCGGGAAAACTGGCGGAAGCACGTCGCGTGGCGCTGGAGACCCAACTGCGAGAATCGCAAAAAATGCAGGCCATGGGCACCATGGCTGGCGGCATCGCGCACGATTTCAACAATATTTTGAGTGCCATTTTGGGTAATGTCGACCTGGCAAAGCAGGACACTGGGCAAGGGACCCCGGCCATGACAAGCCTGCAGGAGATCGAAAAGGCCGGACGACGTGCGCGCGACCTGGTGCGCCAGATTTTGACTTTCAGCCGCAACGAAGTCCCCAAGCGCATACCCATTCAACTCGACGACGTGGTGCGCGAAGCAGCCCGACTGATCAAGGTTGCTTTGCCGCCTTTGGTGAACTTGCAAGTCAAGGTGGACCCGCACACTGCGGCCATCCTCGCCGATACTACCCAGGTGGAACAGGCGCTACTGAACCTGGGTACCAACGCCCTGCTGGCCATTGGCAACAAAACGGGCACCCTCACCATTGAGCTCACCAGTGTCGAGCTGACAGCGCCGTTGATTGGCCGCCTGGGGCTCCCGGAGGGCCGCTACATTACGGTTTCGGTGCGCGACAACGGCAGCGGCATGTCAGAGCAAACCTTGGCGCGAATTTTTGAACCCTTCTTCACCACCCGCGAAGTAGGTCAGGGAACGGGCTTGGGCCTATCGGTGGTGCACGGCATCATGCAGGGCCACCAGGGTGCAATCGATGTGCAAAGCGTGCCGGGCGAAGGCAGCGTGTTCACCCTGTACTTCCCGCCAACGCTGGAACAGGCCGTTGCGCCCGTTGTCGAATCGGCACCCGTCGAGCAGATCAGTGGCCAGGGTCGCCACGTCATGTATGTCGATGATGACCAGGCGCTGGTGTTTTTAATCGTCCGGGTACTCAAGCGTCGAGGGTTTGCGGTCACTGCGTTCACCGATCCTCATGAAGCGCTGGCTGCCTTTCAGTCCAGTCCAAAATCGTTTGATCTGGTAGTAACCGACTACAACATGCCCGGCTACAGCGGCATCGACCTGCTGCGCCAACTCAAGCTGATTCGCCCAGATATGCCTGTTGCTCTCGCCTCTGGCTATGTCACGCCAGAGTTGGAGCAAAGCGCCATCCGAGAGGGTGCCAATGCACTGATCTACAAACCTGACGACGTCAGCGAGTTTTGCGAGACCGTGCAACGGCTGATCGTTGGCAACGATGGACTTTAAGGAACTGGCATCGGACCCTTCCATATGCCTGGTCTATGCCGACGACGCCATCATCGTGCTGGACAAACCGTCGGGGCTACTTTCTGTGCCCGGACGTGGCGCGGACAAGCAGGACTGCCTGAGTGCCCGGGTACAGGGTGAATACGCCGACGCGCTGGTGGTTCACCGTCTGGACATGGCTACATCGGGTCTGATTGTGATGGCGCGCGGCGCCCAGGTGCAACGCACACTCAGCGAAGCCTTTGCCAACCGGCTTGTGACCAAGCGCTATCAGGCAGTGGTTTATGGCCGAGTGACCGCGCCAGAAAGTGACTGGTACACCATTGATCTGCCCATCGGTGTGGACTGGCCCAATCGGCCCCGCCGCGTGATTGATCAACTAAACGGCAAGGCCAGCGTTACCCGCTTGCAGGTGACCCATTTTGACCCGATTCAACGGGTCAGCCATGTGACGCTGGAGCCACTGACAGGGCGCACCCACCAGTTGCGAGTTCACCTACAGGCTATTGGCAACCCCATTCTGGGCGACGCGCTGTATGCCCCCGAAACGATTGCAGCAATGTCCCCCCGTTTGCTACTGCACGCCAGCGAACTTGGCTTTGCCCATCCAGTAACCAGGCTCCCCATGCATTTCAACCTTCAGCGCCTAAAATACCCAGGTGACAAACATACAAAACGCTGACCTTCATTGCCACTCCACAGTGTCCGACGGAACGCTTTCGCCCGAAGCACTGGCACAGCGCGCCAGCGCCAATGGCGTTGAATTATGGGCTTTAACCGACCACGACGAGATTGGGGGGCAGCACCGTGCTGCGGCTGCGGCCAGGGCACACGGCATGCGCTACCTGACCGGAACCGAAATTTCTGTGACCTTCATCGGCCAAACCGTCCACATTGTTGGGTTGGGATTTGACGCCGACAACCCAACACTGCAAAAAGGTCTGCGCCAAACACGTGGCGGGCGCGAGCAACGCGCCATGGAAATGTCGGACGGTTTGGCCAAGGTTGGTATCAAAGGTGCCTATGAAGGTGCTCTCAAGTTCGTTGGCAACCCGGACCTCATTTCTCGCACTCACTTCGCGCGCTTTCTGGTAGAGAGTGGCGTGTGTCGCGAAACCAATGAGGTATTTCGGAAATACCTGACCGAGGGCAAGCCCGGCTTTGTACCCCACCGTTGGGCCTCGCTCAAGGAAGCCGTGTCCTGGATCAACGGCGCGGGCGGCATGGCAGTCATTGCGCACCCGGCGCGCTACAAGTTCACGTCCAACGAAGAATTTGCACTATTTACCGAGTTCAAGGCGCTGGGCGGCCAAGGCGTTGAAGTCGTTACCGGTAGTCATACCGTGGCCGAGTACGCCATTTACGCTGACACAGCACGCGAATTCGGGCTGGCCGCTTCGCGGGGCAGCGATTTTCACAGCCCCGATGAAAGCCACACTGAACTGGGCACCCTGCCTTTTTTGCCAGCCAACTTGACCTCCGTTTGGGAACGGCTGGCCTCGCGCATTCAATAGGTACCCGGCATGGCCCAATATTTTGAAGTTCACCCAGACAACCCACAGTCCCGATTGCTCAAGCAAGCCGTGGCGTTGCTTGAAAAGGGCGGCGTTCTGGCGGTTCCAACTGACTCAAGCTATGCCCTGGTTTGCCACCTGGACGACAAGGCGGCCGTGGACAGCCTGCGGCGCATTCGCGGCGTGGATGACAAGCACCACCTGACCCTGCTGTGTCGCGACCTGAGCGAACTGGCCAGCTATGCACGGGTGGATAACGCACAGTACCGCCTGCTCAAGTCCGCCACGCCGGGGCCATACACCTTTATTCTGGAAGCCAGCAAGGAAGTGCCGCGGCGTGTAAGCCACCCCTCGCGCAAAACCATTGGCCTGCGCGTGCCGGAACACACCACACTGCAGGCCCTGCTCGCACTGCATGAAGGCGCGTTGCTGGCAACCACGCTGATTGCACCGGGCGAGACGCATCCGATGAATGACGCCAGCGCCATACGCGACCGTTTTGAGAAGCTGATCGCCGGTGTGATCGATGCGGGGGCATGCGCGCAAGAGCCCACCACCGTGATCGACCTGACCGATTCCGAGCCCCAAGTCATCCGCCAGGGCCGTGGCGATCTGGCACGCCTGGGTCTATAAGAACAACCTGGAACTTTCACTCTGTGGACATTGCAAACCTGATTCAAACCGTCGCCCTCTACGCGCTACCGGTGCTCTTTGCCATCACCGTGCACGAGGCGGCCCACGGCTACGCCGCGCGGCACTATGGCGACAAAACAGCGTGGATGTTGGGCCGCGTCACGCTCAACCCGATGAAACACATCGACCCCATGGGCACCATCGTGATGCCCTTGGTGTTGTACTTCGTCACCTCGGGTGCGTTTCTGTTTGGCTATGCCAAGCCCGTGCCTGTTCGATTTGGCAACTTGCGCAGCCCGAAAAAGGACATGATTTGGGTCGCTTTGGCTGGGCCGGGGGCAAATCTGGCCATGGCATTGATGTGGGGCACTATTTTTTATCTGTTGCTGGCTGTTGGTATTGAAGAAGCGTTCTTCTTGGGAATGTGCAAGGCAGGTTTGCAGATCAACATCAGCTTATTCGTTTTCAACCTGTTTCCGCTGCCACCACTTGACGGTGGCCGCATTTTAGTGGGGCTGCTCCCGATGAAACAGGCCATTGCCGTTTCGCGACTGGAGCCGTATGGTTTTTTCATCGTCATCGCACTGATCTATATGCAAATACTCAATACTTTTTGGATGCGACCACTGGTTGCGCTGACAAATTTTGTTGTGACCACGGTGTTGTCGCCCCTTGCGATGCTTGTCTCTTAGCTCTAACTCCCCCATTCAACACAATGAGTTTCACGCGCTTTCTCACCGGCATTACCACTTCTGGCACGCCCCACCTGGGTAACTATGTCGGTTCCATTCGCCCCTCCGTTCGGGCCAGCCTTACGGCCGACGTGGAGAGTTATTACTTTTTAGCCGACTACCACGCGCTGATCAAGGTCGATGAGCCCTCTCGTATTCAACGCTCCACGCTGGAGATTGCTGCGAGTTGGTTGGCTGCTGGCCTGGACCCCGAGCGGGTCACTTTTTATCGCCAGTCGGATGTGCCAGAGATTCCCGAACTGACCTGGCTTCTGACTTGCGTCACCGGAAAGGGTGTGCTCAACCGCGCGCATGCTTACAAGGCCGCCGTTGACAAGAATACAGCGACCGACCAGGACCCGGACATGGATGTCACCGCCGGCCTGTTCATGTACCCGGTGCTGATGGGCGCTGATATTTTGATGTTCAATGCGCACAAAGTGCCAGTCGGTCGCGACCAGATCCAGCACATCGAGATGGCACGCGACATGGCCAACAGCTTCAATCACCGCTATGGCGAACACTTTGTACCGCCCCAAGCTGTGATCGAGGAGTCGGTGGCCACCTTGCCAGGGCTTGACGGCCGCAAGATGAGCAAGAGCTACGACAACACCATCCCGCTGTTTGCGCCGCGCGAGCAGCTCAAAAAGTTGATTGCCGGCATCAAGACCGACTCACGAATTCCAGGTGAACCCAAAGACACTGAGGGCTCTGCCCTGTTCCAGATTTTCCAAGCCTTTGCCAGCGAGGAAGAATCCCGGGCGCTGCGCCAGTCTTATGCCGATGGCATTGCGTGGGGCGATGCCAAACAAGTGTTGTTCGAGCGCATTGACCGCGAAGTTGCACCCATGCGCGAAACCTATCTGAGCCTGATCAACAACCCGGCAAAAATTGAAGCAATTTTGATGGCCGGAGCTGCGAAAGCCCGCAATCGTGCCACGCCTTTCATGACCGAACTGCGACACGCCGTGGGCTTGCGCAGGCTCAGTGACATGGCAAGTGCCGCACCGCAGAAAGCCGCAAAGTCCACACTTCCCAGCTTCAAACAATACCGTGAGGCAGATGGCCAGTTCCGCTTCAAACTGGTCGACGCACAGGGCCAACTGCTTCTGCAAAGCCTCGGTTTTTCATCTCCCAAGGAGGCTGGTCAGGTGATTGCCGCGTTGCAGCGAGATGGTGCCCCGGCATTGACCCGCCTGGCTGCACAACTGGAACCACTGGCAGTGGATGCCGACACTGTCGGTGCCGCTCTTACTTCACTGGCAACGGGAACTTAACCGTAGCAACTTTTCTCCTTCCCATCAACCCAACTCCTATATCTTCCATGAACTCACGCACGTTTCTGATTTCCGTCCTGCTGACTCTGACCGCACACGGCACAACCGCCGTGGCAGCCGAAACCGAAACTCTGGCCTCTGGTGTCACTATTGTGCACATCACCCGGGGGACAGGCGCAAACCCGACCGCCGCCGATATGGTGAAAGTGCACTACCGTGGAACCCTGGCCGACGGCAAAGAATTTGACAGTTCTTACAAGCGAAATGAACCGGCCGTGTTTCCACTGAGCAAAGTCGTTCCATGCTGGACCCAGGGAATGCAGAGAATCAAAGTTGGCGGCAAGGCAACGCTAACCTGCCCACCGGCTACCGCCTATGGTGAACGCGGTGCAGGCAGCGCGGTGCCACCCAACGCAACCCTGACCTTTGAGGTAGAGTTGCTCGGAATCGTTCGTTAATACAACTCGGGCAGTGCTACGGGATCAATGTGACCCGTAGCTTGCCAGGCGGCGCACATCCAGAATGCGGATCTCACGTCGGTCGATTTCAATCAGCCCTTCTGACTCCAGTTGATGCAACACCCGCGAAAAGTACTCGGGTGTGAGCGATAAACGTGACGCAATAGTCGCCTTGCTAACCGGGAACGAGACCGTTACGATGCCAAAGTCACCTTCGTGCTCCAGTTCTACGTCGCGCAGCAAATAACCAATCAAGCGTTGCATACCGCTGTGCAGGGTGTAGCCCTCCACATCCAACAACAGCCGATGCAACCAGTGCGAAATGCCCGACAACATATGCATTGAGAAACGCGGGTCGCGTTCAATTTCACTGAAAACTGCCTGCTTGCTCACCGTCATGATCAGGGTGTCAGTCAGAGTCTGCGCGTTCAGCATGTAGGGTTTGGGCAGGAACATCATCGCCTCGGCGAAACTGTGTCCTGGGCCAATCAGTTCGATGATCTTTTCTATCCCTGTGACGGACGCCACAAACAGCTTCACCTGTCCGGTGACGACAAAGTGAAATGACTCGCATTGTTCGCCCGCCCGGAACACCATGCTGCCACGGGCGAACCGGCGCAATCGGCAACCGCGCGCAATATTCTCGCGCTCTGGAGTCGACAGGTTACTGAACATTGGGAGCGTCCCGAGGTGCCGGGGCATATCGAAACGTTCGACGTGCGTTGGATTCATTTTCTTGCCTATAGTTGACTTGGTTCAACTTTAGGCCTCAATTTGACGCACCGCCATTTTCAAAAGAAGTAGCGGCCGACCTCTTTAGAACTAGTCGCCAACAACCTCAATAGCTCTAACGAACTAGTCACCGCCAAATTTGATTTGTGTTTGATGTATATCAATTTCGACTTGAAATCGTTGGCATTAAGAAAGACCAATTTCGGTCGCCAAGACCGCTGCGTGAACGCGCGTGGTGACCTGCAATTTTCGAAGCACATTTTGAACATGGACCTTGACCGTGGTCTCTGCAATACCCAAGTCACGGCCTATTTCCTTGTTGCTAGAGCCGCGCGCAATACCCCGAAGGATTTCCCTTTCACGAGATGACAATGCTGAAAAAATAGACGGCTGGACTGCGGGTATTGAATCGTTGGGTGTTCCACCCACGTAGGTCGCAACCATCTTGTGGGTCATCTCGGGAGCAATCACACTTTCGCCTCGCACCGCCCGCTCAATGGCACTGATAAGGTCATCTCCCTCAATCGTTTTTAGTAAATAGCCAGCAGCACCATTGCGCAATGCGGCCATCAAATCCACTTCGTCTTCACTCACCGTCAACATCAGGATGCGCGCGCGCGGAACAGCCTGTTGCAATGCACGTAGCGCATCCACCCCACGCACGCCAGGCAAGTGGTTGTCCAGCAAGATCACGTCCGGTTGTAATTCCTGTGCGCATCGCTGCGCCTGACCGGCATCTGCCACATCACCCACCACTTGTACACACGCATCACGCGACAGCAACGCGGTCAAACCACGCCGAAACAGAGTGTGGTCGTCGACCACCAAAACGCGAATGGGTGGCGTCAAAGTCGTTTCAGTCATGGGCACACAGTCTGGTTCAGTTCAATAGGGTTTGGGCGCGATCATTGTCGGTCTGTTCGAGCGAACTCTGACCCGCCAGTGTCAAACGCACGGAGCACCCCTTGCCAGGTGATGAACTGACACGCAACGTAGCGCCTATGCGTTGGGCGCGCTCAGCCATGATTTGCAAGCCGACGTGCATATCGTCAAGGGCACCATCGTTCTCAATAAAGCCGACTCCGTCATCGCTAACGACAAACGCCCAGCTCGGCTGTTGCTCCACATGCAACCGCACCTGCGAAGCTCTGGCATGCTTGCGCACGTTCGAGAGAGCCTCCTGCAGAATGTGCAGCACCTGAATCTGAACATCGGGCGCCAATGGAACAGCATACCCCGTAATTACCAAAGCCGTTCCCAGACCGGTTTGAAGCTCAAATTTGCGCAACGTTGTGGCCAGCGCAGACTCAATATCCTCAACACTGGCCCGCGTACGAAAGTGCACCAGTAACTCACGCACGTCACCGTAGCATTCGCGCACGCCTGTATCGATTTCTTCCAGCACGCTCTGCATCACCGACTGCTCGCCGGATCGCATCGCATCGCGCATCAGCTGCACCTGAATTTTGAGAAATGCCAACGACTGGGCAATCGAATCATGCAACTCACGGGACAAATGATGCCGTTCCCCTGATACGGCAACCTCGCGAGACACTGCGTTAAGGCGTAGATTTTCCATGGCGCCGGCCAGATGGCTATTCAGTGCCTCAAGTAGCGACCGCTCGGCGGGGTTCGGCGACACGTGGGCATGAAAAAAAAGACTCACCTCTCCCATCACACGCTCGTGCACCCGAATGGGAATATTGACAATGGTCTCAAAACCCGCTTTCGCACAATGCTTGAATGACTCCTGAGGCAACGACCGTATGGGAATCACAACCAACGCATTGTCTGGCACAGGCGAACCGCAGAAGCAGTCACCAGCAACGAGGCATTGCTCTTCGTCCACCATCTCGCTCGGGAGTCCGCTTGCGGCCAGCATTAAGTAACGCCGCTGGGACTGATCGGACCAACGCAGGGCTACTCCATCCGCCTTGGCAATGGACATGATGCGTTTGGAAAAATCCTGCGCCAGATCTTCCAGCGATGTGGCACGTGCAACCAGAGCAGTTACTTCATAGAGCGATTCCAGTCGCTCATGCTTTTCCTCGAGCTCTGCCGTCTTTTCCGCCACCTTGCTGGCAAGGTTGCCATACAAGGATTGCAGGTGGGCAGCCATTCCATTAAATCCCTCGGCGAGGGTCCCAAACTCATCATTTCCCATTCGCTCAACCCGAAACCCAAAATCTCCGCCCTGAATTTTCCCAATGGCTTGCTTGAGGAGATTGACCGGCTCCAACACAAACAGGTACCCTGCGACCAACAATGTCGCTGCACCCAGCAGCGCCACAATCAACACCCCAATTTGCAACAGATGCAAGGTCGCCGTCCATCCTGCCATATTGGACTCGATGCTGTTCACCAATAAGTCAATATCGGCGGCGAAGGCAACCGTGTCAGGTGTCAGACGTTCCAGATTGACCACCCTGTGCTCCAGCCAATTTGCACGAAACTGACTCCAATCCCTTTCAACATCGGAAAAGCGCTGACGCACCGTACTGTCCCACGGCACCTGTAGTGGGCGCGCTGAATCACCAGTACGCAATAGCGTCAGGCTCTGATTGAAATTGTCTATATGCGCGGGCAGGTCTTGTGCAACGGTACCCGCGGCGCTCGCTACCGTCAGCGCAATCCGATAGGCCTGCATACGCATGCGCCCGGCCTCATTGACAGCGGCAGCTCCACCGTTGAGCTGCCAGGACACCCACAGGGTAACCGCCGTCGAGATCAGCGCCAGCAACAGAAATGGCGAAACTGCCAAGGCGAGTTTGCGACTCAGGCTCAATCGCGATGTTGTGACTGTCATGGGCCAAATCTTACTGTGCTGCCGTGGCCCAAGCTGGCGAAGGGCTGTTCTAGGTCCTGGCTTGCCCCATGGCGGTGGCCCAGGCGAAGACGCTATTGCCACTCACCTTCAGCGCCTGGCCTTGCTGCGCTCTCATCCCGACACAATCCTTGCCATATTGGGTAATTACATAGTGCGTGCACATCACCTGCCGGTCTTGCCCCAGCGTCGCCGGTGCACGCATGGCGCGAACCGTGCCCTGTGCTTCGAGTTTGACGAGTCGGTTACGGGTCGAAATCTCAGGAGCGCTAACATCCCTTGCCACATCTTTGACTGCAATAGGCACTGTTTGAGCGGACAGATGACGCAAAATTTCGAGCGATTCGGGCCATTGCTCGACTGGAGTATTTCGGTTGGAGTGCTTGTTCATACAGCCGCCTTTAGTTTGCGTTAACAAATAAAGGGCGACGCAACATCGAAAAACTTTTTTGGTCCACATTTCGATGGCAGCCCCGCTGGCAAATGACCTTGGTCATGTAGCCCGGAAGCTTTGCGTCCTTGACTTTCGTCAAGTTTGCCCTCGCCAGATTTGCCTTTTCAAGCCGCCTCGCTGGCTGCGAATACAGGCGTGAAATAAATTTCCCGCACTTATCAGCATGAATATTACATACGCCAAAGTTATTTTGCAAGCAATTGCATCAAGCAATAGTCAAATATGTCGCCTACACTTTCCAGACATGCAGCGAGTCCCATCGACAACTTCAAGTGGGCTGCAGACATTGCCGAGCAGACTGCCGCCGCTACTTCCCGTGCTTCGTCAGTTCCAACCGCTCTATGTCAAACCCCTGCGCCTTCAACCGCCCCAATAGCGCATCGTATGCTTGGGCGTTCACGGTCGGTGCACGCGCAAGCACCCATAAGTACTCTCGCTTGGGCTCGCCCACAGCTACTAATTGATACCCGTCATCAAGGTCGACGACCCAGTAATGCCCCCAAACGAATGGCAAAAAGGACAACCACGATGGTGCAAAACGCAACTGCAACTTGGGAGAGTTGGCAGCACCAATCTGTCTGGCCTCGCCAATGGCCTCGTCCATCTCGCCAGATTCCTTTCGGCATCGGTTTATGACCTGCACGGCGCCGCTTGCCTGAACTTTGTACTGTGCCCGGGTCTCAGCGACGCACTTCTTCTGAAATCTGTTTGGGTACTTGGCGATTTCATACCAGGTACCCATGTAGCGCGGGACATCCAACGTCGGGATAGTTACAAGTTGACCATATGGCTGGGCCGCACCGCCTTCTGGAGTCTGCGCGATAACCGCTGACCAGCCAATGCAGACAACGAGTACGATTACTATGATTTTCATGCTCTTCCCCCGAAAACTTGCTTGAGTTCTTCCGCACCAACCGTGCGCGCAGTGCCAAAACCCGAAACATGTCGAGCACTATCGACATTGATTGCAACGAATTTGAAGTCACCGAGCTCTGTCATGTTTTCAACGTCCGCATATCGCTGCAGGTACGCGACCTTGCAAGCATTCCACTCAGCACCCCCACGCTCCGGTACGCTTGCATTCCCCTGGAGGGTGACCCTTGGCAAATCATGGACAGCATTTTCAGGTGTCTCTGCCACCATGACAAGAAGTGACACTTGGCTTCTGGCCTGCAGGTAGCGTGTATGTGCTGCCAAGCCACTGACGTGGATAACCAGGCAACCCATGTCCCGCAATACTGCGAAAGGGACCATCGATACAAATGGGGTGCCATCTTCCTGGGTCGTCCCCAGTGCCGCAACCCGATTGGTTTCAAGAAGATTGCGCAGTTCACGCATGAGTCGAGGTTCGTGGGTCATAAATTTCGGATTGATGCC
>JBAWYQ010000046.1:0-22374 GCA_037143475.1 Burkholderiales bacterium | reverse complement strand
GACGCCATCGTGCAAGGCGGGAGCGGCAAAATGCCAGACCTGATTTTGATGGATGTCCGAATGCCGGTGATGAACGGGCGCGAGGCCACGCAACACATTCGCCAGTGGGAGGCAGACCATGCGACGCCGCGCATACCCATCATCGCCCTGACGGCCGAAGCCTTTGAAGACGACCGCCGGCAGTGCCTGGCCGCGGGCATGGATGAGGTCTTGATCAAACCGATTTTGGTCGACACGCTGAGGGTGGTGCTCACCCGGTGGTTGACGGTGGCTACCCCAACGCACGTGCAGCCACCCTCGGTAGCGCCAATCAAGCCGGTTGACGTGCAAGCGTTTGTCGCGCGGGTCAACGAACTGACCCCTTTACTTGAAAAAAACAAGTTTGCAGCCATTGGTCGTTTCAAGGTTCTGCAAACCTTGATGGAAGGTACCGCCCTGGCCGTTGAAATGGATGCATTGGCTGCGCAGATGCAGGAAATGCGTTTTGAGTCGGTGCTGGTGCGCCTGCGCCACATCACCGACAGCCTGGTCGATTCGGCCACCCACGCTACGAAAGAGTAAGCCATGAGTATCAAACATCCGCGTATTTTGGCGATTGACGACACCCCAGCCAACCTGATCGCGCTTGGGGTTGCGCTGGAGGGGGAGTTTGAGTTGCAGTGTGCGTCCTCGTGTGCGGTCGGCCTGGCACAGGCGCTGGAAGACCCGCCGGACTTGATCTTGCTCGACGTGATGATGCCCGAGGTGGATGGCTATGAGACCCTCAAACGTATCAAGGCACAGTACACGCTCAAGGACATTCCCATCATCTTTGTCACTGCCTTGAATGATTTCGACTCTGAGGTGAGTGGTCTGTCGCTGGGCGCGGCAGATTACGTCTCGAAGCCGATCAACGTGGAGATTGTGCGGCGCAGAATCCGCAACCTGGTTGAGCGTGAGAACTTGCGCAAAGAGGTTGAGAAGCACCGCGACCATCTTGAGGGCCGTGTGCTTGAGCGCACCATGGCGCTGGCCGACGCCAACAAAGCGGCCGTGGCCGCCCACCAGGCCAAGACCCAGTTTTTGGGCACGATGGCCCACGATTTGCGCACGCCCCTGAATGTCATAGTCGGCATGACCGAAATGGCCCAAATGCTCGCCACCGACCCCCGACAGGTAGCGCAGCTCGACAAGGTGCAACGGGCGTCTGATGAATTGCTGGAATTGATTACCAGGCTGATCACCACCACCACCGGCAAGTCCGGCGACGGCCGCTAATAAAATGCTGGACCAGAACGTGGTTCTGTCTGTGATGGAACAGGGCTTGGAGTCATGTGTGTTTGAGTTGATTGCGAAGGACGGTTGAATGGCAGCAGAGAGTGGGTTGACCTATTGGGTGACGTCAGGCACGCTGGGTGTTGTCGGGTTACTGCTGGTCATGCTTGTGCTGCCCTTGTTGTTGCGCCTCAGGAGGCGCGCGCGCAATGCTGAAAAGGCCATCGACAGCACCAATGACGGTTACTGGGTGTTCAATGCCGATGGTCGATTCGTTGATGTCAACCCGGGCTACTGCCGCATGATCGGCTACCGTCGCGATGAAATAATGGCCATGAATATTGCCGACTTTGAGGCCGTGGCCGTGATGCCACAAATTCAGGCGCAGATTGCCCGCATCATCCAGCGCGGGCATGAACGCTTCGAGACCCGGCACCGGCACCGTGACGGGAATTGGATTGACCTGGAGATTACCGTGACCGGCGTGGATCAGCGCTATCTGGTGGCATTTTTGCGCGACATCTCCGCCCGCAAGGCGGCCGATCTGGCATTGCGTGAGCTGACACGCGCAGCCGAGGCAGCCAGCCAGGCCAAGAGTGATTTCGTGGCCAACATGGGCCATGAATTACGTACGCCCATGAACGGCGTCATTGGCTTGACCGATGTACTCCTGGAAACGCCGCTTGATGACGAGCAGCGGGAGTACCTCACGCTGGTCAAAAACTCGGCCGAGTCGCTGATGGCGATTCTGAACGACATGCTCGATTTTTCCAAAATAGAGGCCGGCCGGTTGAGCATTGAGTCGGCCGAGTTTTCCCCGGCCGAGGTGATTACCGAGCTGGTCAGCGCCATCGCGGCGCGTGCCGAAAAGAAAGGCCTGGCGTTGGTGTGCCACATCGACCCTGACACGCCAGCAAGGGTGTGCGGCGACGCCGGGCGACTGCATCAAATTTTGCTCAACCTGTGCGATAACGCCATCAAGTTCACCAGTCGTGGCAGCGTCACAGTGCGTGCGCGGGTTACGTCGGTGGAAGGGGGCCCGCAAGAGCTGCACCTGTCGGTCAACGACACGGGGATGGGCATTGCGCCAGAAAAGCACCAAAGCATATTTCAGGCGTTCAGCCAGGTAGACAACTCCAGCACACGCCAGTTTGGCGGCACCGGTCTGGGTCTGGCGATTTGTGAGAAATTGGTGGCCCTGATGGGAGGGCGCATCTGGGTCGCTAGTGAACCTGGTCAGGGCAGCACGTTTTACTTTACCGTTTGCGTCAAATCGATACCCGTTGCCACACTTCCTGCGCAAGGGACAGCAACCGGACAAAAGGAATAGGCTTGGCCAGCACCTCGACGCCGGGTGGCACGCCGCCGCGCGCTGTGATTTCTTGTGCATCCAGGCCGCTTACAACGACCATCCGGGTTTGAGCCAATTCGGGTGATTTGCTTAGCACCCGAAGCATGGAAAAACCATCCATGCCGGGCATGTGCAAGTCGGAAATAAGCAGGTCCGGCCCACCACGGCCCATGTGGAGCAGTGCTGAAACAGCGTTGTCAATGAGTGTGATGTCGGTGGGCATGGGCCAGTGGGCTAACTGGGTTTCGTACAGGCGCAGCAGGCTGGGGTCGTCTTCCACCACCAGAATACGCATCCGCCGAGGGCCGGACACCGCACCCGCCGTTTGCGCGGGGTGCGCTGGTGGGGCGGGCTTTTTGTGCAAAAGGCTCTCGACCGAGTCACGCAGCACCCGACGGTGGCCGCCAGCAGTCTTCCAAGCCTGCAGCAGACCGCTTTCTACCCACAATTGCACGGTGCCCACTGAAATCCCCAGCAGGGTGGCCGCTTCACGGGTTGTGCAGAAAGACTTTTCAACGGCGATCGGCGGCATGGTTGGCGTTTGTCTCGGTGTGACTAGTTGGTGTCAATGATAATCATATTTCGACATATCAGTCCCACATCGGGCGCAAACGCAGGCCACACCGCGCGCTGCGGCGGGTATGCGCGCCAGCAAGGCCGGTTCAAATACTGCCGTGGCACACCAGCATGGGGGCTGTGTTACGCCGGTTTCACGCTCTACTTCATTGGCGCACTGGTTGGACTTCCCACACAGAGGGCATAGGCGCGGGTCGATAGCAGGTGGCGTTGGTGCAGACATGGGTGGTGAATGTGTCGAACTGTCAGATGCAGCAGTTTAGACTGCGGGGAGTTTTCGATTGTCATTTTGATTTTGCGCTCCACCTCCTGGTTGATGGCTACGCCCTTGAATATCCGCATCCTGCTCGTTCTGGTCTGCGCGCTGCACGTTGTGCTGGGCGCAAGCCTGGGCCTTTCGGTGGACGAGGCCCACTACGCGCTGTACGCCGCTCACCTGGATTGGAGCTACTTTGACCACCCGCCGCTGGTGGGTTGGGCACAATGGCCGCTGGTGACACTGGGCGCGCCCACCTGGGTGCTGCGTTTGGTCCCAGAGTTGCTGTGGCTGGGTACGGCTTTTCTGGTTTACAGATTGGCGGAGCGACTGGATTCCGAGCGCACAGGGCAGGCGGGCTTCTGGGCGGTGTTGACCCTGGCATTGGCGCCGCTGTTGCATGTGTTGGGCATTGGCCTGTTACCCGACACCCTGCTGGTGTTTTTTACCGTAGTCCTGATGGGATTGACGCTGGATTTGATGGACGCCAGCGCGGTACAGCGACCCTTTTCATGGTTGTTATTGGGGCTGGGGCTGGGCCTGGCGGGGCTGAGCAAGTACACGGCTATTCTGGCTGTCCCCGGCGTGGCGGTGTGTCTGTTCATGGCCCATGGCTGGCGCGTGCTGGGCAACCGCTGGCTGTGGCTGGCGTTGGCGGTGGCATTGGTGCTGGTGTTGCCAGTGGCTTATTGGAACCAGACCAACCACTGGATATCGTTTACTTACCAGGCCAAACACGGTGCCGGCGGAGGCTGGCAGGCCGGGCAGGTGCTGCAGTTTCTGGTGGTGCAGGCGCTGGTGTACGGGCCCTTGCTGCTGTGGGGTCTTGCGGGTGCGCGCGAGGCTTCTGCAAAGCCATTTCGCGCACTGTTGGTGTTCTTTTTAGTGCCCTTTTCGGTGCTGGCGGCTTTGTCGGGCGGTGGTACCAGTTTGCCGCATTGGACGGCGCCCGCGTGGGTGGCCCTGGCGCCGTTTGCGGGCATCGCGCTGGCGCGTGCCTGGGCTGATGGAAGCCGGCGGGTGGTTGCCGTAATCGCTGTGGCGCAAGGTCTGATGTGCGCAGCGCTGTTGGGCCTGATGCTCACGGGTGGCTACCCCGTTGTAACCAACGCCACGGGGCAGGGCAACGCCGTAGCGCCCTCCAATCCATTTGCCGACCTGCATGGCTGGAGCGAGGCGGGTGCCCGCGCCCGTGTATTGGCGGCGGAGCACGGTCTGCACAGCGTGGCGGTTCAAAACTGGACCCTGGCCAGCCGCCTGGGCTGGTATGCCCGACCGTTGCCCGTGCATGTGCTGGAAGATCGGTTCGACCAGTTTGACCTGTGGGCGGGGGACTTGCCTGCCGGCGGCAACACGTTGCTGGTGGATTGGTCGCAGTTGGGCTATGCCGTGCCGACCGGGGAGCATGGTTTTGCCGATTGCAGGCTGCTCCACACGCAGCCTGTGCAGCGCCTGGGCCGGGTCATTGCCAGCTTCCGTTTCTTTGCGTGCTACGGCTGGTCGGGCCAGCCGCAGCCGCATCTCTCCGGAGTCTTGTGATGCCGGTTGCGCCTATTGCCCTGCGCTGGTGGTTGTTGCCCTTGGTGCTGCTGAGCGTCAGCGCTCCGTTGTGGTTGCACCGCTTTGAGCCCGCAACCTTCAGTTACCTCAACACCCTTTGTGCGCCGGTGGCTGCGCCGGTGTGGACGGGTTTGTCGCTCTTGGGCAATGCGTGGGGTATTTTGGGGGTAACGGCGCCGCTGTTGGTGCTTGCGCCCCGGTTGATGTGGGCGTGGATGTGCGCTGCGCCCTTCGCCATCGTCTTTGCCCGGGTGGGCAAGGGCTTGATCGTGAGTCCGCGCCCGGCCGCCGAGGTGGACAACGCGCAGATGCGTATCGTGGGCGAGACACTGCATAACGTCTCCATGCCATCGGGCCACACGCTGACCGCGTTTGCCGTGGCATCGGCTATTTACTTCGCGCTGCCCGAAAAGGGTCGCGCCCGTCACCTGTGGATTTTTGTGCTGGCGGCAGGCACGGGCTTGTCGCGCATTGCCGTCGGTGCGCACTGGCCGGGTGACGTGGCCGTAGGCGCCTGCCTGGGCCTGCTGGCGGGCATGCTGGGAGCGAGGCTGCTGGGGAAAATGGGCACGCAGCACCTGCGGCCAACCGCCTGGAGTTTGCGGCTGGTGGCCCTGCTCTTGGTAGGAGCGGCCTACACCTTGCTGACCGAGGAACAAGACTTTGCCGAAAACCGGCCCGTGCAGCTTGTACTGGTTGGGGTGGTTGTGGTTTCGCTAGTCGCCTTTGTGGTGCAAAACGGCAAATCGCGCCAGTGACGCAGGTCGGGTGCTCAGCGAAACTCCAGCAGCAGATCCTTGGCTTGAATCACGGTGCCTGGTCGCACATGAATTGCATGGACGGTGGCGTCGCGTTCGGCGCTGAGCTGGGTTTCCATCTTCATCGCCTCCATGGACAGCAGGGGGTCGCCTTTGCTGACCTTTTGCCCCACCTTGACCGCCACGGTCACCACCATGCCCGGCATTGGCGCGCCGACGTGGTTGGGGTTGCCTTCTTCGGCTTTGGGTTTGGCGTGGCCGGTTCCGGTGAGCCCCGCCTTGGGAACCCGCACCGTGCGCGGCTGCCCATTGAGCTCGAAGAAGACCTTTATCTTGCCTTCTTCATCCACCGTGTCGGAGCGCCCGGTCTGGCGCACCACCAGGGTCTTGCCTTTGTCGATGTCAATCGAAATTTCTTCGCGGTCCAACAGACCATAAAAGAAGGGCGACGTCGGCAGCAAGGATACGTCGCTGAAATCGCGGCGGTGCTCGGCGTAGTCCTTGAACACTTTGGGGTACATCAGGTAAGAAGCCAGGTCGGTGTCGCTCACTTTGCGGCCAATGGCGTGCTCGGCCTCGAGCCGCTTGGCTTCCAGGTCGACCGGTGGCAGGTGGTCACCCGCACGGCCCTGCATGGGGGCCTCGCCACGCAGCACTTTGGCTTCAAGTGCTTTGGGAAAACCGTCCGGCGGAAAGCCCAATTCGCCCTTGAACAGCGAAACCACCGACTCGGGGAACGCAATCTCGCGCGCCGGG
The DNA here is from genome assembly GCA_037143475.1 of Burkholderiales bacterium. Lineage (GTDB taxonomy): Bacteria > Pseudomonadota > Gammaproteobacteria > Burkholderiales > Burkholderiaceae_C > Allorhodoferax. The sequence goes on along the minus strand of JBAWYQ010000046.1, from coordinate 15,863 downwards.
TTGCTCACATCTGCCGGTTTCAGGTCGTTGGCGACCATGAACAGCGCCATGTCGCCCACCACCTTGGACGTGGGCGTGACTTTGACGATGTCACCGAACAGAATGTTGACATCTGCATAGGCTTTAGAGACCTCGGGCCAGCGGTGCGCCAGGCCCATGGCACGGCCCTGCTCGCGCAGGTTGGTGTACTGGCCGCCGGGCATTTCGTGGTTGTAGACGTCCGACGTGCCAGAGCGCATATCGGCCTCAAACGGTACATAGGCACGGCGCACGCCTTCCCAGTAGTGCGACAGGGCTTGCATGGCAGCCAGATCAAGGCCGGGGTCGCGTGCCGAGCCAATGAGGGCGGCAGCAATCGAGCCCAGATTGGGTTGCGAGGTGAGGCCGCTCATGGCGTCCAGTGCGCCGTCCACCGCATCACAACCGGCGTCTATTGCCGCCAGCACTGAAGCGGCAGATATGCCACTGGTGTCGTGGGTGTGGAAGTGGATTGGCAAGCCCACCTCTTGTTTCAGTACGCGCACCAGTTCGTATGCGGCGCGCGGCTTGCAGACGCCTGCCATGTCCTTGATGCCCAGAATGTGGGCACCGGCCTTTTCCAGTTGCTTGGCCAGACCCACGTAATACTTCAGGTCGTACTTGCTGCGCTTGGCATCGAACAGGTCGCCGGTGTAGCACAGCGCGCCCTCGCACAGCGCGCCGGTCTCGATCACCGCATCCATCGCCACGCGCATGTTGTCGACCCAGTTGAGCGAGTCAAACACGCGGAATACATCGACGCCGTTCGTCGCCGCCTGCTGTACAAAGTAGCGCACCACGTTGTCCGAGTAGTTGGTGTATCCCACCGCGTTGGAGGCACGCAGCAGCATCTGGAACAGGATGTTTGGAGTCGCTTCGCGCAGGCGTGCCAGGCGCTCCCACGGGTCTTCCTTCAAAAAGCGCAGGGACACGTCAAATGTGGCGCCACCCCAGCATTCCAGCGAAAACAATTGCGGCAGCATGCGGGCGTAGTGCGGGGCAATCTCGACCATGTCGTTGGAGCGCATGCGGGTTGCAAACAGCGACTGGTGGGCGTCGCGCATGGTGGTGTCGGTCAGCAGCACTTGTGGCTGTGCCTTCATCCAGGCGGAAAACTGGTTGGGCCCAAGTTCCTTCAGCAAGTCGCGTGTGCCTTTGGGGATGGGGGCGGTCAAATCGCAGTGCGGCTTGATGGGTACTGCCAGCGGCAATTGCGGCAAGGTGCGGCCTTTCATTTCCGGGTTGCCGTTGATGGCCACTTCGCCTAAAAACTTCAACAGGCGCGTGGCACGGTCGCGTCGCTTCGTGAAGTTGAAAAGCTCTGGTGTGGTGTCGATGAAACGCGTGGTGCATTCGCCGCTGCGAAACAGCGGGTGCGCAATCACGTTTTCCAGGAACTGCAAATTGGTGGACAAACCCCGCACGCGAAACTCGCGCAGCGCCCGGTCCATGCGGGCGGCAGCTTCGTCGGGTGTGTGTCCCCAGGCCGTTACCTTGACCAAAAGCGAGTCGTAATACGGCGTGATGACGGCACCCGCGTAGGCGGTGCCGGCGTCCAGACGGATACCAAAACCAGCAGCGCTGCGGTACACCGCAATCTTGCCGTAGTCGGGTGTGAAGTTGTTTTCCGGGTCTTCGGTGGTGACGCGACATTGCAGTGCGTGGCCGCGCAGAGAGATGTCCTTTTGCAGCGGGATGAACGAGTCCTCATCGCCCACTTTGGCGCCTTCGGTGACGCGAATCTGGGCTTTGACGATATCAACTCCGGTGACCACTTCGGTCACGGTGTGTTCGACCTGAATCCGCGGGTTGACCTCGATGAAGTAGTACTGGCCGGTGTCGACATCAAACAGATACTCGACAGTGCCCGCGTGGCTGTAATTCGCTTCCCGAGCCAGACGCAGCGCAGAGGCGCAGAGCTCCTGACGCGTGACCTCGTCCATGTAGGGAGCGGGGGCGCGCTCGACAACCTTCTGGTTGCGGCGTTGCACGGAACAATCGCGCTCGAATAAGTGGACCAGATTGCCGTGCCGGTCTCCGAGGATTTGCACTTCCACGTGGCGCGCGCGCCGCACCAATTTCTCCAGATAAACCTCGTCGTTGCCGAACGCGGCAAGGGCCTCGCGCTTGGCCAGTTCCATCATCGGCGCCAGGTCGGTTTCGGTTTCGATCACGCGCATACCGCGACCACCACCGCCCCAACTGGCTTTGAGCATCAGCGGGTAGCCGACTGTCAGCGCCATCACCTTGGCGCCTTCAATGTCGTCCGGCAAAGCGCCCGTAGCCGGCACTACCGGCACATTGGCTTTGATCGCCACGGCACGGGCAGCCACTTTGTTGCCCAGCGTGCGCATGACATCGCCGTTGGGGCCGATGAAGGCAATACCAGCGGCGGCACAAGCGTCGGCAAAATCCGGGTTCTCGGACAGGAATCCATAGCCTGGGTGAATCGCATCCACATGCGCTTCTAGCGCGATGCGGATGATGTCGTCTATATCCAGGTAGGCCTGAATGGGCTTCTTGCCCGCACCGACCAGGTATGACTCGTCGGCCTTGAAGCGATGCAGGGCAAAGCGATCCTCATTGGAGAAAATCGCAACCGTACGGATGCCCATTTCGGAGGCGGCACGCAGCACCCGGATGGCGATTTCGCTGCGGTTGGCGACCAGCAGGCTTTTGATTTTCTTCATAGTAGGTGGAGTTCGGTTGGTTTTTTGGTGCTGGGAAGCATCACTTCTTACGCTTCACGATGATGTTGTTCTTGGCATCTTCCAGGTGCGCAAAGGTTACCGCGCCATTGCTAACCTTGCCCATGACCAGCATGTTGGGGGAAATCGCGTCTTTGTCTTCAGCGCTGAAAGGGCGGTCATAGGTGGCAACCACGCCGTAGTGAAGGTGCGAAATATTCTCCAGCGCTGCCTTCACCGAAGGCCCGCCCAGGTTCCCGTCGCGAATGCCGAACATGGCAAACGTCAGCAAATACATGCTGTCATAGGCTTGCGCGGCGGCCATTGGTACTTCCATACGCTTTTTGAATTTGCGTTTGTAGGCACGCAAGAATGCCGCCCGGATCTCGTTGCTGGGCTCGGCGATGAAGGTCTGCGCCATCATTGCGCCCTCGGCCGCATCATTGGCGCCATTGATAAAGAACGGAAATGAAAGCGTCCATGCTCCGACCTGTGGAATTTTCCACTTCAGGTCTTTGCGGCCATTTGCAATGACGGCGTTTTCCGCGCCTACCGTGTAGCTGAAAACCACATCTGCGCCCGCATCGCGCGCCGCCTTCAGCTCGTCGCGCAGATCTTTGACGCCCAGCGCAAAACGCGCCACATAGACTGGCTTGAGCCCTTTCGTGGCGAGCGCCGCTTCTACATCCTTCAATCCCGCATCGCCGTAACCCGTGGTATCGGCAAAGATGGCTACATTGGTCCAACCCCGTTTGACGATGTCTGCGACTACAAAGGGAGCTTGAATGGAGTCGCTCGCTGCGGTGCGAAATATGTAGCTCTCTGCGACCGGGTACTTGCCCTTGAGGGGCGAACCGGTGGCGCAGGGAATAATCAGCGGCAACTTGGCCTGCTGAAAGATGTCGAGCGACTTCAGCGCTACCCCGGTGTTGCAAAAGCCCACCGTCGCGACCACACCATCGGCCACCAGTTCTTGTGAAGCTTTGAGTCCCACGTCGGGATTGCCCTGATCATCCTTGATGACGAGTTCGTAGGGACGACCCAGATAACCGCCCAATACGTTGACTTCTTCCGTCGCCAATTGCACACCTTGCAACATCAGTTTTCCGAAATCCGATGAGGGGCCAGTAAACGGGCCGATCACGCCAATTTTCACGGGCTGGCTGGATTGGGCTTGAGCGACGAGCGTCACGCACAGGGCGATGGCACCCGCAAATCCTCTGATCAACTGGTTGATGCATTGCATGGTTAGTCTCCGGTTAACTCTGTCAGTGATGGTTCAAGCCGTTCATCGAACTTGCATGGTGAAATGGCAGGGCAAATCTGCTGGCTGCCAGATGCCTGCAGGTTCTGAAAGCTTGCGCTACATGGCGCGCAGATTGAACCCGCCTTTGGGTTTGAATACGCCGCAACCAATCAGCTGCTCATCCGACAACGGAAGGATGTAGGAGGTTTTTTCATCCACGACCCCATTGGTCGGGTTGACCACTTCATAGTCAATCCAGCCACCACCCCGCTCAGCGGCGGCAAAGCCTTCGCGAATCACATGAGCACCGTCGAGACCGCGAACATCGTAAGTTGTTTTGCCAACCCTGTCTGGAGTTGATCCGAAAACGTCGTAACGTCCGTTACGGTCAAAGACGAAGATATACAGATCCCGATCCCGAAAAGCGCCGTGCGGGTCATGAAACTGCTTGGCCGCATTCGCCAGCCCATCGCGCTGGATTAACTCAAAGCCGCGCTTGACCATGGCAAACGCTTCATCCGCTGTGCCGCGGCGCAACTTGATCGAGGCCACCGCTTCGCTCAGGTGCGAGGCCCTGTCACGCAGGCCCATAGTGGCGTGCAACGCATCGTCCACCATCGCGCCATTGCGCTGGGTAATGTTGTCGAGTTCCTTGACCGCCTGAGCAATTTCCGACAACGTCTCACTTTGCTCGGTGCTGGCGGCGGTGATGCCTTTGAGTCCAATAGCTACCTCATGAATGCCCTGTACCACTGTGCTGAGGTTTTCCGTGACAGCGTTGATGCGCGCCACGCCGACAGATACCTGTTGGCCAGATCCAGCGATCAAATCCCGAATCTCGCGTGCTGAAGTGGCGCTGCGTTGCGCCAGGACGCGCACCTCGCTGGCGACTACCGCAAAACCACGGCCGGACTCGCCGGCGCGCGCTGCTTCGACTGCTGCGTTGAGGGCCAGAATATTGGTCTGGAAGGCAATGCCGTCGATGACGCCGACAATCTCGCCCATGTGTTTTGCGCTGCTCTGAATCGCCTCGATGGCATGAACTGCCGCATTCATGGCCTGGGTACCAGCCTCGGCTTCACCGCGCACTCGGTGCGTGAGCGAATCGACCTCCTTGGCGCGACTGGCGGTGGTTTGCACCGACTCGCTGAGGCCCACAATGCTGGCGCTGGCTTGCTCCAGACTGGCGGCTTGCGCCTCGGTGCGCTGCGACAGATCGCTCATGTTGCTGGTGAGTGTTTCACCGGCCTGTGCGACATGAACCGCCTGGTTGCGGATGGTGCCAACCAGGCCGGAGAAGTTTTCGCTCATGGACTCCAGGTTGCGCCCGGCTCTGGACAACTCATCGTTTCCAGGCACCACGACGGCGCGCGACAGGTCGCCTTTGGCAGCATCCTGAACCACGCCTGCCAAGGCATCCACGGTAGCCACAATGCTCTGATAGAACGCGCCGCAAAGATACACAAGCAGGCATAGACCGGCCGTTCCAAGCCCTGAGTGCAACCATGCTGATGTCGGATCAGGAGAAAACGATGAACTCATGAGAACCAACACCAGAACCACGGCAGGCATCAAGAGCAGCAGCGCCATCAAACCGAGGCGCCATCGCAGTCCCAACCGCTGGAGCAGGACCGACCCGGGACGAAGAAGCGTCACGACTGAGGACATGGTGAATCTCTCGTGTTGCAAGGAACTCTGGCAATAGTGATTTCAGGCCGCGCAGGGGGGACCGGGGCAAATGCCCCTGTCCCCCCTGCGCGTGGCCTCGCTATTGCTCGCGCACCAGCATAAGTGAAGTGGTGGTGATGCGGATCACGTGCTCCGCCACGCTGCCCACGAGCAGGCGTTCAAAGCCACGCCGACCGTGGGTGCCCATCACGATCAGGTCGGCGTTCCAGGTGGTTGCGGCATCCACAATCATGCTGGCCAGCCTGCGCTCTGCGGACTCGATGGCCAAGACTTCGGCCTGACAGCCCGCTGTCGTAGCCTGGGCCAGCGCTTGCGCCAGCAAGCTATTGCTTGCGGCGCGCATTTCCTCCTTGACCTTGTCCACATCAATGTAGCTGCCCAGACCCATGCCGTGCTGGCTCAGAGGAGCTTCGTCGGCGGCGTTGGCGATACACAGGTTGGCGCCCAATGCCCGGGCCAGCGCGATGGCCTCGCCCAGTGCCTTTTGTGCGGTAGTGCTATTGTCGATAGCGACCAGAATACGTTTGTACATGTTTGTTCCTAGTGGGTTATTTGCCAGTGACCATCAAGGTGAAAGGCCAGACATAGGCTTGCATCGTGACGTACAGACCGACCAGGCTTGCCAGTGCGATCGAGTGGAAGAACACGTAGCGCAGGATGTCACCTTCGTGGTTGAACCAGCGCGTTGCGGTAGAGGCCACCACAATCGACTGCGCGTCGATCATCTTGCCCATGACACCACCGGAGCTGTTGGCTGCACCCATCAGGTTGGGGGAGAGCCCTAACTGTTCGGCAGCTACCTTCTGCATGCCACCAAACAAAACGTTGGAGGCGGTATCAGACCCCGTCATGGCCACACCAATCCAGCCCATCAAGGTGCCGAAAAAGGGGTAGAAGACGCCGGTGTTGGCGAAGGCCAGTCCCAGCGTGGTATCCGTACCCGAAAAACGCGTCAGCGTGCCCAGTCCGAGCATCAGCACGATGGTCATCAGCGAGTAGCGCACCAGCCAGAAGGTGCGACCAAAGGTGCGCACGATTTCCATGGGTTTGTACTTCATGATCAGCGCGCCGATGATGGCGGCCAACAGAATGCCGGTGCCGGTCGCGGACAACAGATTGAGCACATACACCGCCGCTTCAGGATGCGGTTTAGGCACCACGGGTGGCATCTTCATGATCAGGTTATGAAGCCCTTCCATGACGAACTTGGGTGCGAAGATATTGTTCAAAAACGTCTTCACCGGCGGCAGGCCCCAGATGAACACGAACACGGTCAGGATGGCCCAGGGTGTCCAGGCTTGCACCAATTGCTGTTTCGAGTATTTCTCCATCACGATGGGTGCCTTGGCTTCGCCGCCGTCGGTCTCGTGACCTTTCAGGTTAGGAGATGTCCAGATCTTTTTAGGTTGCCAAACGCGCAGGAACAGGATCAAGGAAACCATCGACACAATCGCGGCAATGATGTCGACCAGCTCTGGGCCAATGAAGTTGGAAACGAGGTACTGGGGAATGGCAAACGACAGACCGGTGACCAGAATGGCAGGCCAGATCTCCATCATGGCCTTGCGACCGGCAAAGGCCCAGATCAACCAGAACGGTACCAGCAACGAGAAGAACGGCAGTTGACGGCCAATCATCGCGGTGACTTCCATCAGGTCGTAGCCGTGAACTTTGGCGAGCGTGATGACAGGAGTACCCAGGGCGCCGAACGCCACAGGAGCGGTGTTGGCGATCAGGCTCAGGCCAGAAGCCGCGAGCGGAGAGAAGCCCAAGCCAATCAAAATGCCGGCGGTCACCGCGACCGGAGTGCCAAAGCCTGCCGCGCCTTCAAAGAAGGCGCCAAAGCAAAAGGCAATCAGCAGCAGCTGCAGGCGACGGTCATCAGTGATGCCTGACAGCGAAGCCTGCAAAATCTTGAAGCTGCCGTTTTGCTCTGCCAGTTGCTGCAAAAAGATGATGTTGAGCACAATCCAGCCAATGGGCAGCAATCCGGTAAAGCCGCCGTACATGGCCGCCGTACCCGCCATGCCCAGGGGCATGCCATACGCAAAAACTGCGACCACCACGGCGGCCAGCAAGCCCATGCCGGCCGCAATGTGCGCCTTGATGTGCATAAAGCCGAGCGCCACCAGCATTACCACCACGGGAATGGCGGCCAGCAGGGTCGAGATGACCATGTTTCCAAATGGGTCGTAAACCTGGTTCCAAATCATAAAAAATCTCCTCAAGTTAAAAATATTTGTGGCAAATGCCAACAGTTGTCCATAGTGGCTGTTGCGTCAGCCTGTGTCTGGTGCGTTCAACATTGCATAGGCACCTCCTCGCGACTGCATTCCTCAAGGAGGTAGGCTATGGAGCGGTACGGGCGGCCCGTCTCGGCGGTCAGTCCAATTTCGCAGGTTCGATTGGTGGATACCCCCTCGCAGCAGTTCGCTGGAATGCCTTCATGCACCTTGCGCAGGGCGTGCACATTGAGCTCGGGCACTGCAAAACCGCGGTCCCCGCCAAAGCCACAGCATGTCACGCCAGCTGGTTCTACGATCTCGGTCGCGCATGTCTGCATCAGCTGGCGTAGTTTGGCGTCCGAAGCGGTGCGACGCACGCTGCAGTTGATGTGCAGTGCAATCGGGCCTGGCTTTTTTGTGATGCGCAAACGCGGTAGGAGCGCATCAACGGCAAACTCATGAAAGTCGAGCAGCGTCAGGCGGCCTGCGAGCACTTTTTGCATACGAACCGAGCAGGTGCTGGCATCCATGATGACCGGGTAATAGCCGCCTTGTCCGTTGTCAGCCGCCTTCAGCAATGCGGCGGTGACGGCGTCGGACATGGCGTCTGCTTCCTCGGCCATGCCTTTGCTGGCCAGCATCTGGCCGCAGCAGAGTTTGTCGAACCCTTGTGGCAGTCGTGGCGCGTAGCCCGCGCGCACCAGCAATTCCATGATGACTTCGGGCAAGGTAGCCTCATCTGCAGTGTTGGCCCCAAAGATGCGGCCACCACAGGCTGGGAAATACACCACCGGGTCACCCTCGCCGCTGTAATCGCTGGGCAGCTTGCCGGCTTGGGGCATGCCGCGCTTCCACTTGCCGCCGGACAGTCGTGCCACCAAGCCGTCGCCTACGATGCCGGAGGCGACGTGACCCAGTTTGATGCCCACGCGGGACGCGGTGGCCACTGTGCCGAAATTGCCCGCGGTCCACTGAGCGACCTTCTGCGAGGTGCTGCCCATGCCGCGACCGCGCAGCAGCCGCGTCAGCGCTCCGGTGTCGATGCCGACCGGGCAAGCCGTCGAGCACAGACCGCAGCCAGCGCAGGTATCCAGCCCGAAGTAGGCAAAGTCCGCCTCGACGTCGCCACCGCCTTCGCCAGCGGCAGCACGGCGGGACAGTTCACGCCAGCTAACGATGCGCTGGCGTGGTGACAGTGTCAGGCGATGCGAGGGGCACAGTGGCTCACAAAAACCGCACTCGATGCAGCGGTCCACCAGTTCCTCGGCGGCCGGCATGGGCTTGAGGTGTTTCAAGTGCGCTTGCGGGTCGTCGTTCAGGAGGACGCCGGGGTTGAGCAGGTTCTGTGGATCAAACAGTCGCTTGATGCTGCGCATCAGGTTGGTCGCCTGCGTGCCCCATTCCTTCTCAACAAAAGGTGCCATGTTGCGGCCGGTGCCATGCTCGGCCTTGAGCGAGCCGTCGTACTTGTCGACCACCAGGTCGCACACGTCATCCATGAATTTCGCGTAGCGGTCGATTTCGGCCTGTTCGGAGAAGTCTTGCGTGAAGACAAAGTGCAGGTTGCCTTCGAGCGCGTGGCCGAAGATGATGCCCTCGCTATAGCCATGTTTGCGCATCAGCGCCTGCAGGTCCAGGGTGGCAGCCGCCAGCGATTCAACCGGGAAGGCAACGTCTTCGATGATGACGGTGGTTCCGGTGCGGCGCATCGCGCCAACGGAGGGGAAGGTGCCCTTGCGGACTTTCCAGTACATCTCGCAGGTGGCGGGGTCGGTGGAGAATACGGCAGGCTCCACCGTTGCTATGTCTTTTATAGCTGCCCGCGCAGCTTCCATGCGGAGTTGCAGTGAAATAGAGGTCTCACCGCGCACTTCAATCAGTAGTGCGGCGGCATCTTCGCCCAGGGTGCGCATCACCTCGGGCAGGCCCGGTTTGTCCTGCACCGAGCGCAGGGCAGGACGGTCTAGCAGTTCCACCGCCGAGACCGGCTCTTTCTTCAGGTGAATGACCGCCTGGCAGGCGCTTTCGATGGTGGGGAAGAACACCAGCGCGCTGGCCTTGAACGGATCTTCGGGCACGGTGTTGAAGGTGATGCGCGAGATAAAGCCCAGCGTTCCCTCCGAGCCGATCATCAGGTGGGACAGGATGTCGATCGGATCCTCATAATCGATCAGCGCATTGAGGCTGTAACCGGTGGTGTTTTTGATCTTGTATTTGTGCTGAATGCGTGCTGCCAATGCCGCATCGGCGCGGGTGGCTGTACCCAGCGCGGCCAGATCGTCCACAAGGGCGCCATGGCTCTGGCGGAAGCGCGCCACGCTGTACGTGTCTTCGGTATCCAGAACCGTGCCGTCGGCCAGCACCACGCGCATGCCGGCCAATGTGCGGTAGCTGTTCTGCGCCGTACCGCAGCACATGCCGGATGCGTTATTGGCGGCAATGCCGCCAATCTTGCAGGCGTTGATGGAGGCGGGGTCTGGCCCGATCTTGCGGCCGTGCGGTGCCAACCGGTAGTTGACTTCGCCGCCAATAATGCCAGGCCCCACCCGCACCGTAGCGGCGTTGGGGCCGATTTCGCAAGTCGCAAAACCTTCGCCTATGAGTGCCAGCACACTGTCCGTCACCGCCTGACCGGAGAGACTGGTGCCTGCCGCCCGGAAAGTGACCGGCTTGGCGTGCGCCTGAGCCGTCTGCAGCAGAGACTGCAATTCCTCTTCGGACTCCACCACAACAATGACTTCCGGCGTCATGCGATAGAAGCTGGCATCGGTGCCATACGCCAGGCGTCGAAGGTTGTCGGTAATGACCTGTTTGGCCGGAAGGATGCGGGAAAGGGCCTGAACCAGTGCGCTCATGATTTTCTGTCCTTCAAAAGGTCACGCAAACGTTTGGGAGCCGGGATGAGCGGCGTGCGGCTGCGCGTCCATGCGCCTTGTTCGGTGGGTGACATGGCGCGACCCCGACTCATGAACCAGGACGCCAGTTTGTACAGACCCAGACGGCCGTAGACCTGCGACCAGACGCTCCAGACCGCTCTATCCGCCACGGTGCGCGCCGCGCCGCTGCCGCGCAGCGTTGCCTCGTCACTTTGCGGCTGCGCCATGGCCTCGTTGCGCAGGCGCACCAGGATGTCTGGAATCGGAATCTTCACCGGGCACACCTCGGCGCAGGCGCCGCACAGCGTGGAGGCAAATGCCAGCGGATAGGTGCTTTCCAAGCCCAGCATATGCGGCGAGATGATGGCGCCGATAGGGCCCGGGTAGGTCGTGCCATAGGCGTGGCCGCCAATTCGGGCGTACACCGGGCAGTGGTTCATGCAGGCACCACAGCGGATGCACTGTAGCGTGGCGCGCAGCTGTTCGTCGGCATAGGCCTGTGTGCGCCCGTTGTCCAGCAGGATCAGATGCACTTCCTCGGGGCCATCGAGCTCGCCTGGCTTGCGGGGTCCGCTGATCAGGTTGAAGTAGGTGGTGACGGATTGCCCGGTGGCCGAGCGCGATAGCAGGCTATACAGCGGCGGAACATGCTCGAGCTTTTCCACAATCTTCTCAATGCCGGTGATGGCGATATGTACCTTGGGGACCGTGGTGCACATGCGCCCATTGCCTTCGTTCTCCACCAGACACAGAGTGCCGGTTTCGGCTACGGCGAAGTTGACACCCGACAGGCCAATGTCGGCGTCGGCAAATTTGCGTCTCAGAACCCCACGGCCAATTTGAATCAGATCATCCACATCTTCGGTGTAGGCCACTCCGGGCACTTCCTCTGCGAACAACTTGGCAATCTGCTGCTTGGTCTTGTGAATGGCCGGCATGATGATGTGCGAAGGCTTCTCACCCGCGAGCTGCACGATGTACTCCCCCATATCGGACTCGAAGGCTTCAATGCCAGCCGCCTCCATGGCGTGATTGAATTCGATCTCTTCGCTCACCATGGACTTGCCCTTGATGATGCTGCGGGCATTGACACGCCGGGCAATGTCCAATGCAATGGCATTGGCTTCGGCGGATGTTTGCGCCCAGTGCACCTGAACGCCATTGGCGGTCAGGTTCGCTTCGAGTTGCTCCAGCAAGCGCGGCAGATGTGCCAGGCTATAGCGGCGAATCGCTGCGCCCAGATCGCGCAGACCCTCGCGCTCTTCCTGATCAGGGAACTGGCTCTTGCGTTTGGCCTGCAGGAAGTCCATGGCGCCGCGAAAATTCTTGCGCTGCCCCGGATCGTTCAGCACACTGCGGCTGCGCTCCTTGAAATCGTCCATCGGGTGGATCGGGATGATGCGGCTCATGATGTTGCCTCGGTTGTGTGGCGCAGCAGGACGATCAGCTCTTTGGGGCCGTGCGCGCCATAGGCCAGTGTTTGCTGGATGTCGGCCGTCTTCGAGGGGCCGCCAATCAGCAACGCATTGGTCGGCAAGTTGCCGCTCCACCCTTCGGCGGAGATGGCCGAGTGCAGGTCGGAGTGGATGGTGCTGGCATCCAGTAAAACGAAGTGGATGTGGGGGACGAGTGACATCAGGCGCGGTTCGGACGGCGTGGGCCACACGATGACGCTGCCGATTTCTGCTACGGCACTTCGTGCCGAAGTCAGGGAGGCATCAATGCTGTCAAACAACTGGTCGCGCCAGGTATCTATCGGTTGCGCATAAGGCACCAGTTGAAGGCCTTTCGGATGGCGCGCCTCCAACACTGCGCCGTGCGCGGTGTTGGTGCCAATGAGTAGATTGCGAATGCCCTTGGTTGCTGCAACCCGCAGCAAGACTTCCGGCCAATCTGCATCTGTCACATTGTGGAATTCGGTCTTTACCGCTTCCATGGCCGTGCGCAACCGGCTAATGCGTTGGGGCAGGTCCTCATGACGGCGGTGGGCGTCAAACCAGCCTTTGACATCGGGCAGCGCCGGCGCGTCCGCGATGGTGGTGGAGCGCAAGCGGCCCAGAATGCTTTCGCGGGCACTGGCTGAGGTGTCGAGGACGGCGCTCATGCGGTTTCTCCTTCAGTGGTGCGGCGCCACAGAAAGCTCGCAATGTGCTCGCCCGGCAGGGTCGGGTTGGTGAGCCCGGCAATTTCGTCCTGCTTTGCTGCCCGACCGGTGATGTTGAGCAGGCAGCCACAGTCTGCGCTGACGACGCGGCCCGCCTCGGTGTCGCGGATTGCGGCCACCTTGTCGGTCACGATGGCTTCCGAGATGTCGGGGTAGCGCATGGCAAAGGTGCCGCCAAAACCGCAGCATTCTTCAATACGGGCTTGCTCCACTACGGTGACTTGCTCCAGGCTGTCGAGCAAGGCAGCGCTGGTTTCGTGCGAGCCCATTTCGCGGCGCGCATGGCAGGAGGTGTGCAGTGCCACGGTACAAGGTGTGCCCAAATCAGGCTGGTTGAAATGCACGACTTGCACCAGGAACTCGGTCAATTCATAGACCCGCTCCGACAGTTCAACCGCCTTGGCATGCAGTTCTGGGTCATTGGCAAACAGATGCGGGTAGTGCAGGCGAATCATTCCGCCGCAAGACCCTGATGGAACCACCACCGGCCAGGGTTGGGTGAACAAGCCCAGCTGTTGCAATGCGACGGCACGTGCTTCGTCCGGAAATCCGCTGCTATGCGCTGGTTGCCCGCAACAAGTCTGCTGCTCCAGGTAGTGCACTCGGATGCCTTCACGCTCCAGCAGATTGACCGTGTCGAGGCCCGCCTGTGGCGTGAACTGGTCGATCAGGCAGGTCGAAAACAGGTAGACGTCTGTCGGTTTGGCAGGGTACTGACGCAGCTTCTGTGTGTGATTGTCCATCGCCATTTTCCTTGGTGTTGATAATTGGTAAAGTGGTATTACCAATTAGTTGGCGTATTAGACCGCTATGTTGCAAGGAGTGAAATAGGGAAAACCCTAGATGGTCAAAACTAATTCATCAGCAATGGTTATTTGAAATAAAATGGTCAGACCAATTTATTTCAAATCATGAATGAAACCCGACCTGTTGTAACCCGCATCGCCGACGCGGTGGCCAAAGACCTTGAAGTGCGCATTCTGGAGGGCTCGCTCAAGCCAGGCGATCGCTTACCTTCGGAGCGCGCCCTGGCGCTAGAACTCAGCGTTTCGCGCCCGACTCTGCGCGAGGCCATTCAAAAGCTGGTGTCCAAAGGATTGCTCTCGACCAAACATGGTGGCGGAACCGTGGTCACGGATCGTTTGCGGGCCAGTTTTGCCGACCCTTGGCAAGACATGCTCAAAGGCCACCCTTTGCTGCAAAGCGACATGCTGGAGTTTCGCCATATGCTCGAAGGCGAGGCGGCACTGCTGGCAGCGGAGCGCGCCACCGATGCTGACATTGCTCGCATCGATGCTGCCTTTGCAGCGCTGGAAGCGGCCTACGACAGCGACAACATGCAAGCCTGTATCGACACGGATGTCGCCTTTCACCAGGCCATTGCCGAGGCTTCACACAACACCATGATCGGCCACCTGTCAGCCAGTCTGATGCGCGTAGTGCAAGACCATGTGGCTGACAATCTGATCCACCTGCATGCCTCGCCGAAGCAATGGGCACACATCAGGGCACAGCACCGGGCCATTTGGGAGGTGGTACGAAGCCATGAGTCGCAAGCATCCAAGCGGGCGGCGCGTGAGCACATTACTTTTGTGCGACAAACCATGGTCGAGGCCGCCAAGGTGGAGGGCCGTCGCCACACCGCTATGCGGCGTCTTGGGGAGTCTGCCTGACTAAAGCCCCCGCGCCCAGTCAGGCCGCAGTCGCGCAGACTGCGGGCTTTCAATGGCGTGGCGCACTTCTTTCAGCAGACGGTCTTTCTCGGCACCCAGTGTGCCCTTGAGCACCAGCCAATTTGATGCGTGGTCGCTGCGAAACACCGTACGCTTGAGCACCAGCCCTTGCAACAGTTGCTCCACTTCAGCAAATAATTCCGCTTGGTTGAGCGGTTCCCATTGCGCAAAATCGGAGCGAAACCGCTCCTCACCCTGTGGAAAGCTCACCACCAGTGTGGCCAGAAACTCGGGTTGGGTCAGGTTGGCCAACCGCGCAGAGTTCTGGGCGTGTTGGAGTGAGAGCGTGCGACCGCCCAGGCCGTTGAGAAGCATCACTGATCGGGTGATGCCTGCCTCGCCCAACTTGTCCAGCGCCTCGCGGGTGGACTCGAATGTCTCGCCTTTGCGTACTGCTTGCAGAACCGCGTCATCACCTGACTCAGCGCCCACGTAGGCCAGCGACAAACCGGCCTGGCGCAGCGTACGCAAGTCTTCAACCGACTTGCTGCGCACATTGCGCGGCAAGCAATAGCTGGAGATGCGCCGCACCGATGGCATATGCGTCTGGATAGCCGACAGTATGGTCATCAGACGCCGTGTGGAAAGAGCCATCGCATCCCCGTCGCCAAGGAAGACGCGCTGAATCTGGCCTGGGTACAGCGATGCGCATTGGGCAATCGAGTCCAGCGTCTCCTGCTCATCGCGCACAGCAAACTTCTTCTGTGGCGCGGTGTACATCTCACAATACGTGCACTGGTTCCAGGAGCAACCATTGGTGACCGGCAGGATGAGCGACTGCGCTTCGCTGGGTGGCCGAAAGACCGGGTTGATGTAGCGAATGGGAATGTCGTCGTGCATGGCAATCAATCCTGTTTTCTCTGCGCCAGCCGAAGTGCCAGGTTGCTCAGAGCATGGTAGGCCGCGCCGGCTTGGGCGTCCCACTGCGCGACCGCTGCACCCTGACGCGCAATGGCCGCCGTGTCGCCACGTGCCGCCGGGCCGGTGAGTGCGGCTTGCGGCCCCAGTGCCGTGATGTTGGTTACGGCGTGCTGCAGCAGTGACGCCCGCAGGTGGGGAATGAGATGGGCCGGCACGCCGGTCGAGTGCCACAGGTCCTCTGCGGTGGACTGCAGCACGGGCAGGAAGTTGGTGGCGAATACGGCCGCCGCGTGGTAGAGCAGCTTGTCATTGCTGGCCACATCAAAGCAGCGGGCTCCAATGGCCGAGAAGGCGTCGCGCAACG
>JBAWYQ010000045.1:0-22394 GCA_037143475.1 Burkholderiales bacterium | reverse complement strand
AACCGAGTTCGGAACAGACACCTCTACATAACTGAGTCCTCTACATAATGGCCAGGAGCTGACGGATCCGTGGGGAACAATCCCTTCTTAAGCGGACTTTGCGATGGTTGGAAAGCTGAGTCAATAGCTGACGCTCCCAGCATTTGCCCCCGACTAAAGCGAAAAGCGCCTAACTTTGAACTTTGCGGAAAGCCGATCTAGTTTTCCCAATGTACTAAGTGCAAACCCTAGATTTTCGGAATTCCGATAGTTCCGAAGCCCCGACGAGCAGGACACTCCAATTTTGAAATCTTGACACCAGCGTGGCCCTGGCAGCGAACGGAACGTTCCTGCACGATCGCCCACCTGCAAGGAGCCTAAGCGATGAATTTGAACACTGCTGCTTACATCCAAGAATTCACGAAAGCACCCACCGTGCGGCCGAGCCGCTCGCACTTGCGTTGTGTTTCCTCAAAAGTACTGGACGCGAATATCAAAACTGCGCATAGTCGCGCCATGCTCCAAGCCGCCGCGTCCCTCACCCCTCCCTCCGTGGAGATCAGGGATATCGACAACCAGTCGATGGCGCAAGCTGGATTCCAGGTGATCGATCAGGATGTGGTGCGTTTGCAGTCAAAGCCGCTGAAAGCGCGGCAGGTTGTTATCCGTCTGGACGGCTGCATCGTTGTATACCACTGTACCAACTTGCGCCTGCGCTCGCGCCCCAGTTTGCCGGGCGACCTGATTGCCTACCTGTCGTTTGGGCCGGAGGCGACTGGCACCGTGAATGGCTTGCAGGTGCGTCATGACATCATGCTGGCGTTGCCAGCCTCCACCAGCGCCAGTTTGGTGAGTGACCCCGGTTACGAGAGCATCGGATTCTTGTTGCGTCCTGAAGATGTCAGTGCGCACCTGAAAGTGCGGCAATTGAAGGACAGCTTCCAATTGCCCCGCGAGGCGGAAGTACTGCACGTGGGCGCCGATGTGGCAGGGAGCATCTTTAGCTGGGGCAAACGGCTGGTGGATATGGCCACCGAGAACCCGGATGTCTTCAACAGCTCGAAAGAGCAGCGCGTCGCTGCACAAGCCGATCTGGTAGACACGCTGCTAACCACCCTGTCAGGCACCAGAAAACTGGAGCCCGAACGCCGTGAGCGCACTCTTCAACTGCAGAGCGATATTGTCCGCGCCGCAGAACGTCATGCGTTGGCGCATGCCGACGAACGCCTGTATGTGACGGACCTGTGCCGTGCGGCAGGCGTGAGTGAGCGCACGCTGGAATATGCCTTTCGTGCGGTGATGGCACTGAGCCCGACGGCCTACCTGACGCGCATACGGCTGCATCGCGTGCACCATGCCTTGCTGCAGGCACGTCCCGGGTCTACCACGGTCACTGAGGAGGCGCTGAACTGGGGCTTCTGGCACTTTGGGGAATTTTCACGTGCCTACAAAGACTGTTTCGACGAACTCCCATCCAATACGCTGCGGCGCCAATCCGGCACGGCATAGCAGCAAGGGTCCGCATACAGGAATTGCGGAATCCCGATAGCGCAGCGGCTCCGTTTCAGAGAGACTGCACCATCTCTTTCACTACGAAGCATCCCCATGCCCGCTGCAACAAAAATACTGGTTCAAAACAACCAAGGTCTGAAATTTACCGAAAGCCCGCGCTGGCACGATGGCAAGCTGTGGTTTCTGGATATCCATGGCGAGGCCATCAAGACAGTGGAGCTGGACGGAACGCTAACCACTGTGCTCGACCTGCCCTTTCTGCCCAACGGATTTGGCATTGCAGCCGACGGCACCCTGATTTTTGGCGATGCCCTCGCACGCAAGATTTACCGCTGGGACGGCAAGACGCTCCAGGCCGCCGCTGACCTCACCGCGCTCACCGTGTTTTGCCTGAGCGATGGCATCGTGGACCGCCAGGGCCGCATGTATGTGGGCGACATTGGGTACAACTTTTTCGACCCTGCCAACCAACCCGTCAACACCTGCGTCATTGTCAAGGTGGAGCCGGATGGCAGCGCATCGGTGGTCGCAGACCAACTGACCTTCCCCAATGGCATGGTGATAACGCCCGACGGTAAAACTCTGGTGGTGGCCGAATGCATGGCGCAACGCCTCACTGCGTTTGACATTGGCGCATCTGGCAACTTAGAGAACCGCCGCGTGTGGGCCGAGCTGCCCGAAGGTACTCACCCGGACGGCATCTGCCTCGATGCCGAGGGCGGCATCTGGGTCGCCAATCCGGAAGGAAAAGACAATATTCTCCGGGTGCAAGAAGGTGGAACGATCACCCACCGTGTGCAGCTGGCCACCGATGCTTTCGCAGTGGCGCTGGGAGGAGCAGACGGTCGCCAGTTGTTCGTCTGCACCTCAGCCTCGCACAACCCCGCCGAGATTGCACAGAACCCTACGGCCCGCATTGAAACGCTGGACGTGGAAGTAGGCGCTGCTGCGTAAATGAAAGCGATCACACCCCATGAATAGTTTGACAGTCAAATTAAAGCTGGTCGTATTCTCCGGCGTGGTTGCCACATTGCTGCTGATTGTTGCAACGTCTGGTTGGCTTGCTACACGTAACGTGGGTGCGCAGCTGCCAAGTTTGAGTACAGAGCGTCTCCCGTCAATTGCCAACCTGATCCGGATCAATCCAATCAAGCCCGAGACATTGTCGGACGCCGTTCGGCAGTTGGGTGGAAATTGGCTTGCGGTCGCGTGATGGGCTGCTTATGCGCTGAAAACCATCGCCTGATCGCAAATTTACGATGCAATACCCCGCAAGGCGGGAACAAGATGTTTAACTCACCGGCCGATGACGGCTCCCATTCGAGCCAGTACAGGAACATTCAATGAAAACCGAAGACACCAAACCGAAGAAAAGTCTTTCTATCCAGGCAAAACTCTGGATCGCCGTTATCTCAACCGCCGTTGGCATGGCGATGACCGGATCACTCGGCGTCATCGGTATGCAACGTGCTTCGAAGACAGTGAGCTACTTGGGTGACTCCAAGTTGCAGGCACTGTTGCTGACCGGGCAAATGCAGGTGGCGCTGTTTAAGCTGCGCGATGTCAATAAAGAAATCGCCAAGTACGAAAACGACTGGAATTCGGCTGATCTGTTTGCCCAGTTCAGGGGTGATCGCAATGATGCTCTCGCAGAGTACAACGATGGTGGGGAAAAATATGCCAAGATTCCCAAAGAGGCAGAGGAAACAGACATCCTGGCCAGACTGGCCGACAGCGTCGATATATGGCAAAAAGGCAATGTGCAACTCGATGCGCTACTTTCCAATCTGAGTAAGCCGCACACGAAGGAAGAGCACCAGGAACTCATGGCGCGCTATGCAGATTTGATGCGCATTCAGGATCGGTGGGAGTCGCAAGTGATCGATGCCGTTGCAGGCATGGTTAATTTCAACCGCGATGCCAGCGTTGCCGCAACCAAAGAAGCCGTGGACTCCATATCAGATTCGCAGGCGAGTATCTTCAAAATTGGCGGCGTTTTGATCCTGATCTCCATCATCGGAGGCGTCTTCATCGCCCGCTCGATCACTCGCCCACTGCGCCGCATGATCGCGACGATTACCGAAATCGAAGAAACTGACGATTTCAGCCGCCGGGTTCCGATTCAGGCGCATGACGAGATCGGCACGACGATCATCGCCTTTAACAGCATGATCGCCAAGATCGAGGAACGCTCGGCACAGTTGAGGCAAAAGACCAACGATATCCAGACGATGATGCAGAACATGCCGCAGGGTATCCTGACCATCACCCACGGCAGCATCATCCACCCCGAATACTCCGCCTACATGGAGACCATTTTCGAGACCAAGAATATTGCCGGCCGTGACATGATGGATCTGGTGTTCTCCAATACCGATCTTGGCGCCGATGCCCTGTCGCAAGTCGAAGCCGTGGGCGGTGCCTGTATTGGCGAGGACTTGATGAACTTCGAGTTCAATCAGCACCTGATGGCCGGCGTCGTCGAGAAGCGCATGCCGGATGGACGCGTCAAGATACTCGACCTCAACTGGTCGCCGATCACCGACGGCAATGACACCATTGTTCGCCTGATGCTCTGCGTGCGTGATGTCACCGAGCTGCGCAAACTTGCCGCCGAGGCGGGCGAACAGAAGAAGGAACTCGAAATGATCGGGGAGATCCTTGCTGTTCAGCAGGAGAAGTTCCACGAATTCATCATCAGCTCGCTCAAATTCATCGACGAAAACGAGATGATCCTGCGCGAGAACCCGGATTTCAATGCAGACGCGGTCACCCAGTTGTTCCGCAACATGCACACGATCAAGGGCAATGCCCGCACGTACGGCCTGAACCACCTGACCAACGTCGTACACGAATCCGAGCAAACCTACGAAGAGCTGCGCAAGCCACACCCCGATCTTGCCTGGGATGAGGTGGCACTGCTCGACGAGTTGGCGAGTGTACGCACCGCCGTCGAGCGCTACGCGCGGATCAACGAAGTCAACCTGGGTCGCCGTGGACCGGGTCGCCGTGGCAATACCGAGCGTTATCTGATGGTGGACAAGGATCAACTGCAGGAATCCTTGCACCGTTTGGAGACGGTCAATACCGCGAACATTCACGAACTGGTCGCTGCCCGCGATTCCGTGCGCAAGGCCCTGCGCCTAATCGGCACGGAAAAATTGAACGAGACCCTGGTCGGCGTGATTGACTCCATGCCTTCCCTCGCCGCCGAACTGGGCAAGGCCGCGCCTAACATCGTGGTTGAGGACAACGGCTACGTTGTCCGAAACCAGGCAAGCGGCCTGCTCAAGAACGTGTTCATGCACCTGATGCGTAACTCGATGGACCACGGCCTCGAAGCCCCGGATGCCCGCGCCGCCCTTCATAAGCCTGCCGCCGGAACGATCCGCCTGCGCATGAATGCCGGCGATGGCATGATGCAAATTGCCTTGAGCGATGACGGACGTGGCTTGGCCCTGGCGCGGATTCTCCGGATGGCTGAGGAGAAGGGCCTGCTCGCTGCAGGCGCCCAGGTCAGCGATGAGGAAATCGCGCACCAGATCTTCCGTGCCGGGTTCTCCACCGCCGACAAGGTCACCGAAGTTTCCGGACGTGGCGTCGGGATGGATGCAGTGCTCGACTTCGTCAAGCGCGAAAATGGCAAGATCGAGATTCGCTTTACCGACTCGGCCAAGGGCGCAGATTTCCGCCAGTTTGAGACCATCGTCTACCTGCCGGACAGCTTCACCGAACACGTCGAAAGCTAAGGTCTTTTCACTTTTATGATCGTCAACCCATCGAGATGAGCGCTTCGAGACAACCCATGTTGGGCTTCTACGTGCCAAGCGATATTTGACAGAGGTGCCATGGACAACACAATATCAATATTGCTTCTACTTTTCGCAGCAGTCGCACTGGCCTGTTTCCTGGGGTGGAGGGTATTAAAGCTCAAGAGTGTGCTCGCCACTATGGTGGATGCCGACGAAGCGCAGGCGCAGGCGCAGCATTGGCAGGAAATGCTGGAGGCCCAGCAGAGCGAGAGCCTGGAGTTTCTGGAATCCACAGACCGACAGCGCGCCGCCCTGGAGTCAGAGATTGCCAGTTTGCAGCAAGACTCCCACCCCGATGCGCAGGGACAACTGGAGAGAACCCAACAATCCAGTGCCACGGCCCTTGACAGTAGCAAGTCCTTGGCGAACGAAATTCTGGCATTGTTGGACCTGGTCAAAACCTTCGAGCGCTGGCATGACGACATGAACGAGCTCATCATCCACAACCGGGCGATGCACGACAAAAATGATGAATTCGCTTCCATCGTCAAGCACATGATCATTGTGACGCTCAACGCCTCAATTGAAGCAGCGCGTGCGGGGGTCTCCGGGCGAGGGTTCGCGGTAGTGGCCGACGAGATGCGGACCTTGGCGGCCCGCGCCGAGAGTCTGTCCGAGGGCTATCGCAACAGCCTGCACCAAAACGATCTGATCACCACCACCACGTTCCAGGACCTTCAGGCCGGTGGGAAGATGATCATCGGCTCCCTAACCGGACTGAGCCTGATCAACAACAGAATCAAAGACGGTTTGTCATCCTGAGTTGAAGCCAAATGATAAGCAACCGGGCGCGAAATAGTTTTGATCAAATGCTGATGCTAGGCATCAAGGCCAGCATGGGAGGGTCGTCTCCGGAAGCGTGCGAGATTTCTGTGCTTGCCGACCCCAAGGTCATTCGGGACACTACCGTCGTCATGCTGACGGTAGCTTCGTTAGTGTTTCGTCTGTCGGTCATGATCTACTTTTCATCGGACGATGCGACGAAGGCTAACTTTGCCCGCCTGAACAATATTGATCCGACTGAAATGACCGATCAGGTGTTCCTGGATGCCATTCGTGAATGCGGCAATATTTGCTGTGGCACGCTGAACCGCGAACTTGCCCGAGTGTGCCCGCATGTGGGCATGTCAACGCCCAACATTATCGAGCGCGAGTGCGTGAATCATTTGGAGTCGTTGAACGGCGGGCACCTGCAGCATTTTCAGGCCACCGTTGACGGTGGCAAGCAATTCCACCTAACGCTGTGTGTGCGTGATTACGCAGATATAGACTTTGACTGGACGATGCCCGAAGAAACTACGGGTGTCGGGGAGATTGAGTTTTTTTAGCAAGGTTTGCATATTTCAAAGGAACGCATATGACCGAACAAGCAAAAATAGTCAGCAAGGTTTTGGTCCTTGACAGCAATGCTGAGTGCTTTGACAGCATCAAGACCTTTTGCGACAGCAATGGCTTGGTGGGGCTGAAAGTGCAGCCGGACAACGTGATGGCTGTGCTGAGATCCAACCTGGATCTGGGTGCCATCCTGTTGTCTGAAACCTATACGAACAGTGTGCAGGGCGGCACCGGACTCGCCCGGAAGATCCACGCCGTGCGCCCGGAATTGCCCATCTTTCTACGTCGCGAGGTTTCGGACAATCTGGACGACATGGTCGATCGGGACCGCTTGTTGTTTAGCGCTGCGTATACCATCGGCACGATCTCGAAGCTGCAAGCGGTCATTGAAGAGTTTATTTTCAGCCGCTCCTATCCGAATGCCTTGGTTCGTGGCATCACGGAAATTGCGATTCCTGCGTTGGTCAGCCAGTTCAAGTCCATGCAGGTTGAAGTTGAGGCACCCTATCTGGTGCGCGATCGACTGATTTTTGGCGAGATCTTCACACTGATTCCCTTGGAAAGTAGTTGGTGTCGCGGCTACATGATGTTGCAGACCGAAGAAGATGCGTTGATGCATCAGGTAAAGGCGGGACGGACATTTGTCAGCCCCCACGAAGCCTATGATTTTCGCAGTCTCAACGGGTTGCTGGGCGAGATCACCAACCTGATTTGGGGGGCCATCAAAAACCGTTACCTTTCGAACGTTCGGGAGGGAGCTTACCTGTCGCAGGTTCCGATCATTATCAACAACTTGCACCGGTATATATCGTTTGGATCGGACAATCCGCAGTTGTGTTTCAAGTACACCATCTCCGATCCCAACGACCCGTCGTTTAGACCCCTGGTGATACAGCAGAAGTTCGTTTTCAATTTGGATTGGTCTCCGGAGGATTTTTCTGAAAACCTTCCTTCGGTGGATGAATTGGTTTCTTCGGGTGAATTGGAATTTTTTTAACGTAAAGAGGTTAACTATGGCGCAAGTTCTGGTAGTAGATGATTCGAGCACCGTTCGCAATGAAGTAGGGGACTTCTTGCAGAAGAACGGCCTTACGGTCGCGTTGGCGGTAGATGGGCGTGATGGCTTGGTAAAACTCAAGGCCGATCCTGCGATCAAATTGATCGTCTGCGACGTCAACATGCCCAATATGGACGGGCTGACGATGGCGGAGAAAGTCCGTAGCGAGCTGAACAACAGCGCAGTCAGCATCGTGATGCTGACCACAGAAAACTCGCCCGCCATGAAGGAGCGCGGAAAAGCTGCAGGTATCAAAGGCTGGATCGTGAAACCATTCAAAGGGGATGCAGTGTTGCCATCGTTCAAGAAGTTGGTCGGCGTCTAACGAATGAAAGGGACTTCCCCGTCCCGAACGAGCCGCACCCTGTAAGGGTTGCGGTTTACGGCAACAAAGTGCCAAGATGGAGAGGCGAATCTTTTCATCAACTCACTTGAGAGGCTAAGTCATGGCTATCGTAACCGTTGGAATTGACCTCGCCAAGAACGTATTTGTGCGACCTGAAAGTCGCTTGTGTCTCGGTTTTAAAGGCGCTAATCCTTGATGAAACCGATTGTTCCATCAACCGTTCCCTACCAAGACATGTGAAGCTGGCAACGGCTTGGTGTGAAGCTCTGGGGACAACGTAGCCACCGGGCAACCGGTACATGCGGTCGTGAGGCCGAATGTAATCTGCCAGCACAAAGGCGGTGAGGAGCAAGGGATCGGCTACGACCACCCGCAAGCGGATGCGTGTGGGCTAGCGCAGGAGGTGCGGCGACGGCGGGCATAGGGGTAGCACCAGCGTGGGCTGGATGCCTGATGATACTGGGTTTATATCCAGATTCGCCGCGTGCAGAGCCAACCATTGGGTGCGCCAGATACTCCTGAATTGATAGCTGCCTGCGCATACTCCACGAGGGCTGCAGCCAGATTTGACTCACAAACCCAAGCCCAACCAGTTCCGCCCAGCAGTGCGAGGTAGGCGAGTTTGCCTATGCGTTCATGTCCTGGAGCAACGCTGGCCAAGTGCCGGTGTGCGTGAAGGCGCGGTGTTCAACTTTCCGAGCACTGCTAGGCACCATCGATGGCCGGCTGGTAGGCACAGATGCGGTTTTTGCCGGCCTCCTTGGCGCGGTACATGGCTTGGTCGGCGTGACGCATCAGCAAGTCGGCATCCACACTGTCCTCGGGGTACAGGGTGTAGCCAATGCTGGCCGAAACGCGCAGAGCCAGCGCCTGCACCTGGATGGATTCGGCAGCCGCCTGCAACAGGCGTTCGAGCACCTGCAGTCCGTCGGCGGTGTGATGTCCGTGGCAATGCCGCACAAGCCCGTAATCTGCGTGTGGGCCGGGTCGCCATAGACCGGTGTCTGCACGTCGAGGAAGATGCGGTCATTGCCGGACGCATCGGCATTGGTGATCTCCTGGCGCACATCCTGGCCGCTGAAAACGCGGGCATTGGCCTGCACCAATTGGTGTGCGACCTCGGACGCCAGGTAGCGGCTCTCATCGCTGCCCACCACATCCTGGGCGCTGCAGCCCAGTACCTCCAGCAAAGGCAGGTTCACGTAGGTGAAGCGCGACTGCAGGTCTTTCATGTACACGTGCACGGGCACATGGTCCAGTGCCTGGCGGAACCGTTCGGCCTGCTCCAGGGCCTGTTGCAAGGCGTTGGCCGTCTGGGTGCGTTCGTCCAGTTCCTGGGCCAGGCGCTCCTGCAAATGCTGCACCCCCAGCAAGACAAACTGACCGACGCTGATCACCACGGAGACGACCGCGACGATATAGAACTGCGTCAACTGCCATGCCGGCTCGAAGATGGAAACGGAGCCGTGGCTGAGGATGTAGTGCACCTGGATTCCTGCAGAGACATCAATCGCGCATATCAGGAATGCCAGCCCCTTCACCTGTCCGGACACGTTGCGGCCCTGGCGCAAGACCGCTACGATGGTGTACACATCGAACAATATCGCGGGCACATTGGTGAACACCAGGGTGTGGCCGGCGAGTTGGGGAAAGAATACAAAGCCCAACCCTATGAGAGTCCAGGCCAGCGCCAAGAAGGCGCCCACGGCAAACCATGGTACGCGTATGCGTGCGGCCGTGAGCACGCCGACATCAATGGTCACCCAGCCCAGAATCAAGATGGCCTGGCCCGGCAATATGGTGGCCCAGGGTGTGCCAAGCTCGCCCATGCCCACCAGCAACGCGCCAATGGCGTTGCAAACCGTGCCCAGGGCCCAGTAGCGGACCGGCTCGTACTGACGTGCCAGGTACCACGCATACAGCATGCTGGCGCCGCGGCACAACAGCAAGACCGTGATGACGAAGATGAGCGTGTGGGGATCCAGCGTGGCGGTCATGTCACATCTTTCCCGGGGCACGGACGCGAAAGGTGAGCGTGAAGCAGCTACCCAGCCCAGGTGTGGAAACCACGGCGAGCTCGCCGGCCAGGATGGTGGTGGCGATGCGGTGGCAGACGCTCAGGCCCAAGCCCGAACCACCCTTGCCCAGCTTGGTGGTGAAGAACGGGTCGAAGATGTGCGCAAGGGTCACGCTGTCCATGCCCAACCCATCGTCGGTGACCGCCAGCTGGATGGTCGATTCGCTACTGCCGACGGGAACCGACAGGGTGACGGTTCCGCCCTCGCACCCGCAAAAGGCATGCAGGCAGGCGTTTTGCACCAGGTTGGTCACAATCTGTCCCAACGGTCCGGGAAAGCTGTCGCAGATGAGACCGGAGGGAACTTCGTTGACGATCACTACCGGCCAGCCGTGCAAACTGGGGCGCAGCGCACAGACCACATCCTCCACCGTGGCACGCAGGTCAAATTCGCGGCGTCGCTCGGAGGTCTGGTCCACGGCGACCTGCTTGAAACTCTCGATCAGGACAGCCGCCTGCTTCATCGCGCGTCCCACTAGGTTCGCCATTTCATGCGCGCTGCCCAGACCCGCGATCAAATCCGACTTCCTGAGCGTTCCTTCCCGCATATGGTTTTCCAGCCGGCTGGTTTCCTCCGCCAGAGCGGTGGCCACCGTCAGGGCATTGCCAATCGGGGTATTGAGTTCATGCGAGACGCCCGCCACCATAGCCCCCAGGGACGCCAGCTTCTCCGACTGGATCAGTTCGTTCTGTGTGTGCTTGAGGTGCTCTAGTGCCGTGGACAATTCGCTGGTGCGCGTCGTCACGTGCTGGTCCAGATTGGCGTTGAGCGCAACCAAGTCGCTTCGTGCACGTACTAGGCGGCGATTCAAAAACACCAGCCACAGGGCCGACAGAACGACCAGTGCAAAAATCGCGGCCGTCCAGATTACGGTGGTCCGGTACACGGCCCACAGCGGAGGTGGCTGATTGAGCATGATGGTGTTGGCGGGCAAATGGCGCAGATCCGCTCCCCAGCGCTGCAACTGCGTCCAGTCCAGCACCGGGGTGGTGCCCCCCTCCTCGAGCGACACCCCCGGTGCCAGAGGGGTCACTCCGGTCAGCACATCCACCGCCTTCTTGCCAAACTGGGCGGCGTCCTCTTCCACGCGCACGACGTCACCCCCCACCCCCCCATCGACACCGGTCTGCACGCCCCAGATGGTGAACACGGGACGGTTGCTGTTGCGCAATATCTGGTCGCCCACCTCGGCTGAAACCAGTGTGCGCCCCTGTGCATCCTTGGAAACAATGAAGAACAAAATCAGCGTGCGCTCGGGCAGGTACCGCACCCGCTCCACCATGGCGTCTCCGTCCAGATCGCGCGTATCCTCGATGGCGACCTTGCCCTGCCAGGGCCGCAGCGCCTCTTTGAGGTAAGGATCGTAGACGCCTTCAAGGCTGCCAATCCCGCGGACGATGAGCAAGCGCTCGGTCTTGGGAAAGAGCTTGAAGGCCAGGTCCAAAGTACCGGCCACATTGATCTTTGGCGACTGCAAGATAATGCGTCGCCCCGCGGTGTTGGCCTGTGGTGGAATGCGGGCCAGCCAACCGAACAGGATGGCATCTGGCGCCAAGTGGCGTCCTTCGTTGAACAGAAAGTCCATGGAAGGCTGCCCAAGGGTAAACACCAGGTTCATCCGCACCTTGCGGTATTTTTCTTCCAGCAAGTTCGCCAGACGCTGGCGGTAGACCGGATCGGGACTGCGCGTCAGATCCAAAAATTCAAAGTGGATCCTCGCGTTGTCGACACCACTGGTCTTCAGCGCTTCCAGCAGCCGCTGCGCATACTGGTCCGCGGAACGTATGCCCCCTAAGGTGGCCGGGCTGAGAATTAGGATATGGGTCTGGGCCAGCGTTTGCTTCGGTGTTGGGCCCACGACTTCGCTCGCTCGCGCCAACGTTGCCAGCGCGAGCGCCGCCAGCAACACCAGTGCGCGTAGCAGAAACCGCCATCCGGTTTCCACATCCGTATGCTGTAGAACCATGCTCTTCCCTTTGTTTCTAGGGACGCAGTGTCTTGGCAATCGTGATGGTCTGCTATCGATAATCCGCAATCACGGCAGAACTCATGGGAAACCCTTAGCAGGTGCGGCATCCATCTC
Organism: Burkholderiales bacterium; assembly: GCA_037143475.1. Lineage (GTDB taxonomy): Bacteria > Pseudomonadota > Gammaproteobacteria > Burkholderiales > Burkholderiaceae_C > Allorhodoferax. The sequence continues at coordinate 10,192 of JBAWYQ010000045.1, read as the reverse complement.
ACGTGGTGTAGCCGAATGGCTTACGCCTCCGGATGACTCCAGTTTTGGCCTGCCAATGCCGGGTGACCTGGTGCGGTTCATCAACGCCTATGGCCTCCCCTGGTATTTGACGATCAAAAGGTTGGGTGCCGGTTTCTGCTGTTGGGTGCCCAGGAACTCAAGAAACCCCTGTCCAGCGTGGACTCGCTCGATTGCCAGAAGTACAGGAAATTCCTGCAGGCCGTACCCATGACATGGATCCAGCCCAGCGCAGCGTCTCAAAAACAAGCCCGGGTGACTTTGCAAGCACGGGTTGGGGGACTGGTAGATGCAGGGTATCTGGTGGCCCACCCGATGCATTCCTCTATGAATGGGGCTGATTTCCTTTCCGCCTTTCCGCCTATCCGCCTATCCGCCTTTCCGCGATCAACGCTGTTTGCGGAATATCGATATCGCGCTGTCCCTTGCTGACCAATACTCTGGGCCGAAACACCCCGAATACTAGGAGGCGCCATGGCACAGACATCCCGTAAGACTCGCATCCGTCTTGCAGTCCGCTGCATTGCCAGCTCCGCAATGTGCCCCTGCGCATTTGCGCAAGCTGCCCAGCCGGGGCCTGACGTTACAACGCCCAGAAACACAGTCAATAAGTGATCACATCCCATGAATAGTTTGTCAGTCAAATTAAAGCTGGTCGTATTCTCCGGTGTGGTTGCCACATTGCTGTTGATTGTTGCAACGTCGGGTTGGCTCGCTACACGCAACGTGGGTGCGCAGCTGACCAGTTTGAGTACAGAGCGCCTTCCATCCATTACCAACCTGATGCGGATGCGCATTTGGCAGTTGGCATCCATCTCCGAGAACAGGAATGCGATGGGGTTTGACGTCGCCTCCTTCGATGCCATGGCCGACAAGCAGGTGGGAGTCGAGGAAGGCAATGCATTCTTCATCGATGTTCTCAAGACAAAGCTGGATGCCGATGATAAAGTTCGGACCTATTTTGCAGAGTACGAAAAGTTGCCGAAGCTCGACGAGGAGCAACAAAGGTGGGAGGTGCTGCAGACGGACTGGAAGGTTTACCTCGATGCCAACGCAGCAGTCATTGCCACACTGAAAGAACTTGCCAAGGAGAAGGACTGGGATCGGCTTGTGGCGGGCACCCGATCTTTCTCGCGCATTGATGACCAGGTGCGGCGGCAGAGCCAATCTATTCAAGCCCAACTCGATGGACTGATTGAACTCAATCAGAACTTTGCCCAATTGGCGGCTGAAGACGGACAACACGCCCAAGACAGTGCCCGCTGGTTGATTTTCGTAATGACAGGGGTCTCCGTGCTCGTGTGCAGTGCCGGTGCGTTGTGGGTGACGCGTGGCATTACGGGGCCGCTGCAGAAGGCCGTGGATGTTGCGCGTCGCGTGGCAACGGGCGACCTCACATCGCGAATCGAGTCGCGAGGCAAGGATGAAATTGGGCAGCTATTCGAGGCATTGCGACAAATGAATGGAAGTCTCTCCGATATCGTCGGTAATGTGCGCCATAGCTCCGACTCCATCATGGCAGGATCGTCTGAAATCGCCTCTGGAAACGCCTATCTTTCATCGCGAACTGAATCGCAAGCCAGCGCGCTGAATGAAACGGCGTCATCGATGGAGGATCTGATGCAGATAGTCAAACGCAATGCGGACAATGCTCGCCAGGTCAACTCCTTGGTGCTCTCGGCCTCAGACCATGCATTGAAAGGCGGATCTGAGGTTGAACAGGTCGTGAAGACCATGGCATCTATCAAAGATAGCTCTCAAAAGATCGAGGCCATTATCGGAGTCATCGACGGAATTGCTTTTCAAACGAATATCCTGGCGCTCAATGCTGCTGTCGAGGCTGCGCGGGCTGGCGAACAGGGGCGGGGTTTTGCGGTCGTGGCAGAGGAAGTACGCAATCTTGCACATAGAAGTGCAAACGCAGCCAAAGAGATCAAGACACTCATCGGCGATTCCGTTTCAAAGGTGGATCTTGGCAGCAAGCTCGTACATGATGCCGGGCAAACGACGGAAAAAATTGTGGCGTCCGTCAAGAGTGTTGTCGGCATCATGAGTGAAATGTCCGAGGCCAGCCAAGATCAAAGTGCTGGAATCGAGGCAGTGAACCAATCCATAGCGCAGATGGACGAAATGACACAACAGAACGCAGCCTTGGCCGAGCAAGCGATGGCTGCGGCACAAAGCATGCAGGAACAGTCAATTGCCTTGGCACAAACGGTGGCTACCTTCAAGGTCTGAGTGCGCGTAAGGTACTCAAAATGCCTCCAGCGCCAGCGCCGTGACGCAGTCGGCGCCTTCGACGATGCTGTCGCGCACGCCGGGTGCCTTGACCAGCAGGTGGTCGGCGTAGAAGCGCGCGGTGGTGATCTTGGCCTGCATGAAAGGCAGGTCGGTACCGGCGGCGATCTGCTCTTGTGCCACCAGCAGGGCACGCGCCATCTGCCAGCCGGCCATCACATTGCCCGCCAGCATCAGGTAGGGCACGCTGCCGGCAAATACGGCGTTCGGGCTGGCCTTGGTGTTGGCAGCGACGAAGTTCACCACGTCGAGAAAAGCTTCGCGCGCGTCCTTCAAGCGCTTGGCCACGGCCAGCGCGTCAGGTGTGCCGCTCTTGATGAGTTCGGCTTCCGTACCTTCGATCTGCGCAGCCAGCGCCTTTGCGTTCTGGCCACCGTCGCGCGAGGTCTTGCGGCCCACCAGGTCGTTGGCCTGGATGGCGGTCGTGCCTTCATAGATGGTCAATATCTTGGCGTCGCGGTAGTACTGGGCCACACCGGTCTCTTCGATGTAGCCCATGCCGCCGTGCACTTGCACCGCCAGTGAGGTGACTTCCAGGCTCATCTCGGTGCTGTAGCCCTTGACCAGCGGCACCATGAATTCGTAGAAGGTCTGGTTGTCTTTGCGTACCTGCGCATCGGGGTGGTTGTGCGCAGTGTCGTAGGACGATGCCGCCACGCTGGCCATGGCACGGCAACCTTCCACATAAGCGCGCATGGTCATCAGCATGCGGCGCACATCGGGGTGGTGGATGATGGGTGCGCCGGCGGCAACGGAGCCATCGACCGGGCGGCTTTGAACGCGTTCACGCGAGAAAGTGACGGCCTTCTGGTAGGCACGCTCGGCAATCGCAATGCCCTGCACGCCGGCGGCGTAGCGAGCGGCGTTCATCATGATGAACATGTATTCCAGACCACGGTTTTCCTGGCCAACCAGGTAACCCACAGCGCCGCCGTGGTCACCAAACTGCAGCACGGCGGTGGGGCTGGCCTTTATACCCATCTTGTGTTCGATGGACACGCAGTGCACGTCGTTGCGCGCACCCAGAGAGCCGTCCTGGCCGACCATGAACTTGGGCACGACAAACAAGCTGATGCCCTTCACGCCTTCGGGTGCACCCTGCACACGGGCCAGCACCAGATGGATGATGTTTTCGGCCATGTCGTGCTCACCCCAGGTGATGAAAATCTTGGTACCGAAGATCTTGAAGCTGCCATCGGGAAGGGGCTCGGCGCGGGTGCGCACAGCGGCCAGATCGGAGCCGGCCTGGGGTTCGGTCAGGTTCATGGTGCCGGTCCACTTTCCGGCGACCAAGTTTTCCAGATAGATGGCCTTGAGTTCGTCGGAACCAGCGGTCAGCAGGGCTTCGATCGCCCCATCCGTCAGCAGCGGGCACAGGGCAAAACTCATGTTGGCGCTGTTGACCATCTCACCACAGACCGAACCAATGGTCTTGGGCAGGCCCTGGCCGCCGAAGTCGGTGGGGTGCTGCAGGCCTTGCCAGCCACCTTCGGTGAATTGCTTGAAGGCATCCTTGAAACCGGGTGTGGCCGTGACCACGCCGTCTTTCCAGCTGGAGGGGTTCTTGTCGCCTTCCCAGTTTAGGGGTGCCAGTACGCCACCCGTGAACTTGGCCGCCTCTTCCAATACAGCCTGGGCCGTATCCAAGCCGGCATCTTCAAAGCCGGGGATCTGCGCAATCTGTTCGATCTTGGCCAGGTGTTCGATGTTGAACAGCATGTCTTTGACGGGGGCGACGTAGCTCATGGGGATCTCCTAAAAACGGTGTGAATTAGAACCAAATCAAAGCGTTCATGGTTGCTCTAAATCAGTGCAAGCATGAACGCGTGGTGTTCGTGGGAAGTGCGAAAAAGTGTGCAGATAGCATCTCTGCACCATGTTCAGTTGCCGCAATCTCCAGACCGGCGAACTGAGCTGGTAACTGTGGCGATTTGAATTGTGGTGCCTGTGCAGATGTGCTGCTATCAGAATTCCGAAAATAGTGAAAACTGCACCGCTTGCGCGGCGTGTTCTAGGCTGGAATCGAGGCCGTGAATCACTCGATAGCGCGTCTAGCTTTGCGAGGCATTCTGCAATTGCGCCATGAGCCACTGCTCGGCCAGAACAGGATCGTGGAAGGTGCGCATGGGAATGCCCGCAGCAGCGAAATTGGCCTTGAATGTGGGGGCCATGAAATCGAAGCCTTCCACCTCGCCGCTGGCAACCCAGGCATAAGCACGCGGGAGTAGCGCGCATTGTGAAAACGTTTCCTTCAGCATCTGCTGTTGCAAAACAGCACCCTCGGGCGGCATCATGACACTGTTGTGACAAACCACCATCACCACCCATGGATTGTCCAGTGGCATGCGTTGCAAGAATGCGATGCGTGCCTGGTGCATGGCATGCAAGCCCTCCAAATTGAAGGATCCAGTCGCATAGGAGGTGACCATTTGCCCTTCACCAAAAATTTCAATGTGCCCATGGGGCCTGAAACTTCCTTTGGCAAAGGCCAGCGATTCAACGACATCTGTATGCATGGATGCATGGATGCATTATTGGTGCAGGGGTTCGCTTTTGTCCAGAAATCCAGCAATCAACCGGGATATCTGATGCGCCTTGGTCAGGAGAAACAGGTGTCCATCTTCAATGATGTGCAAATGCGCATCGTGCAGCAAAAATGCATGCAAGCGTGCGTTGATCAGGGGCACCAGCGGGTCGTCATTGCCCGCCAAAATCAGCACCGGATGGCGAATGCGCCATAGCCACGGCAGGCTGCTCCAACCTGCCATCGCCAGCAGCTGGTAGCGGTAGCCTTTGGCATCACCACCACGCACATGCCGGGTGAAAACGTCTATCGCGTGGGGATGCTCCCGCAATGTTCCACCGTAGAGGCTGGGGCCGATACGGCGCATGTAGCCGGGCTCGGAATAGCGTCTTGGATTGAGCATCTTGAGCAATACGCGCGGGTGGCCCGGTAGCATGGCGGCGGCTCCCATGGACGTTGCTGCAAGTATGAGTTTGCGCACGCGATTGGGGTACTGGATGGCGAATTGCTGCGCCAGGCCGCCGCCCCATGAGACCCCCATCACATCCGCCTGGGTGTAGCCTAGTTGTTCCAGCAGTTTGCGCGCCAGGCGGGCCATGCCGCATAAGCGGTAAGGCCTCTTGGGAGGAGGCGACTTTCCTGCGCCAGGCACATCAAAAATGATGGCCTCAACATCCTCCATCGCATGCAGCAGGGGGTTGACCAGCTCCATGTTCGCGCCAATGCCATTGAAGATCAGCAAAGGGGGAGCCGACGAGGGTGCACCTGGGCGTATACCCACACGAAGAACTTGCTCCCCCAGGGTAAGGTAGCCGATGTGCAAGCCCGACGAGGGTTGGATCTCCACATCGCTTAAAAGCGACAGTGCATGCAGTGTGGGGCCCTGCGGGCTGTGGAGTGTCGGGGGGCTTGTGTGCAAGTGCATTGAAACCTTAGTTCTGGAACACGTATTCGCCGGGAGCGTCCATTATCGGCTTGTGCTTGCGGCTACCAGGGCGCTTGGGTGCCGCAACGCGTTCACCCGAGAGCGCCTGCAACCACGCCATCCAATGGGGCCACCAACTTCCCTCGTGTCGGTCAGCCTTGCCTGACCAAGTATCGCCATCCGGGCTTTGCGCCTGACCCGAAAAGAAGAACGATTTGGCTGCACCCGGTGGGTTCAGCAAGCTTTGCAGGTGTCCGGCATTGGCCAAGGTGAAGACGCTTTCTTTGCCGTAAATGCGCGCCGTCTCGTAGCACGCTTTCCAGGGCGTGATGTGGTCGGTGATGCCGGCAACGACGTAGGCATGCACATCCACCTTTTTCATGTCGATGGATTCACCCAGCACGGTCATACGGTTGGCATGGGCGTAGGGGCTTTTTTGCATGATGTCGAGCAGATCGCAGTGAAACGCCGCTGGCAGACGGGTGGTATCTGCGTTCCAGTACAAAATATCAAAGGCCGGTGGGTCATTGCCCAGCAGGTAGTTGTTGATCCAATAGTTCCAGATCAGGTCGTTGGGGCGTAGCCAGGCAAAAATGCGCGCGAGTTGACTACCTTCGAGTACCCCTTTGCGGCGCGTCGAGGCCTTAATGGCCGCCACGCTTTCGTCGGTCAAGAGCAAGCCCATGGTGGTGTCCTGGAAATTTTCCGGATCCAGTACGCACACGGGCGAAGTGATATTGGCCACTTTGTGCTGGCCGGTGGCCGCAAGCCAGCCCAGATAGGCAGCAGTGGTCATTCCGCCAGAACAGGCACCCCAAAGGGAGATTTCCGGGCTGCCGGTAATTTGGCAGATGGCATCCACGGCGGCATCGAGGGCCTCGATGTAGCTTGACATGTCCCAGTCGCGCTGCTGTGCAGTCGGATTACGCCAGCTGACAGCAAACAGTTGAATGCCCTGTTGCACCGCAAACCGGATCAGGCTTTTTTCTGGAGACAAGTCCAGTGCATAGTATTTGTTGACTTGCGGCGGGCAAATCAACAGAGGGCGCTGGAACACGGTCTCGGTTTGGGCCTGGTACTGGATGAGCTCCAGCACGTCGTTGCGAAACACGACTTTTCCGGGGGTCATCGCCAGGTTCACACCGACCTTGAACTTGGACTTGTCTACGGATGCGGGCAAACCGTGGTTGTGCCGCATGTCGTGCACAAAATTTTTGAAACCTTTGACCCAGCTGGCACCGCCGGTGTCCACCGCACGCTTGAGTGAACTGGGGTTGAACAAGGTATTGCTGGGCGCCACAGCATCCAGAACCACGGAGGCGGCTAATTGGGCGCGGGCTTTATCGCGGGGGCCCAGGGTGGTGGCGTCAATGTACTTTGCCAGTTCCTGGTAGAGCGTGGCATGCGATTGCATCAGGCGTTTGTGGATGCCACTGGTTTGCCACGCCGGATCGACAAAGCGCTTGTCCTTGGGATCGGGGGTGTAGTCCGATTGCCCCTTGATCGCCCGGACCACTGCCTTGGTGCCCGAGATCAGATGGCGGGCTGCGTTGGCAGGCTCCTTGGTAATGGTGCTGAGCAAGGCTTGCACGCCTTCGCCCAGGTCGGCCATGCGTATACCCACAAAGGGACTCACGGCCAGCGTGTTACGCGCTGCGGCATCTTCCAGGCTGTTGTCAACAACGCGGTGCTTGGCCTGCTTGCGTGGGGTGGTAGCTTTGGGCTTGGGTTTGATTTGGGCTTTGGCGGTGCTCATGGTGCAATGATCAGTGCGAGGGTGCTGGCTATCAGTGCGGGTTTGGCTTCATTCTCGATTTCCACCGTGTGCTCTGTGGTCACCAATAGACGCCCCTGGCCTTTGTCTTCCAGTGCGGTCAAGACCATACGGTCGCGGACGCGTGCTCCACTTTTGACAGGTGCCAGAAAGCGCAGTTTGTCGCCCCCGTAATTCAAGGCTTGGCTCACGCCGAGAGGGCCTACAAATACTTCAAACGCGAACTGGGCAAGCATCGAATAGGTAAGGTAGCCGTGCGCGATGGTGGTCCCAAAGGGGCTCTCTTTGGCTGCACGCTCCACATCCACGTGGATCCACTGACGGTCACCCGTGCAATCGGCAAATGCATTGATGCGTGTCTGGTCTACCGTAATCCACTGGGATACTCCCAATTCTTTGCCTACCCACTGCGATAGCGTTGCAAGTGTAGGAGCGTCATTTGTTTGCATAGTTACTTCGAGAGAATATGTACGGCCGCTGCACCCTCTTCGACACCGATCATGCCGCCCCCGTTTTCCTGAATCGCGTGACGAGCGCCCTGCACCTGACGGTCGCCGGCTTCACCACGCAACTGGGTGACCAGTTCATACAACTGGCCAATGCCGGTTGCGCCAATGGGGTGGCCCTTGGATTCCAGACCGCCTGACACATTGATTGGGATACGGCCGCCCAGGGTAAATTCACCACGCTCGACAGCAGGACCGCCTTGGCCAAAGGGCACAAAGCCCAAGTTTTCAGCCTGAATGATTTCACCCATGGCTGCAGCGTCATGCACTTCGGCCACATGCATATCCTTTGGACCCAGACCAGCGATCTCATAGGCTTGGTTAGCGGCCAGATGCGCCAAGTGGAGCTCTGGTTGGTCATAGCGTCGATTGCTGAAACTGCGGATCACACTGGCGGCAACGTTGATGGCGCGCGACTTGTCGCCGCCAATGCGCTTGAGACCTTCTTCGGTGCACAAAATCACGGCGGCGGAACCGTCGGTAATCGGTGCACACATGGGCAGCGTCAGCGGGTAGGTGATGGGTGGCGCTGCAAGAATTTCGTCAATGCTGAACGACTTGCGGAACTGCGAGTAGGGGTTGCGCGTCGAGTGCTCATGGTTTTTGGCCGAGACGGCGGCGATCTGGCGTTGCGTGGTGCCAAAGGTCTTCATGTGGAAGCGGCACATGGCGGCGTAGATCGACATGAACTTGCTGAAAGGCTTTTCGGATTCGGAGCCCGGTGGCAGATCGACGCCTTCGCCCATTTTCATCAGGGTTTTGTAGTTCTCATCGGCACGCGCCACGTCCCAGCCGCCTTCCATGATGGCAATACCTCGGGTCTTGTCGGCTACATTCATCTTTTCGCAGCCCAGCGCCAGAGCCACGTCGGTGGCTCCCGCCTTGAGCGACTGGATCGCCAGATGCACAGCAGAACTGCCGGCAGCACAGCCGTTGTCGATATTGAAGATCGGGATCTGCTCGATGCCGATTTTGCTCATCACCACCTGGCCTGGGATTGCCAATTGGCCTTGCAGCGGGCCGTTGGTAATGCCGGCGTAGTATGCGGTACCAATGTCGGAAATTTTGCAGCCGGCGTCTTTCAGGGCGCCTTGCAGCGCCTCGCCAGCCAGATCTTCCAGGCTGCGATCGAAGTGGCGGCCAAACACGGTCATCGAAATGCCGGCGATGTAGATAGTGCTCATAATAAATATTCTGTGGTCAGGTTAAAAAATGGGTGGAGGTACTCAAAGGGAACGCTTAGATTTTTCGTGCAGAGTCTTTCCAGTACTCGGCGCGCAAGTCTTTCTTCAGGACCTTGCCCACCATGCTGCGGGGCAACTGGGGAATGAAGTCCACGGTTTTGGGTGCCATGACGCTTCCGAGCTTTTCCTTGCAAAGTGCAATCAGCTCTTCGGCAGTTACGGTTTGGCCGGCGTTGAGTTCCACCACAGCCTTGACGGCTTCGCCCCACTTCTCGTCGGGCACACCAATCACGGCACAGTCCTGCACGGCGGGGTGCCCCCAGATGACCTGTTCGACCTGGCTCGGGTACACATTGAATCCGCCCGAAATAATCATGTCTTTCTTGCGATCGGTGATATGCAAAAAACCTTCTTCGTCAATGTGCCCCACATCGCTGGTGTGCAACCAGCCATCGATGATGGTTTCTGCGGTTTTGACAGGGTCTTTGTAGTAGCCGCGCATCACGCCATCGCCGCGCAGACAGATTTCGCCCGACTGGCCTCGGGGCAGAATATTGTTGTCGTCGTCCATGATCTCGACATGCGCCAGCGGGCTGGGGCGGCCAACGGAGGACAGCCGCGAATCGGGCGCCGCTTTGCCACCGACAAGGTGCTCATCGGAGCGCAGCAAGGAGATCGCTGCCGCAGCTTCCGTCTGGCCGTACCCACCGACCATCACGGGGCCGAAGATGTCCAAAGCCAGCTTGAGCTTTTCCACCGACATGGGCGCAGCGCCGTACATCAGGTACTTGAGCGAAGAGAAGTCCACCTTCATGTTCAGATCCGGAATTTCCAGTAAACGGTAAATCACGGTCGGCGGCAGAAACAGTTCGGTAACCTTGTATTTCGGAATCGCCCCCAGCATCAGCGTGGGGTCTGGCTTGGCCAGAATCACCACCGTACCGCCACGGGATGTCACGGGAA
>JBAWYQ010000044.1:0-22418 GCA_037143475.1 Burkholderiales bacterium | reverse complement strand
GTATCGAGCGATGGCGAGGCGTCATGGGATGACCTCCAACCCGTAGACCAGCTAGGGCTGGAGTTGGGCTACAGGCTGATTGCTCTGGTCGACAAAACCAGACAGGGCGACTTACTCACCCGGATCAAAGGGGTTCGCCGCAAGTTCGCTCAGGAAGTTGGTTTCCTCCCACCCCCAGTACATGTACGCGACAACCTGGAACTCAAACCCAGTGGGTACCGTATTACCTTGCGCGGCGTCATCGTCGGCGAAGGTGAGGCTTTCCCCGGAATGTTCCTGGCCATCAATCCCGGAGGGATCACAACTCCACTCATCGGTACTGCAACAACCGATCCAGCGTTTGGCCTGCCCGCGCACTGGATCGACGAACAGCAAAAGGAAACGGCGCAAATGGTCGGATTTACCGTGGTTGATTCCGAGACTGTCATGGCCACCCATTTGTCACACTTGATGCAGGTTCAAGCATCAAAACTGCTCAGCCGTACCGAAACACAACAACTCGTAGAACACGTTGCAAAGCTGGCTCCCAAATTGATAGAAGAAGTCGTACCGAAAATGGTTTCCATCGCCGTGTTCCAAAAGGTCTTGCAGCTTTTGCTGGACGAGTCCGTGCATATTCGGGACATTCGCACAATCATCGAGTCCATTGCCGAGCATGCAGGGTCGACAACGGACCCGGCGGAACTGGCCCGTCGCGTAAGAGTCGCTCTGTCCCCTGCCATCGTTCAGCAAATCTACGGGCCGACCCGCGAACTCAACGTGATTGCGATCGATCCAGGACTTGAAAGGCTGCTGATGCAAGCACTGGCAAATGCGTCAGGCCCGGCACTGGACCCGGGTGTCGCGGAAATGCTCACGCGCAACGCGGCGGAGACTGCCTTGAAACAGGAAGAAGTGGGTGTACCCGCCTGTCTGCTGGTACCCGATCAAATTCGCAGTGCCATCGCCCGCCTTGTTCGGCGCGTAGCGCCCCGCTTGCAGGTACTTTCACACAGTGAAATTCCAGAGACTCACACGATCCGCATCGGTCCCATTCTCAGAGGCGCCATATCATGAACATCCAACGCTTTACCGCCGCCACCTCCCGCGAAGCCCTTGCCAAAGCACGATTGACATTTGGTGAGAACACCCTCATTCTGTCCAACCGTCCAACGGAAAATGGCGTTGAAGTGGTCGCTGCGGCAGAGGACACCCTTGCTGCGTTGGACCATGGCCATGAGGCACCTTCGCAAAAACTGATCGACAACCCGCTACGCGACACCAAGCCCACCTACAAGGATGTTGCGAGCAAGGTCGAAGACGACGCCACGCAGCTTGCAATGAGCACTCTGTCGTTTCAAGACTACGTGCGCGAACGTATGCTGCGAAAACGGCATGAGAATGGCAGCAGCCCATCAACCGACAGTCGGCCAGCGCCTGCGCAGCAGGAAAACGCAAAATTCACGCATATAGAACGGCCACAAGAACTGAAAGAAAAAGCGATTGCCAAGCCTCTCGCCTCCCGCAAAGCCACGCCACCCACAACCATTCCTTCCGAGCGCATACCGCAAAGCATTGTGGACGAGTTGCACGCGATGAAAGAGCTCATGGAGGATCGGTTCAATACACTTGCATGGCTGGGAAATGCTCGGCAGAACCCGATCCAGGCCAACCTGATGGTGAAACTTATTCGCGCAGGCTATTCGCCCAATCTGTCGCGCAGTATCCTCGAGAGGATGCCTGAGGAGATGAATGCAGCCGAGTCCGTGCAATGGATTGTGGACGTGCTGGAACGAAATTTGAAGACCGATGCGGACGGCCCACTGATTCAAGAAGAAGGCGGTGTGTTCGCGCTAATCGGGGCCACTGGTGTTGGAAAGACAACCACTACAGCCAAACTCGCCGGACTGTGCGCCCGCACCCATGGCCCGGGCAGCGTCGGTCTGATCACACTGGACACCTACCGCGTGGGCGCTCATGAGCAGTTGCGCGGCTTTGGAAAAATGCTGGGCGTTGTAGCGCACCTGGCGCACGACCGTGTTGCTCTACAAGACTTGTTGGGCCTTTTATCGAACAAAAAAATGGTCCTTATCGACACAACCGGATTGGCGCCTCGCGACCCACGTAAACGTGAATTGCTGGAGTTACTTGATTTGCCCACTGTAAAACGTCTGTTAGTCCTGAACGCAGGGAGCCATGGCGACACGCTGGACGAAGCCATCTCTGCATTCAAAACTTCGGGGGCGCAGCAAACCATTTTCTCAAAGACAGATGAAGCCGTGAAGCTCGGACCGGCTATTGATGCAGCCATACGCAATCAACTTGTATTGCGCGGCATTACGACTGGTCAAAGGGTCCCCGAAGATTGGGAAACCGCCAACTCCGAAAAGTTGGTTCGCGCTTCCATGCGGACCGCTGGCATTTCCGCTTACGACCCCAAAGTGAGCGACCTGGGTTTCTATTTCGGTCAACCTGCTGGTAAATCAACGTTCAAGGGGCACCTCGATGCTTGAACACCACGCCAATCAAGCCACAGGCTTGCTCGGATTGGGTTCGCAAAGCGGTCCACGAATGCTTGCGGTCGTCAGCCACGGCGACGAGCAGGCCGAGTTGCCGTTGCTTTGGCAACTGTGCCTGGCACTCGTCAGTTTTGGGTATGCTGTGACCGTTTTGGATGCAACCACCCAAGAGTCGGATGCCAACCCCGGGCTGGCTGAACTTCTGGACAATGCGAACTGGCACGATAACGCGACCGACGACACGCCCTCCTGGTCAGTCCTGCCGGCGGGCAAAGGCGTTCAAAGTCTGTGCGCTCGCCCCTCACACAAAGCCCATGGCTTGCAGCAGTTAGGCCAATTGTTCCCCAGAGAAGGGGTGGTAATTCTTTACTGTAAAGTAGACTGGTTAACACCTTTGATCGCTGGCACATGCGTTGAACCGATTCTCGCTGTCTCGCCGACACGCACTTCCTTGATTACGAGCTATCTTTCGTTAAAACGCCTGTTGATCATCGGTAAACTAAGGCCTACCATCATCAACATGATTCAAAAACCACCCTCGGCATCACCCGTGCTGGAACAGCAGACATTTGCGAGCTTGAGCGATTGCGCAAAGCGATTTTTGGGTCAGGATGTCAAGGCGCTCAATATTGTCGAGCAACTCAACGATGAAATTCAAAACGATGACGTCCAGCGCTTGGCGTTACGTTTGATGGAAAATGCTTTACCGTTGACAAAGGTAAACACCTCACTTGCAGTTAACGCAAATAGGCCGTATTTCAGGCAGGTGGATTATTTTGCGGGGAGCCACTGATGTATACCGTCAAGGGGCAATTGGATCGATCTGCGCTAATCAAGCAGTACCAGCCACTGGTTCGCAAGCTGGCACATTACATGATGGCCAAGTTGCCGCCCAGCGTAGAAGTGGACGACCTGATACAGGTAGGATTGATTGGGTTAGCCGACGCGCTGTCCCGCTACGAAGCATCCCAGGGTGTGCAGTTCGAAACGTTTGCCACCCAGCGCATTCGCGGTGCCATGCTGGATGAATTGCGTGGAAATGACTGGATGTCACGCGGCTCGCGCAAGAGCCAAAAGGATATCGAAAGCACCATGCGGCGCCTTGAGCATCGCTTGGGTCGCAGCCCGATCGAGTCCGAAATTGCCGCCGAGATGGGTTTGACCCTATCGGACTACCAGTCACTACTCAGCAAAGTCCGTGGAACCCAATTGGTGTACCTGGAAGACATGGCGCGCAACAACGAAGATGACGACAATTTCCTGGACCGCCATGTCGCAGATAGTGATGCGGATCCACTGAATATGCTGCGCGATCAGCGGTTGCGGGAATCACTGGTGAAAGCCATCAAAGGCTTACCAGAGCGCGAGCAATACATCATGAGTATGTACTACGAACAGGACATGAACCTGAAAGAAATAGCAGCCGTTTTGGACGTGACCGAGTCGCGGATTTGCCAACTTCACAGTCAGTCCATTGCCCGCCTGCGGGCAAAAATGCGTTCTCACTAATTCTGGGCATCGCCCGGATGGGGAATCGCCCGAGCGCTTAGGCTGCTAGTACTGTAAACGCGCCGGATCGCCGAGCCTGACCACCGTATGTACGACTCCCCGCATAGGTCGATTTCTGCTGTGACGCGGGGACAATCAGTTCCAGCGCTCGGTCAACAAAAGCTGCCCGACGGAGCAAATTTTCACGCACCGCAGCCAAGCCCCCGGCCAACGATCTGATTCGATGGGCTCGAACCGAAACCCCCAATTCACCTCGCCCATTTGCGTCAAGTATTTGCACCAATTCCACAGCCAGAAGTTGAAGACTGGCACTTGTGGATTGAAATATTTCCGAGCTACCGTCAATCAGCGCTGCGGCCAAAATATTCAACCGCTCTTCCAGCAGATCCAGATGATGATCTAAAGGCATGTTCAACATATCAGAGCCCTAACCTACAAAAAGTGGCACAGGCCCCAACCCAACCTAATTGGCTGTCCGATTGAGCATTTCCTGCGCGTTGGATAAAAGTTTGTCGGCGATCGCTTCTGGATTGACCACGTAGGTCCCATCCTGAATAGCAGCTTTCACCGAAGCGACCTTTTGCGTATCGATGTCCGCTGCATCGCTGCGTGCGGCTTTTTCCAGTCCACGCGCCAAAGTTGACACAGTGACCGAAACCCCAGCAGAACGCGAGCTTTCCGCCGCGTTTGCAGTTGCGGTAGTACTCGCGGGCGCAGTCTGCCCCGTTTTTTGATTCGCCGCGGTGTTTCCCGACTGAATCTGGAGTGAATTGTCTGATGGACCGATTTTCATGGCATTCTCCAAAACCACAATAAGTGTGGCCTCGTGCGATAGATATCGACCGGATCATGACTGACTTTAGTGAAATATGCACCGGACTCCATGCCTATTTGTTGTTTATAGGTCTATTTTTACTGTTCTTGTATCCAGTACCACACCAGAGGACACCCGACCGTTCTCCATCCGGACCCTTGCCACTTGACCCACAACGCCAGCCGAAAGGGCTTGCGCATCAGATGAAACCTGGAAGCCCGCCCCTTCTGCGACAACGCGAACCTGCGATCCGGCCTGAAAAACCTGTGACGGCTTGACCATGCCCTGGCGTAAGGTCTGACCCGTCGTCAACATACGGGTTGCAGTTTGGCCAACCCACAAACCGCGGTCCTTGATAACCGGGTTGGATTCCTCAGCCCAATTCACCTCAGCCTCAACCACATCATCTTCAGTGATGGCCGCACCGGGCTGAACGCTGCCTTTGATCACCCAGGCTTTGCCAAAAGCATTGATCGTTACCGGCAAAGAAACGTTCCAACGGCTGACGCCATCAATGCATCGCAAGCCAATGCGAGTACGCCCCCACAAGCGTGAGCCCGGTGGCAAATAAGGCTCCACGTTTCCACATGGGGCCAATTTCAAGCGGCTATCCAGATTGCCAACTTTAACCTCCAAGCGCAGGGCCGATCCACCACTTGATTGCGCCGAATTTGTCGCATCGCGAAGCCAATCCTGCGCAAGCGCTTCAAAATCGTGCGGGGCGGTGCCTTGGGCCAGTGCTGCTTCACACATCAGGGTAGCGCATGCCGTCACCAGAACCAGGGGGCGAATACCTCGGTGCATGCACTGACGCAAAAGTAAAAGCATGAAAATTCTCCAGTTGAGCCCACCCCACAAGTGCTCAACACTTGCAACCCGGGAGTTCAGGCCAATCAACTATAGACAGCCTCAGTCAACACTAACCCCGCAAATAGCCCGCTTTCCTCCCCATATTTCAGGGCTAAAAAATTAAAGGTTTTTCCATAATTGCTCCACGCCGACCCACTGGGTGCGCCCAGACGGTTCGCCAATCCATTCGGAGGTAGTCAATGTTTGCCAATATGACCAATGCACTGGACTTTCATGCGAAAGCTCTGGTCGTGCGCGCCGAACGGCAGCGTGTCATTGCCAGCAACATCGCCAACGCTGACACACCAGGCTACGCCGGACGCGACGTCAACTTTAAAGACGCCATGTCTGCGGCCACAGGCACCAGCACAGCCACACTGCCACTCACTTCCAGCGCAGCGGCCCAGAGCAGGACGCATGCCAATCACATTGCATTGCAGGCCTCAACCACCAGCTTGGGAGACTCGGCACTGGCCTACACCACCCAGTCACAACCCGCAATGGACGGCAACAGTGTCGACATGGACCGCGAGCGGGCAAACTTTGTGGACAACTCCGTTCGCTATGAAGCCACCCTGCGCTTTATTAACGGACAGTCCAAGACAATCTTGAGCGCCATTCAGGGTCAATAGAACCAAATCAGACGCCTGCGGAGAAACACCATGTCCATGTTTTCAATCTTCAATGTCTCGGGTAGCGCGGTCAGCGCGCAATCCCAGCGCCTCAACGTGGTTGCCAGCAACCTGGCCAATGCAGACGCGGTTGCGGGGCCGGACGGACAGGGCTACAAAAGTCGGCAGGTAGTTTTTGAAACCGTTCCCATGGGGTCGGATGCATCGTCCGGCGTGCGCGTGAATGCCATCAAGGAAAGCAACGAGCCGCTACGTAAGGTACACAACCCGTCACACCCATCTGCCGATGCCGACGGCTACGTGACCCAGTCCAACGTGAACCCCGTTGAGGAGATGGTGAACATGATTTCCGCCTCTCGGTCGTACCAGAACAATGTTGAGGTGATGAACACCGCCAAGACGCTGCTTCTGAAAACCCTGCAAATGGGTCAATAAAGCAATCGGAGTCCAACATGGTAGCCGCCGTCAACACAACCACCACCCCGATCACCAGCGCAGGAGCGTCCAGCGCCATGGGAGCACAAACCAGTGCAACCGAGCAGCAAGACCGGTTCATGAAGCTGCTCGTTGCGCAGCTGAAAAACCAGGATCCGATGAACCCCATGGACAACGCGCAGATGACCAGCCAAATGGCGCAGATCAGCACGGTCTCTGGCATCAGTCAATTGAACGAGACCATCAAATCCATGTCAGCGCAGTTCACCTCTATGCAGATGATGCAAGGGGCAGGAATGATCGGACACAACGTGATGGTGCAAAGCAACACCCTATCGATCGACGCAGGCAAGGCCAAAGGTGCCATCGACTTGTCCGGCAACGCGGACAGTGTGCAAGTTCAGGTACTTTCCCCCGGGGGCCAATTGCTGGACACGCTAAGCCTGGGAGCACAAACCGCGGGTCGCGTCCCATTCGAATGGGATGCGAAGAATTACAAGGACGCCGGTAATCCGACGTTCAAGGTCATCGCCACGAGCGGAAAGCAAGCAGTGGCCGCGACGGCTCTTGCGGTAGACACTGTCACCGGCATCAGCACCGCCGGCAACACGATGAACATTCAGCTCAAAGGCCGCGCTACCGTGACCTACGACGCGGTTCAAGCACTCTTGTAGCAAACCGTACCAATCCCAACCCGCTTCTCCAAGGACTAAATCATGAGCTTCCAGACCGGCCTTTCTGGCTTAAATGCTTCCGCCAAGAACCTCGATGTGATTGGCAACAACATTGCCAACTCCAACACAGTCGGCGCGAAGTCATCTCGCGCAGAATTTTCCGCAGTCGTTGCGTCTGCCATTGGCCCCAGCGGCGGCGGCGGCGCCGGTGGCTCAGGTATTGGCGTGGAGGTGTCCACCATTTCACAGCAGTTCTCGCAAGGCACCATCAACATCACCGGGAACAATCTGGATTGCGCAATCAATGGCGGCGGCTTCTTTGAGCTGACCTTGAAGGACGGAAGCTCCGCTTACACCCGCGACGGTCAATTCAAGCTGGACTCCAAAGGCAACCTGATTACCAATTCAGGAGCCAGCGTCATGGGTTTTTTACCTGACGCAACCGGCACATCCTACAGCGCGTCGCCCTCCAAATTGGTTATACCAACCGGCGCACCCATTGCCGCAAAGGCCACAAGTGCAATCACCGCGGGGTTCAATCTGGATGCTCGGGCCGCGATCGCGACGCCTGCTGCGCCTTCGGCGTCGATGCTTCCGCCCTATTCCACATATGGGACAACGATGAATGCCTTCGACGCACAAGGTGTGTCGGTTCCCGTCAAGATGTATTTCATCAAAACTGCGGCCGATGCTTGGGACATATACGATGGCGACCCTGCAGGGACTCCTGCGGGCGCAAATCTGGGCTCGCTCACGTTTGATAAGTCGGGCAACATCCTGACGCCGATAGCGCCACTCTCCATGACGCTAACATCCACAAACCCCAACATAGCTACATTTCCCGTCACGCTGGATGTGAGCAAGGCCACTCAATATGGAACGTCGTTTGCCATATCAGACTTGACACAGGACGGGTACACCGCAGGAACCTTGACCGGAATCTCGATCAGCGAACAAGGCGTCATCACCACACGCTATTCCAACGGTCAGAGTCAATCGACTGGCAAGCTGGCATTGGCTGATTTCCGCAATGTGCAGGGCTTGAAGCCGGTGGGACAAGGAAACTGGGTTGAATCGCCAACCTCGGGCCAGCCCATTCAAGGCGCCCCTGGACAAGGTAATTTTGGCACCATCAATTCAGGATCTCTGGAGGCCTCAAATATCGACCTCACCGCAGAGCTGGTCGCCATGATGACGGCGCAGCGTGACTACCAATCCAACGCACAGACCATCAAAACCCAGGACACGGTCTTGCAGACCCTTGTGAACCTGCGTTAAACCCAACCCACTGGAGCTAGACCACCATGGACCGCCTTATTTACACCGCGATGTCGGGCGCCAACGCGGCTGCGAGTCGCCAGGCGGTCCTGTCCAACAACCTGGCCAATGCATCGACCAACGGCTTTCGAGCCGAGCTTTCTACCTACCGCGCCGTTCCCCTGCAAGGAGATGGCGCCAGCACGCGTGTCTTCGCCGTGGAGGCAACCGCAGGCTACCTGGATCGGGCAGGGCCAGCCCAACGCACGGACCGTGGCATGGATGTCATGGCAAACGGCAACGCCTGGTTTGCCGTGCAGGGACTCGACGGCACGGAGGCCTACACGCGCAATGGTCATCTGGAAGTGTCGACTGACGGAACACTGGTAAGCCCCGGTGGGCTGCCCATCCTTTCCAACGGCGGCGCGCCAATGACCGTACCTCCCGGAGCCACTGTATCCATTGGAAACGACGGCACGGTGAGCGCCAAGGTCGGCAACCAACCCGCCAATACGATCGGCCGCCTGAAGATGGCCACCCCCAACACCGAAGATCCATTGCGTCGCGGTGCGGATGGCCTCTTTCGGGCCCGGTCGGGCGACCCACTGCCCAACGACGACACCGCAAAACTTCAGGTTGGGTCGCTCGAAGGGTCCAACGTCAACCCGATTGAAGCCATGGTCGGGATGATTCAGACTGCCCGTCAGTTCGAAACCCAGATGCGCCTGCTGCAAACCGCCGAATCCAACGACCGCTCCGCGGGCCAGTTGCTCGGCCTGCAGGGCTAACCCCGGCGCCCAGTCGGTGACAACACACAGGAAAACGCCATGATCAATTCACTCTGGATATCCAAAACAGGCATGGAGGCCCAGCAAACCCAGCTGGACGTCATCTCCAACAATCTGGCCAATGTGTCGACGAACGGCTTCAAAAAGTCGCACGCTGTATTTGAAGATTTGATGTACCAGAACCTGCGGCAAGTGGGGTCGAGCACGTCCGAGCAGTCCACCCTACCCACCGGCCTGCAGGTTGGCTTGGGTGTGCGCACAGTCGCTACAGCCCGCAGCTTTGCCCAGGGAAACTTGCAACAGACCAGCAACAACCTGGATGTCGCCATTCAGGGCAATGGTTTCTTCCAGCTGACCATGCCCGATGGCACGATTGGCTACACCCGTGATGGCGCCTTCCAGATTGACAACCAGGGCCGCATGGTGAACTCCAACGGGCTGCCCATTTCGGGTGGCATCACCGTACCCGCCAACGCCACATCAGTCACCATTTCAGCAGATGGCGCTGTGTCTGCTTCGATCCCTGGAAACACGGCACCGCAGTCAATCGGCACCATCACCCTGGCAAATTTTGTCAATCCACCTGGATTGGAGCCCAAGGGGCAAAACATTTACGCTGAAAGCGCGGCGTCTGGTCAGCCTAATGTTGGCACCGCTGGTGCGAATGGATTGGGCAACCTGATGCAGGGCTTCGTGGAAACCTCCAACGTCAACGTGGTGCAAGAACTGGTCACCATGATCCAGACCCAGCGCGCCTACGAAATGAATTCCAAGGCCATTCAAACATCCGACCAGATGCTCCAGAAGCTCGGTCAGTTATGAGGTGTGCTATGAAAAACAGAGCGATTCACGCAATTAGTACGGGGGCTACAGGCCATTTTGTCACTGCAGTCCTGGCAGCGCTGGCTTTGACAGCCTGCCAGCAAATCCCGCAAAAGGTGGTGGTGGATTTCGCAGAGCCCAGGGTCAGCCAGATGCCTTTGCCTGTACCCGTCGCGGCCAAACCGGCCACGGGCAGCCTCTTCCAGACGGCAGGTTACCGCCCGGCCTTCGAAGACCGGCGTGCCCGCGCCTTGGGTGACACCGTCACCGTTCAAATTGTGGAAAACGTATCGGCAAGCCAAAAGTCCACGTCCACGGTCAACCGGAACAGCACCATCGATTCCAACATAACCGCTCTGCCGTTCAACAGTCCGGAAGGTCTAGGCAAGCTGGGCATTGGCGCCAGCAGCAATAACGCGTTCACGGGTAAGGGCGGCACCGAAAGCGCCAACACATTCTCGGGCTCGATTACCGCCACGGTTATCGAGGTGTTGCCCAACGGTCACCTGGTTGTGGCGGGCGAAAAGCAGATCGGCGTGAACCAGAATGTGGACGTTTTGCGCTTCTCCGGCACGGTAGACCCCCGGCTGGTCCAGCCCGGCAGCATCGTGAGCTCAACCCAGGTCGCCAATGTGCGGGTTGAGTCCCGTGGACGCGGCGCTCAGGGCGAAGCGCAGACAGTTGGCTGGCTTTCCCGGTTCTTTTTAAGCTTTCAACCGATCTAAAGTTATCCAGAATAGTGCCGAGGGGTAACTGATCCACCCGGGTCAACCCACCAACCAACTCAGCACATGACCACCTGGACCACATCGGCAAAAACCACCGGCCTTCGGCTGCTGGGCCACCTGTGCCTGGTGGTGCTCTTAGGCGGGGCGAGCGCCTCACACGCCATGCGCATCAAGGAAGTTGCCTCCATCGAGGGTGTGCGCAGCAACCAGTTGACCGGCTTCGGTCTGATCGTAGGATTAGACGGCACCGGTGACCAGACCACGCAGATGCCCTACACCACACAGGGACTGGCCAACTACCTCCAGCAACTGGGCATCACACTGACCGCCACCACACTTGCCCAATTGCAGATGAAGAATGTGGCCGCCGTTTTGGTCACCGCGCAGCTGCCTGCTTTTGCACGCCCCGGACAGCTATTGGACGTGAATGTTTCGTCCGTTGGCAATGCCAAATCCCTTAAAGGCGGCACACTGATCGCCGCACCACTGAAAGGTGCGGACGGGGAAATTTATGCACTCGCCCAAGGCAATTTGATCGTGGCCGGTGCGGGTGCAGCAGCTGGCGGCAGCAAAGTGCAGGTCAATCACCTGAGCGCAGGCCGCATTCCCGACGGCGCGCAGGTTGAACGTGTGGTCCCAACATCCTTGCAAGACGGCCCCAGCATCAACCTGAGCCTTAATGCCTCGGACTTCCAGACCGCACGAAAAGTCGCGCAAGCAATCAACACCCAGTTTGGCGAAGGAGTAGCCCAAGCCCTGGATGGCCGCACGATTAAGGTCACTGCGCCCACCAACGCCAATGACCGCGTCAACTTCCTCGCTGAAATGGAAGAACTCCCGATCCAAAACTCCATTGCGGCAGCCAAGATCATCATCAATGCCCGCACAGGCTCCATCGTTCTCAACCAGGCCGTGTCGCTGGGGGCTTGCGCCATCGCGCACGGAAATCTGTCGATCAGCATCAGCTCCACACCCGTCATCAGCCAACCCAACGCGCTGTCTCAGGGACAGACTGTTGTGGCTGAAAAGGCCAACATCGAGATCAAGCAAGAGGCTGGCAAGTTGATTCAACTGCCTGCCGCCGCACAATTGGCAGACGTCGTCAAGGCACTCAACGCGCTGGGTGCAACACCGCAGGATTTGCTGGCCATCTTGCAAGCCATCAAGTCAGCGGGTGCTTTGAACGCGGAACTGGAGGTCATTTGATATGAACTACGGCTCAGTATCCAATTCCGGCATGCAGTCACTGGCGGCAGATGCCCAATCGCTTGGCAATCTCAAAATGGAAGCGGGCAAGAGCAGCCCGGCCGCCATCAAGGAAACTGCGAAGCAGTTTGAATCACTGTTCATGCGCGAGCTGATGAAAAGCATGCGCGAGGCCACCATGAAGTCGGGCATGCTGGACAGCCCTGGTGGGGACTTGGGGACCGACTTGCTGGACCAGCAGTTTGCCGTTCAGATGTCCGGTCAGCCCGGCGGCTTGGCCGACACCATCGCCCTGCAGTTGACTCGCCAAATGGCTGGGTCGGCAAAGGACGGGGCGACCGCCGTAACAGGTCAAAATGCGGTGCCGGGCACCACCGGGAAATCCGCCAAAGCGTCGATTCAAGGGGGTACGACGCCACAAGTTGCCAAGGCCGCACGCGCACCAACCGAAAGCCAGGCCAATTTTGTCAAGCAGCATTCCGAAGTGGCCAGTGCCATTGAAAAAAAGACGGGAATTCCCGCCGGTTTCATGCTGGGCCAGGCTGGTCATGAGACAGGCTGGGGCAAGCACGAGATCAAGCTCAAAGGCGGTACGCCATCGTGCAACCTCTTTGGCATCAAAGCCGGCGCAAGCTGGACCGGCAAGGTTGCGGAGGTTACCACCACCGAGTACGTCAATGGCGCGCCCCAGAAGTGCGTGCAGAAATTTCGGGCATACGACTCCTACGCCGACGCGTTCAAGGACTATGCGCGCATGATCTCCGAGAGCCCACGCTACGCCAAGATCAAGGACCAGGCCAACTCTGCACAATCGTTTGCGAGTGGCTTGCAAAAGGCCGGTTACGCCACCGACCCGGACTATGCCGCCAAACTGAGTCGTGCCATCAACACGACTCTGGCCATACGCCGGGCGCAGGCCTAAGGGGAGAGCACCATGGGCTTACTTAACGTCGGAACCCGGGCTCTTCAAGCCAACCAGGTGGCACTGCAGACCGCTGGCAACAACATTGCCAACGTCAATGTGCCCGGCTATTCGCGGCAAAGGGTGGTGCTGGAAACCGTTCCCGGACAATACTCCAGCAGTGGCTATGTGGGCCAGGGCGCGAGCGTTCTGACCATCCAGCGCAACTTCAGCGAATTTTTGACACGGCAATCCACGCTGGCTGCATCGACCCAATCGGCCGATGCCACCCGCTCTGACAAGCTGCGCCAACTTGAAGGCATTTTTGCAGGTGGAACCCAAGGTCTCGGTGCATCCATCAGCGACATGATGAACGCGTTCTCCGACGTAGCAAACGCCCCCACTGACATGACGGCCCGTACCGTTGTGTTGACGCGCATCGACGAGACGGCCGCCCGCTTGCGGTCAGCATCGCAACAGCTCGATGACCTGCAAACTGGTGTTGCGCAGGAGCTCGCGCAAAAAGTCACCACCATCAACAGCCTGGCGCAAAGCATTGCCGCCGTTAACGGCCAAATTACCCGGGTTCAGGGTACCGGGCAGGAGCCCAATGACCTACTAGACCGACGCGATCAGCTCATCAAAGAACTCAACCAGTACGTGCAGACCACCTCGGTCAAGGCCGATGACGGCTCAGTCGGCCTCTACATCGCCGGCAGCCAGGAACTGGTCCTTGGCAACTCGGCGTCCACGGTTGCCATCGTCAATGACGACTTTGGAGACTCGCGCACCAGCAAGCTGGCAGTTATGCGCGCCGGTACACCGTTGTCACTCGATGAAAACATGCTGGGCGGCGGTGAGGTTTCAGGCCTTCTGCGCTTTCAAAACAGTGATCTCAATGAAGGACGCAACCTGCTGGGCCGCCTGACGCTGGCGACGACAACGGCCATGAACGACCAGCACAAGCTGGGACTGGATCTGGATGGCAATCCGGGTGGCGACCTGTTCAGCCCCACGGTTTTTGGCAATGGCAATGTCATGATTCCCAAAGCTCCGGCGATATTGAACTCGGGCGCAGCAACTCTGACATTGAGTATTTCCGATACCTCAAAATTTGCCGCATCCGACTACGAAATTCAATACACCAACGCTACCGCGGGAACTGTTACACGCCGCTCCGATGGGGCGGTGACTGCGTTTGACACTTCTGTAACGAACCCCATCAATATTGACGGTTTGGATATTGCACAAGCCGGTGGTGCAGCCGCAGGGGACCGATTCCTGATCAAACCTTTTACCAGCTCGGCCAGCAACATCACCAGTGTGTTTTCCACGCCGCGCGCTTTGGCGGTCGCCAGTCCCGTGGCTGCCACCATGGGCACGGCCAACACCGGCAGCTTGCAGCAGGTTTCCATCGCGGCGCGCAGCAATCCCCCGGCTACTCTGGGTGTCGTTTTGACGTTCACCGGTTCCAACACCTACACCCGCAGCGACCAGGGCGCAACCGTCTACACCTACACACCAGGCCAGGCCATCGAAGCCACGGTAACCGGTCCACCGCTGGCCGACTGGTCGCTGACCCTGCAAGGCACACCCAAAGTCGGCGACACCGTCACGGTGAACGCCAATCTGTACCCGACCCTGTCAGCTGGCAACGCCACTGCCATCATGGACCTCCGTGACGTAGCCATGTTTGACGGCGCGGCCTTGACGGATGGCTATGCCGGACTGATTTCGCAAATTGGCATACGCACCCAAAGTGCCGACTACGCGGCTAAGGTTTCAGCGACCATTGCAACCAATGTGGAGCGCGACCGCGCCGGGGTCTCGGGCGTCAATCTGGACGAAGAAGCCGCCAACTTGCTGCAATACCAGCAGGCGTACCAGGCTTCGGCAAAAATGATCCAGATCGCGCAAAACATTTTTGACACGCTCATCCAAAACCTGAGCCGCTGAACCGGGGCCTGCAGGAGATTTCACCATGACAACATTCACGCGACTAGGCTCTGCCAACGCTTACGACACCGCGTTGAGCAACATCATGAACCGGCAGTCATCCCTCGCCAGCTTGCAGGAAAACCTGACCGCCGGAAAAAAAATCGTGCGTGCCAGCGACGACCCCACAGGTGCGGCGCAGGCCGAGCGCGCCATCACCCGCCTGGCGCGCATCGAGACTGACCAACGTGCACTCGAATCCCAACGCAACTCCATTGCGCAGGCCGAAAGCACCCTGGCCGACGTCACCGATGCCTTGCAAAACTTCCGTGAACTCGCGGTCACGGCCGGCAATGGATCCCACACCGCGCAAGAACGCGCGGCAATTGCCACGCAACTGACCGGCTATCGTGATCAGGTGTTTGCCCTGGCCAACCGCAAGGACACCAACGGCCTGCCCTTGTTCAGCGCGTTGGGCAGCGCACTGGCACCGTTTGTAGGCCCGCAGACTCTGCCACAGGATTACACATTTGCCGGTCAGCCCGGCCAGGTAGCCGGTAATGAAGTGGCCATACCCTACGCACTGGATGGCGACCGCGCATTCATGCACTTGCCTGCGCGTGACGGCGTTTTCAACGCCACATTGACCACGGTTACCGCCCCAGCACATGCCATCGGAACCACCGGTGTGGTGCTGACGAATCCGGCACTGGTTACCGGCTCCGCCTACTCCATCAGCATTGGCCTAGTCGACACTACCACCGTGCCGGGTACAACCACGGTGACCTACAACATTGCAGAGAACCCGAACGTTAGCGGTCCATTCAGCGGCTCTGCGAGCTATCCCAGCAGCAGCTCGGCCAATATTGCAGTCACAGCCATTCCAGGTCTATCGGTCAACATCACAGGCAAGCCCGCCGTGGGTGACACCATTGCACTGGACCCGCGACCCAGCGTCTTCAGCGTGCTCGACGATGCTATCCGCGACATTGGCAACGCAGTGGACGCCAATGCCGCCACGCAGGCTGTCGGGCAGGCGCTGCACAACGTCGATATCGGCATGTCTCGCGTCTCCTCGGCCCGCGGTCAGGCCGGCGACTTGTTGAACCGCGCTGACCGGATTTCTTCCAATCAGGAAAAGCGCAGTATTCAGGTCGAAAGCGACCGCTCGCGCGCTGAAGACCTTGACATGATCAAGGGCGTGTCAAATTTCCAAAACCAGCAAACCGGCTACCAGGCGGCACTGCAGTCTTATGCTCAAGTGCAAAAGCTGTCGCTTTTCAACTTCATCAGCTAGGCCATCAGTCCGCCGACGCAGTCACCATGGCCCAATCGGTTCTCGGTAGCGTCACACTCGGCTACGAAGCAATCTGGAACCAGAAACGCACTCTGGCTGGTGTGCGCCTGTTCATTGAACCCGCTAACGCCAGCGCGGTCGATGGTCGGCATCTGCTGGACGCCATTTCCGAACTGTGGCCAGAGACGGCTGCGCCCTTATTGCTCAGCGTGCGTGCAGCCGCGCTGCTGGGCAGTCTTTTGGAACAACCCGCACCCAGGAACCTCTGGATCGAGGTACAGGACCCTTTTATGGCCGACGGGCTTTTTGCCGGCCGGGTCCGCAAATCCCAGCAGCGCGGCATGACGCTGGTTTGGTCCGGCGAAGCCGGGCAGGCGATGGACGGGGCGATTGCACCCCTGTTTCACAAAACCCTGCGCATGCTCACCCCCCAGGAAGCATTGTTGGCTCTGCGTGTGTCACTGCGTCAGAACCTGGATGGCGGCATGGACACAGAGCAAGGCCTTCGCAGCCCCGTCGTTCAAGACAGTCTGTACCAGGGTCTGGCGAGCAAGGCACTGTTGGAGCACGCCCTGGACCGTCAGGGTATCTGGGGTGTGGCTGGTTGGCCACTGGAAGAAATCCTGCATGGCTACCGATTTCAACAAATTCAACCGTCACGGCAAGCGCTGCGCGCGCTGGTACGGGCCATTGAGGCCGACGAATCAATGGAAGCACTGGAGCACCTGCTGGGCAATGAGCCCCTGCTCACCTACCGTTTTTTACGTTATGCCAACTCGGCCCATCTGGGCTCCCGCAGCGAGGTCAGCAGCGTGCGACAGGGCTTGATGGTGATGGGCTACACCAAGCTGCGCAACTGGCTGATGGAACAGATACCCCACGCCAGCAGCGACCCCAACCTGGACCCCATCCGCTGGTCCATGGTGCTGCGCGCGCGCATCATGGATCGGCTGGCCGATGCGGGCATTGAAGACAACTTGCGCCGCGAGGTGTTCCTGTGCGGAGTCCTTTCTCAGATGGATTTGCTGTTAGGCGAGCCCTTGGGCGCCGCACTGCACCGGCTACCACTGCCCGGGCGCATTGCCTCGGCTATCGTCGGACAAACGGGGCCCTACGCCCCGTGGCTGGAAGTGGCCACCGCGCTGGAGTCCAGCAACACCCACATGATCCACGACGTGTGCAGGGCCCACAAAATGCCCTCCGACGAGGTCAACCGTGCGCTGCTGCGCACGCTGGCGAGCGCCTGACCGGACTGCGCCAAAACGGCCCTCACTGTTCCGCGCGAAGCCGCTCAAACGCAGTCCAAAACTGTGCGTCCTGCGTGGTCGCAAAGTTGATTCGCATTAATGTGCTGGGTTGGCGCTCGGCGTGGAACAGGGCGCCGGGGGCCAGCAGGTAGCCCACATCGAGCATGCGCTGCGACAGCGCGTCGGTGTCCACACCGGTTTCCACCCAACCAAACAGTCCGGCCGGTGGCGAGGCAAAGCTGCAGCCGTGGGCCATTGCCAGCTTAACGCTGCGCCCGCGCGCCTGATCCAGTCGGGTACGGATGCGCTCGGCGTGGCGACGCAGTTGCCCCTGCTCGATACACCAGGCCAGCGCCTTTTCCAACAGAGCGGGTGTGGTTAACGTGGCCAGCAGCTTGGTGTCGATGAATGCCTCGACCAGGCCAGAAGGCGCCGCCAGATAACCCACTCGCCAGCCCGGTGCCAGAATTTTCGCAAAGCCGCTGACATAAATGGTGCGCTGCAGGCCGTCCAGCGCACACAGCCGCGTGGCATGGTCGGGCGCGATGTGGCTGTAGGTGTCGTCCTCCACGATGTAAAAGTTGTGGGCATTGGCCAGTTGCAGCACGCGGTGGGCGCTGCCCGGCGTCAGGCAGTACCCAGTGGGATTGTGGAACACGCTCACACTCACAAACAGCTTCGGGCTGTGCAACTCGCAGTAGCGCGCCATGACCTCCAGGTCCGGCCCGTCGGCGCGGCGCGGCACGGGCAAGATGCGCATACCCAGAGCGGCCAGGCGGGCAAACTCGATGGCCCAGCCGGGCTCTTCCACCATCACATAATCACCCGCACGCAGCAGGGTGCGGCTCACAATGTCCAGCGCGTGGGTGGCACCAACGGTCGTGACAATCTGGCCCGGTGCTGCCTGAACGTTGTACGCAACCAGTTTCTGCGACAGGGCATGGCGCAACCCGCTATCGCCTGCAGGCTCACCATACTGCAGCGAGAGTGACTGTAGCGCAGGACCGCTGGTGACCTTGCGCACGGCGGCGGGCATAAAGGTCGTCTCCAGCCAGTCGGGTGGAAAAACCCCCATGCCGGGTTGCGGCTTGTCAGACCCGCTTTGAAACATGCCGCGGATCAGCGCCGTAGCATTTACCGGAACGTGCTGCGCCTGTAGACCACACAGAACAGAAGATGCTACGTTATCAATAGCGCCTTGCGCATATTTCTCGGGGGCTACAGCCATTTCGCGCACATAGAACCCGCGGTTCTTGCGCGCCTCCACCAAACCCTGCGCCAGCAACTGGTCGTAGGCCGCTACCACGGTGGACGGGCTCACGCCCTGCTGCTGCGCGCACTGGCGAACCGACGGCAGGCGCGCTCCCGGCGCCAGTAACCGGGTGCGGATGCGTTCGGCAAAACGGGTGCACAACTGCTCTGTGAGCGATTGCGATGCGGTCTTCATCAACATAGTGGACTGCCTTATGTGGGTTCTCACCCGTGTGAGGCCGGTGGCGCACTACCCGCGCCTGTGTTGCCCCGGCCAACCATACAGCTTAATATTCTGACCTATAAACTGTACTGGTACTGTGTTGATTTCAACTATAAAGTGTGGTGCATGACTTGGCAAGAATTTACGGCTTTATTGGTGCTGGCCACGGCGATGAGTTTCACGCCGGGGCCCAACACCACGCTATCGACCGCGCTGGCCGCCAATGGTGGCCTGCGCCGCGCCATGCCGTTTGTCTGCGCTGTGCCCCTGGGCTGGAGCGCGTTGCTGTTGGTCTGCGCCTGGGGCGTGGGCGCCCTGGTGCTGGCGGTGCCGTTGCTCGCCTGGGCGGTCAAGGCGGTGGGCGTGGTCTACCTGCTGTGGCTGGCCGGGAAGTTGGGTCAGGTACGCCAACTCAACGAAGCCAGTGCCGCCGCACTTTCGGTAGGATTTTGGCAGGGCGTGGCACTGCAGTTCGTCAACATCAAGGCCTGGATGCTGGCGCTGGCCATTGTGAGCGGCTGGGTCGCCGGGCGGGCCGACTCGACGCAGCGCCTGGCCATCGTGGTGCCCACCATGCTGTGCTTCGCCTTCACCAGCAACATCCTGTACGCCGCGATGGGCTCACTGCTGCGTGACTGGCTGTGCGGGCCTGAAGGCACCGGCCAAAGACTACGCATGTTCAATCAGGCAATGGCATTGGTGCTGGTGGCGACCGCAATCTGGATGGCCACACTATGAACGCCCAGCGCGAACGTCTGGGCCTGTGGCTGGGGTTCCTGGGGGTGGCCATATTCGCGGTCACCCTGCCCATGACGCGCCTGGCCACCGGCACCGCCGAGGCCCCTCAGCTTTCTCCCTGGTTTGTCACATTTGGCCGGGCAACGCTGGCCGGGGCTCTGTCACTGGTATTTTTGCTGCTTACGCGCTCGCCGCGCCCCACGCCGGAGCAACGCAAGCCACTGGCCTTGGCCCTGTTGGGCAACGCGCTGGGTTACCCACTTTTGTTGGGCTTTGCCTTGCGCCATGTCACCTCAGGTCATGCCGCCGTGATCACGGCGCTACTGCCACTGGCGACCGCGGCTATTGCGGCCATGGTGCTGCACCAGCGGGCGCGTTTGGGGTTCTGGATTTGCGCCGGCTTGGGCAGTGCGCTGGTGGTGGCGTTCTCGCTTTACCGGGCATCAACTCAAGGCCACGGCTTTGGGCTGGAGTGGGCCGATGCGCTGCTGGTCGGCGCGGTGCTGGCGGCCAGCATGGGCTACGTTTACGGCGCGCAGGTCACGCCAGCTTTGGGGGCAGAGCGGGTCATCTGCTGGGTGTGCGTGATGGCCTTGCCCCTAACCCTGCCAGGCGCACTACTAACCTGGCCTGCACACAGCGTCAACACCTCGGCATGGTTGGGGTTGGCTTATGTCGGGGTGTTTTCGATGTGGGCCGGATTCTTCGCCTGGTACCGCGGATTGGCCATTGGCGGCGCGCTCAAAGTCAGCCAAACGCAACTGCTGCAACCTTTTTTGAGCATTTTGGCTGCCGTACCCTTGCTGGGTGAGCCGCTGGAAACCGTCACACTCGGATTTGCGCTGGCCGTAGTGGCCACGGTATTTATCGGCAAACGATTTGCCAGTGCCCCCGACAATAGGAAAAAAGAAGGACCCGCATGACACAAACCCAATGGACCATGGCGCGCCGCGCCGCCAAGATGAACCCTTCCGTGATCCGCGAGATTCTGAAGGTCACCGAGAAGCCCGGCATCATCAGCTTTGCAGGCGGCCTGCCCTCGGCCAAAACCTTTCCGGTCGCCGAATTCTCTGCGGCCTGCCAAACAGTGTTGACCACGGACCCACAAGGCGCCCTGCAATATGCGTCCAGCGAAGGCTTTGCGCCACTGCGCCAGATGGTGGCCGACCGCCTGCCGTGGGATGTCGATCCGGCCCTGGTGCTGATCACCACCGGCTCACAACAAGCGCTGGACCTCGTGGCCAAGATCTTGATCGACGCAGACAGCCGCGTGCTGGTGGAAACGCCGACCTACCTGGGCGCATTGCAGGCCTTCACCCCCATGGAGCCCGAAGTGCTCAGCGTGGCCAGTGACGACGAAGGGGTGGACATTGCGGACCTCGCATCCAAAGTCGGCAGCGGTGCTAGCAAGGCCCGCTTCCTGTACGTACTGCCCAATTTTCAGAACCCCACCGGGCGCACCATGAGTGAGGCGCGCCGCGCCGCGCTGGTGGCCAAGGCGGCCGAACTGGGTCTGCCGCTGATCGAGGACAACCCCTATGGCGACCTGTGGTTTGACACGGCCCCACCGGCGCCACTGACCGCGCGCAACCCCGAGGGCTGCATCTACATGGGCTCATTTTCCAAGGTGTTGGCACCTGGCCTGCGCATGGGCTTTGTTGTGGCGCCCAAGGTCATGTATCCCAAGCTGCTACAGGCCAAGCAGGCGGCCGACCTGCACAGCCCCGGCTTCAACCAGCGCATGATCACCGAGGTCATGAAAGACGGCTTTCTGGACCGCCACATTCCCACCATCCGTGCACTGTACAAAGGCCAGCGCGATGCGATGCTGGCTGCCCTGGCCAAGGACATGCCCAGCGACGTCACCTGGAACAAGCCTGATGGGGGTATGTTCCTGTGGGCACGCCTGCCCGAGGGCATGAACGCGCAAGACCTGCTGCCCAAGGCCGTGGACAAGGGCGTCGCCTTTGTGCCCGGTGCGGCCTTCTACAACGACCACGGCGACCCACGCACCATGCGCCTGTCGTTTGTGACACCCGATGGCGATGAAATTCGCAAGGGTGTGGCGGCGTTGGCGGCGGCCATTGCCGAGCACCGCGCAAGCTGATCCGCTGCGAGCGGTCTGAACTTTCGAAAGAATCCGAATGCAACAACGCCGGTTCAAACAAGTTGACGTCTTTTCCGACCAGGCCTACCGGGGCAATCCCCTGGCCGTGGTTCTGGATGGTTCGGGCCTGAGCACCGAAGATATGCAGCGCTTTGCGCGCTGGACGAACCTGTCGGAGACCACCTTTTTGTTACCCCCCACCGCCGAAGCGGCTGCAAGTGGTGCTGACTACCAGGTGCGCATCTTCACAACAGCGTATGAAATGCCGTTTGCCGGCCACCCGACGCTGGGCAGTTGCCACGCCTGGCTGGAGAGCGGCGGCATGCCCAAGAACCCGGGCATGGTGGTACAGGAGTGCAAGGTGGGTCTGATCAACATTCGCCAGAACGGGGATCGCTCTTCATTTGCCGCGCCAACGCTGCGCCGCAGCGATGCAACGCCCGCGTTGGTGCAGGCGCTGGCCGATGCGCTGGGCCTGCCCCGTTCGGCCGTGCTGGCCAGCCAGCA
>JBAWYQ010000043.1:0-22596 GCA_037143475.1 Burkholderiales bacterium | reverse complement strand
CAACTGATCAATGATGCAGTTTTTCAAAGACATCAGTCTCTCTGCCGTCACGGCCGGTTTCGTGGCCGTGCTGGTGGGCTTCACCAGTTCGGTGGCCATCGTTTTTCAGGCGGCACAAGCATTCCACGCCACGCCAGACATGATTGCGTCGTGGATGTGGGCGCTGGGCCTCGGCATGGGGCTGTGCACCCTGCTGCCATCGTTGTGGCTCAAAAAGCCGGTGATGGTGGCCTGGAGCACCCCGGGTGCGGCGGTGCTGGCGGCTGCGGGTGCTACGGGTGGCTTCTCCATTCAAGAGGCGGTGGGCGCTTTCATGGTCTGCGCGGCGCTCATCACCCTGTCGGGCGCAACGGGCTGGTTTGAGCGGGTAATGAACCGCATCCCCCTGGCGTTGGCGTCGGCCCTGCTGGCGGGGGTGCTGGCGCGGTTTGGGCTGGCGGGCTTTGCGGCGGCGCAAACGGCCCTGCCGTTGGTGGTGTGCATGCTGCTAGCCTACCTGGTGGGCAAGCGCTGGTGGCCCCGGTATGCAGTTCCGTTTACATTGCTGATAGCTATTATTTTTGTAGCTGCTCACGCAGGTTTTACGGGGGCTGGAGTCACATTTGGCTTGGCAATGCCAGTGTTCGTGCGGCCCAGCTTCACGGTGGCGGCGCTGGTCAGTCTGGCGTTGCCATTGTTCATTGTGACCATGGCCTCGCAAAACCTGCCTGGCGTTGCGGCCATCCAGTCCACCGGGTATGGCGACCAGCGCGCCAATGGGGGCGACGGTGGCATTCCCGTCTCCAAAGTCATCACCATTACCGGCGTGGCCACCCTGCTGCTGGCCCCGTTTGGCGCGTTTGCCCTGAACCTGAGCGCCATCACGGCCGCAATCTGCATGGGCCCCGAGGCCCATAGCGACCCCAAGCGCCGCTACACCGCGGCTGTTTCTTGCGGCGCCCTGTACGTGGTCATTGGTCTGTTTGGCGCTGCCATCACCGGGGTATTGACCGCTTTCCCAAAGGAACTGGTGGCAGCCATTGCCGGACTGGCACTGCTGGGCACCATTGGCGGCGCGTTGACGGCTGCGCTGCAACATGAGCCGCACCGCGAGGCGGCTATCGTCACGTTTTTGGTAACTTTGAGCGGTGTGGTGGTCGCAGGCGTGGGTTCTGCTTTCTGGGGCGTGGTGGCGGGCGCATTGGCCTTACTCGTTCAGCACTTCGGACGCAGCACCCTGCTTCGGGGCCCGCACTAGCGTAGAGTCGCAGGAACCTCTTTTTAATCGCTGGACGCTATGGAATTACTTTTTGTCACCGACCCGCTGGAATCCTTCAAGACCTACAAGGACAGCACATTTGCCATGATGCGCGAGGCCCAGCGCCGCGGCCACACCATCCACGCCTGCGAGCCGCTGCATATGCTGTGGGAGCGCGGCGGTGTGGTGCAGGCGCAGGTGCGCAGCATCATGCTGACGGGTGACGCCAACGCCTGGTTTACCGAAGTGGTGCCGCAGGTGCGCCCCGTCAAAGATTTTGGTGCGGTCGTGATGCGCAAGGACCCGCCCTTTGACAGCGAGTACTTTTACGCCACCCACCTGCTGGAGCAGGCCGAGCGCGAAGGAGCCAAGGTTTTCAACAAGCCGCGTGCCTTGCGCGACCACCCGGAGAAGCTGGCGATTCTGGAGTTCCCTCAGTTCATTGGCCCCACACTGGTCACGCGCGACGCAGAGGCCATCAAACGCTTTCACACAGAGCACAAAGACATCATCCTCAAGCCGCTGGACGGCATGGGTGGCATGGGTATCTTCCGGGTCAAGGACGATGGCCTGAACCTGGGCGGCATCATTGAAACCCTCAACAAGGACGGGGCCGAGACCGTGATGGTGCAGAAGTTTCTGCCCGCCATTGCTCTGGGTGACAAGCGCGTGCTGGTCATCGGCGGCAAACCGGTACCCTTTTGCCTTGCCCGCATTCCGCAGGGTGGCGAGGTGCGGGGCAATCTGGCGGTGGGTGGCAAAGGGGTGGCACAACCCTTGAGCGACTCGGACCGCGCCATTGCCGAGGCCCTGGGCCCTATTCTGGCGGCCCGCGGTTTGCTGCTGGTGGGGTTGGACGTGATTGGTGACAGCCTGACCGAAATCAATGTCACCAGCCCGACCTGTTTTCAGGAAATTGCGGACCAGACCGGATTTGATGTTGCCGCCATGTTTATCGACGCGCTGGAGTCTGCAGCGGCCGCGCTATAGCCGTTATCTTTGTGGTGGGGCACTAGGCTAGCAGGTTGCCGTCAACAAACACCTTGAACTCGCCGGGCGCCATGGCGACCCAGTTTTCGTTGGTGGTCAAGGGCTCGGTGACCACAATGGCCAGGCGGTCGTCCGGGCCATTGAGTTCGGCCAGATCCACGCTCATGTCTTCATCCTTGAGTTGCACTTGTGTAAACGGATGCTGGCGCAGCACATAGTGCAATTTCGTGCTGGCGTGCGCCCACAGCGCCTGCCCGTTGCTGAGCAGGAAGTTAAAGGTGCCGTGCGTGGCGATGCGGGGTACCAGTTCACGAAGCGTGCGTGTCAGTTCCTCGACGCTGGGCACGCCGAAGTGCGACTTGTTGAGCTCTTGCAGCAACCAGCAAAACGCCAGTTCGCTGTCGGTGTCGCCCACTGGCTTGAAAGACCCGTGCAGCGGTGGGTGGAAGTCTTTCAGATCGCCGTTGTGGGCAAATACCCAGTACCGGCCCCACAGTTCGCGTACGAAGGGGTGGCAATTTTCCAGACGCACCTCGCCCACCGTGGCTTTGCGCACATGGGCCACGACGTTGTGACTTTTGATGGGGTAGGTGCGCAGCATCTGCGCAATCGGCGAGGTGGCGGCGCTTTCCTTGTCGACAAAGTAGCGTGCTGCTTTGCCGGGAACTTGGCCGTCGCTTTCAAAGAAGGCGATGCCCCATCCGTCGGAATGGTGGTCGGTGCAGCCGCCACGCTGTGAAAAACCAGTAAAACTCAACGTCAAACTGGCGGGCAAGTGGCTGTTCATTCCGAGAAGCTGGCACATGTAAACAGTTTACCCGCCAACTGCGCGGGTTTGACCGCGTACCGTGCCAATAAAGACCTATTGAAGGCCGCCGATATAGACTGCCACCGCATGCACTTCAAGTGCTGTCAATTTGGACGCTACGCTGTGCATGACGGCGTTATCGTTCGTGCGCTCGCGGTCTCCAAAGTCCTTGAGCTGACTCTCCAGGTACACCGGGTGTTGCCCTGCCAGGCGCGGCAACTGATGTGTGCCATGTCCATTGGGGCCGTGGCATGAAGCGCAAGCGGGCACGCCTGAAAATGGATTGCCTTTGGTAAAAATGTATTTGCCAACGTCTGCCAGGTCGGTGTCAGATGGCTGGCGAAATGCCGGTTTGCGGCCACTGAACCAGGCCACCAAGCCCCTGAATTCTTCGTCCTTCATGTCTTTAACCATGTCACTCATGGTGTCGCTCTTGCGCCGTTTTTCCCGAAAGTCCTGCAGCTGCTTGAACATGTAATCCGGGTGCTGTGCGGCCAAGCGTGGATAAATCGGGCTGGAGCTGACCCCCTCGCGCCCGTGGCACAGTGCACAGCGGGACTCTACGATTTCCATGACGCGCTGCTCGGTCGCCACCGGTGCGACTTGGGCACCCACCGCGCTGGCGAGCAGGGCCGCAGACAGGCAGGCGAACCGATGAAGCGTGCGGGCAACGTGGTGGGTGTTCAGCATGTTAAAACCAATCAAATAGATGCATCAAATTTTACCCCTGCATACATGTCCGTGGTGCCAATCACGTCTTGGTGGCTGAAGGACAATGGGCGCAATGACTCTGACCGGCCTGATTGGCCAATACGTTCGCCAGAACTGGCGCCCCTACCTGCTGTCCGCTCTGATGCTGGCATCGGTGAGCGCGCTCACGGTTTTCATTCCGCGCCAGGTGGGCCATGTGGTCGATGGGCTGGTGAAGGGGACGATGGGCGAAGACGCCCTGCAGGGACAGCTGGCGTGGCTGGTGCTGGCCGGCATCGCCATCTATTTCCTGCGGGTGGCCTGGCGTTTGCAACTGTTTGCGGCCAGCTACCGGCTTGGCGCGCAACTGCGCCAGCGTCTGTACGCTCGCCTGTGCCAGCAGGGGCCACACTTCTTTCAGCAAAAACGCACCGGTGACCTGATGGCCCTTGCCACCAACGACATCGACTCGGTTGAAATGGCTTCGGGCGAGGCCATGCTGGCCGGCTTTGACGGCACGCTAACCCTGATCATGGTGGTGGCCATGATGAGCCTGGGTGTGGACGCCCGCCTGGCGGCTGCCGCCCTGCTGCCATTTCCGCTGATGGCGCTGGCTTTTTGGCGCATCTCCAACCACATCCACCAGGCATCGCGCGATTCGCTGGATGCCTTTGGCAAGCTCAATGACCATGTACAGGAGACGCTGACCGGCGTTCGCACCCTGCGCGCTCTGGGGCTGGAAGAGCGCAGCGCTACGCGTTTTTCCGAACTGGCCGAGGCCGCAGCCAGTGCCAGCCTGCGTGCCCAGCGCTGGGAAGCAGCGTTTGAGCCCGCCGTGGGCATTACGCTGGTCAGTGCCACCGCATTGACGCTGGGGCTGGGCGGCTATTTGGTATGGCAGGGCGAGCTGACCATTGGCGCGTTGACGGCCTTCAGCATGTACCTGGGGCAGCTGATATGGCCCATGTTTGCGGCGGGATGGGTGCTGGCTCTACTCGAGCGCGGACGCGCAGCCTGGGGCCGCCTGCAGCCCACGCTGGATGCACCCTTGGCGGTGGACGACCACGGCACGCTAGGCGCAGTGTTGCCGGGTGTGCTGGTGTTTGATGGCATCACCTTCTCCTATCCCGGCCATTCGGCGCTGGCACTTTCCGGTTTGAGTCTGAAGTTGTCTGCCGGGCAGACGCTGGGGCTGGTGGGGTCTACCGGCGCGGGCAAGTCAACGGTCCTGCGGCTGATTTTGCGGCAGTACGCCGCGCAGAGTGGCACCACCACCTGGGGCGGTATTCCTTTGCACGACTACCAGCTCGATGCATTGAACCGCGCCATTAGCTGGGTGCCGCAGGAACCATTTCTGTTCTCCGCCTCCATTGCCGACAACATCGCGCTGGCCAAGGCCGATGCCACCCGCGCCGAGATTGAGGCGACTGCCCGTCTGGCATCCATCCATGACGATATCGTGCGTATGCCCCAGGGCTACGACACGCCGGTGGGTGAAAAAGGCATTGCCCTCTCGGGCGGCCAGCGCCAGCGCGTGGCCATTGCACGCGCCATGCTGACCGATGCGCCCTTGCTGATGCTGGACGACGCGCTGTCGGCGGTGGACACGCAAACCGAAACCGACATCCTGCACCATCTGCGCAGCGCACGCGCGGGTCGCACGGCGCTGATCGTCAGTCACCGTCTGAGTGCGGTCATGGATGCGGACCACATTCTGGTGCTCAAAGCTGGACGGGTCAGCGAGCAGGGTAACCACGCCAGCCTGCTGGAGTTGAATGGCTGGTACTCCGCACAGTGGCGCTACCAACAGCTGGAGGCCAGCCTGGATGCCGCCTGACACCGACCCGCGCACCGCTTCTGCGACCAATAGCCCGCCCATTCCCTCGGCGGGTAGTACGCGTCGTGCCCTGGCACTGCTGCTGCACGCAGCCGCGCCCGAGCGGCGTCATCTGATGCTGGGCAGCGTCTGGCTGGTCTGCGCAGCACTGTTGGAATCGGTTGGTCCTTTATTAGGCAAATATTTCATCGACCAGTATCTGCTGCCCCACCACCTGGCGATGCAGGACATGGGCTTGTTGTTGGGCGCGATGGTCTTGGCGGGCTGCGTGGCCAGTGTGGTGCGCTATGCGCAGCTCACGCGTCTGGCGGGTGTAGCCATGCGGTCGGTGCGCCGTCTGCGTGAAGAGGTCTATGGCCATGTGTTACGCCTGCCCATGGCGTTCTTCGACAAGGCCATCACCGGTCAACTGGTCAGCCGTGTCACCAATGACACCGAGCAGGTGAAGAGCCTTTATGTACAGGTGCTGTTTGTCATGCTGGACAGCAGCATCGTGGTGTTGGGTGCACTGGGTGCCATGGCCTGGCTGGACTGGCGTCTGATGATCATCGTGCTCACGCTGCTGCCTGCGGTGGTGGTCATCGTCTGGTTTTACCAGCGCTGGAGCGCACCGGCCGTAGCGCGTGCGCGCCAGAAACGCAGTGACATCAATGCCCAGATGTCGGAGTCCATTGCCGGCATGGCCGTGCTGCAAGCCAGCAATGCGCAACAGCGATTTCGCGACCGGTTTGATGCCACCAACGGCCAGCATCTGAACGCTCGCGTGGCCGAAATGCGGGTTAATGCCTGGCTGCTGCGTCCTATGTTGGATCTGATCAATGTGGTGCTTCTGGTGGTGGTGATCCACAGCTTCGGCCAGCGAACGCTCAGTGTGCTGGAAATCGGTGTGCTCTACGCCTTCGTCAGTTACATCGGGCGGGTGGTGGACCCGTTGATCCAGATCACTCTGCAGTTTGGCCAGTTGCAACAGGCTGTTGTAGCCGCCGCGCGGGTCGACGCACTGCTACAGGAAGCCCGCCCGGCTGCCGTCTGCGGGCCCGAGCGAATAGGCTTTGGTGCCATTCGCATCGAGCAGCTTTGCTTTGGCTACGACCCGGCCGCCAGGGTGTTGCATGACTTGTCTCTGGACATTCCGGCCGGGGG
Organism: Burkholderiales bacterium; assembly: GCA_037143475.1. GTDB lineage: Bacteria > Pseudomonadota > Gammaproteobacteria > Burkholderiales > Burkholderiaceae_C > Allorhodoferax. The sequence goes on along the minus strand of JBAWYQ010000043.1, from coordinate 15,891 downwards.
CTTTTATGGATTGGTGGGCCACACCGGTAGTGGCAAGTCCACATTACTTTCACTGTTGCTGCGGTTTTACCAGGCGCAGTCCGGGCGCATCACCCTTGATGGTGTGGCGCTGTCACGCTTCAGCGACGCGCACTTCCGCGCTGATGTGGGCCTGGTGCCGCAAGACCCATTTTTGCTGGCCAGCAGCGTGCGCGACAACATCGCCATGGGCCGGGACCTGAGTCAGGCGGAGGTCGAGACGGCAGCCCGTGCGGCCCACTGCCATGACTTCATCGCTCAACTGGAGCAGGGCTATGACACGCTGCTGGGCGAGGGCGGTGCGCGCCTGTCGGTGGGGCAAAAGCAACTGGTTGCGATTGCCCGCGCTTTGGCAGGCCAGCCCCGCATTCTGTTCCTGGACGAGGCGACAGCCCACATTGATTCCGAGACCGAGCAGATTGTGCAAGTGGCCTTGTCCGAACTGCGGGGACGCGTAACCGTGGTCGCCATTGCGCACCGCCTGTCCACCATCCGTGCGGCCGATTGCATTGTGGTACTCAACCACGGACGCATTCATGAGCAGGGCACCCACGACGCGTTGATGGCGATGGACCAGGGCATTTATCAGCGCCTGTATCTCTTGCAGCAAATGTGAAATTGCGCGAATCAGTCGTGGGGCACGCTTTATAGCGGTCCGATACGGCGCCTTTGCCGCTGAAGTCAGGCAAAAAGTCAATTTTTTATGCTTTTAGTGCATAAAATCAAAAATATTCTCGCTTATTTGGCTAAAGATGACTATATTCAACAAAATTCAACAGAATCATGAATATGAGCAAATACACCATCCAGACGCACGACAAATCCAACGGTGCGAACTGTACGCCGAGCGCGACGCCACTCAAGGTGCTGGTTGTGGAAGACGATGCCGCCATGCTGCGCCTCTACCAGACGGTGTTGCCAACTTGGCCCTTGTTGTTAGACGTTGCCTTTGTGAACAACGGGATCGATGCCATGTTCAAGATGCGGCGCATGCAACCCGACTTGCTGGTGTTGGACTTGAATATCCCGGGTATCAACGGATTGAAGATTCTGAAAGAAACCATTTGGCAAGCCGGCGTCACTTCGGTGGTGGTTTCCGGCCTGGACGAGGACCGCATTCACGATCTTGGTGGCATCCCTTCAGGCGTCGAGGTGCTGCCAAAACCCGTGCCATTTGCGCGACTCTTGGCCATTGCCCAAAGGCTCAGTGCGGCCAAAAATGAGGCAACGCAGCAGGTGAGCGCATGAACTTGGGTCTGGACATGAAGTTGCAGGAGGACCTCGCAGAAGGGGTCATTCACCTCAGCCCCGACGGCCAGGTCACTGACTTCAATCGCGCTGCCGTGCCGTGGATCAAGTACGCAATCGTTGCAAGGAACCCATTGCGCCAGCAGATAGAGGAAATTACCCGTGGCACACTCAAGCCACCGGTGCAGATCGAGTTACCAGACACGGCAGATCAGGAACTCCTCCATTACACAATCCATTTGTGCACGGCGGGGCCAAAGGGCTATGCCTTGTTCATTTCAAGCAAACGCACGCAGGCGGAGATCACGACGCAGGCGGCGAACGACAACGATTTTTTCAGGTTACTGGGGTCACAAACCCGCCATGAACTCACCCTTTTAAGGGAGAAGCTTTCCGAATCCCGTCAAGATGGCGCAGCCGTCGGCCCCAGTCTGACAGAGCAATCTGACCGTTTGAGCCGTCTGCTGATTGCGTTTGACCAACTTTCACGTCTGCACCAGGCTGACGCCTTTCAGTCCGGCGAGCGGTTGTCGTTGTGGCGATTGGTTAAACAACTGATCGACGAATCGCCTCGTGATCGGTGCAGTTTCTTCATCACCCCCAAGGTGGAGAGCAAGAGCGAGGCACAAAGCGTTATCTATGGTGACGCCACATGGCTTGAAACCAGCATACGCACCCTTATGACCGCCATCGCAGAGACGGCGCCACCCCATAGCAAAGTCGAAATGCGGCTCAGTCTGAGCGGTGGTTACATCGTGCTGAGCAGTCACTTTGCCACCGCATCCGGTGGGGAAACCCGGGATCGTCCGGTCTTGCTTGCCCCGGGAGACCTTGCGCTGCGACTCGACACCGACATCGGTCGCCAGATTTGCCACCGTGTAGTTGAAATGCACGGTGGGCAACTGGTGGTTACCGAATCAGACCGCGCGAAAAACGGCGTGGCAGGCATCGACTCCTTCTCGGCCTCGTTTGCACTGAGTGCGCCTTCGCGTGCGGGTAGCTCGGCGGCCTGTAGCGTCTGCCCAATGGCCATGCAGATGGAAAAGTACGCCAAGGACCTGGCGTTTCTGTTGACACGCCAACCCGTGCTGGCAACAACTTCCACACAAGAACTGCAAATGCTTTCAAAGCTCCTGACACCATCTTTGACAGCCAGTACGGATGCGCCTGGTGCCCGACTCAAGCTGTGAGGTAACGCCGTGAACAAAAAAATTCTCATCGTGGACGACCAGCCCGAAATTCGAAAGTTACTCGCACTCACCTTGGGCGAAGACTACGAAGTGATCACCGCATCGGATGGCACCAGTGCACTGGAGGCCGTGCGCTTGCATCAGCCACAGGCGGTTCTGCTGGACATCATGATGCCGGGGCAGATTGACGGACTTCAGGTTCTTTCAACCATCAAGACCACGCCGATCAGCAAGAACACACACGTTGCAATGATCACCGCACGCGGCCTTGCCACCGACTATCGGCTCGCCGTTGAACTGGGTGCGGATGCCTACTTCATCAAACCCTTCAGTCCACTTCAACTGGTGAACTGGTTGCAGGAGAAATTGAAATGAATTCAATTGATTGCCAATTGGAGCAATACGCGAAAGACTTTCAGGTGTTGGTTGGCTTGCACCGTGATCTGGAGCAGCGATACGACCACCTGAGCACGTCGCACCGGCAACTGGCCGGGGCTGGCGAGGTATTGCGCAGCATGAGCCCCAGGGCTGAGGTTTTGTGCCTTGTCACCAACCTGCAGGGCGACATATTGCAGGCAACGCTTCGGGCCCGGACAATTTTTGAACAGCCCGGACAGAAGATGACCAACATCCAGTCCGTTGTCTCCAGGTTTCACGCGTTGCGAATGAATGCCGTGCTGGAAAGCCTGCAGACCCGAAGCGAGCAAACACCAACCCATGTGGACGAGGTCTTGCTGAATCCTGGAAATGATGTTTTGAATGGACACATCTACATTGCGAGTCCGCTTGTCACGGTGGACGTCGCGCCGGGAAATGTGTACTGGATCATTCAGGAACTCAACAAACGCGAGCAAAGCGAAATGGCCAGTGATCCGTTGAGCGTGAGCATCAGTGCCAGGCGCATCGGTGCCGTCGTGTTTGATGTTGCCGGCCGCGTAGTGGGCACTAGCATTGGCTTGCAGGATATTGTGGACCCCGACGATAAAAGCATGGGAGACATCAAGCTATCCATGTTCCAGAGCACTGAGAATGCAAGCGCGCCGAGCAGCTTTGACTTGCTGAGCGAAGTGCGTCAAACCGGTCAATGGCAGGGAGAGATCAGCAGCATTGCGAACCATAGGCTGGTATTTCGCCAGTGGATGACGGTGTCGACCATCCAGGATGCCGATGGCCACGTTGTAGCCTATGCGGCACAGTTGGTTGACCGGGAAAAAATGCTGATGGCTGAGCGCTTTTTGCTCGACGCCCATTACCACGATGCCGTGACGGGCCTTCCAAACCGGAAATATTTCAAAGAACAGGCAGCCAAAAGAGTAGCCAACGCCAGGCAGGCAGGCCAACAGCTGGCATTGCTGTCCATCATGCTGGACCGGCGGCAGTGGATACACGACACGCATGACACCGCGGTCAGTGACGCCGTCATCAAAAAAATGGGGGAGCGGCTCCTCGCTCTGGCCCGTGGCTGCGACATACTCGCCCGCGCAGACGAAGACCAGTTTCTGCTGCTTCTGGCAGGCCCGCACAATGACGCTGAACTCGCGATCGTCGCCACCCAGATGATCAAGGCGCTGTCGGAGCCGGTAACGATCCAGCATCAGGTTCTGCAAATTGGCGGCAGCATTGGTTGCGCCATGTTCCCGCACGATGGCGCCGATTTGCCGACACTGACAAAGAACGCAGAAAGCACCATGCGGTTGGCCCGCAAAGCGGGCGGGAATCGCTACGGGCTGTTCAAGCATAGTGCCCAGCTGAGTCGTGCAGCGGCACCGCTGCCACCATCGCCGTCGCTGTTGCCGCCCACCGAAAGGGGCGGCCTCGATCAGTGTGACATCCCCACAACCAACATGGAGCTAAGGGTGTGACCGCTCGCGTCGCACCTCAAACAAAATGAAAAAAATCCTCATAGTCGATGACAACGCCGACATACGCCGCCTGATTCGCATTGCGCTGGGCAAAACATTCACCATTTTCGAGGCCGAAGACGGCGTCAGCGCTCTGCAGAAGGCGCGTGACCTCTACCCCGATCTGATTGTCCTGGACATCATGATGCCGGGAAAGATGGACGGTCTGCAGGTGCTGGACGCCATCCGCGCCGACCCCGGGCTCAAGGTTATCAGGGTCGTCCTGGTCACGGCAAAGGGGCAGGTGGGGGATGCCGAAATTGGCATGCAGCACGGTGCCGATGCCTACTTCGTCAAGCCCTTTAGCCCCCTGCAATTGACAGCCTTTATACGGGAGACCGTTGACAAAGGAGTCATGCATGTCTGACACCATAAAACCTGCAGCCACGCCGGCTGGCACCCGTTGCGAATCGCTGGAGACGCGCTATGAGCGGCTGCGCTACGCCTATGGCAACCTGATCGAGAGCTACGAAGAGTTGACCGAGCAGTTGCATGAACTGCGTGACATTCACGTCGTTACTGACGGTACCGGCGTTGTATTGCAAGTCAACGCTGCAGGATCCCTTCTATCGCCTGCACGGCGCCTGATTGGCACCAAATTGAGTGAATGGATCGTGCGCAGCCACCGCAATCAATTTTTGGCACTGCTGGCAGATATTCCCAAGCAAAAGGGTGACAGCGGCAAGACGTGGAACATGCGGGTGCAGCGCGACACGCCGGATGCCCTGCAGATCGATATTCTGTTGCAGGCCCTGCCTATGGTCAATGACGGCGAGGTCAGTGTCATCCACTGGGTACTGCGCCCGCTGAAACCCCAGGTGGAAGAATCCTTCCAGTTGCAAAGACCACTGGTCGAGTTTGAGCACATCACCGAATGTGGTTTGAGGACGGATGCGAACGGCATCATCCAGGCAATCAATGTGGCCTTTACGCGCACCACGGGCTACACGACGCAGGACGTCATTGGAAAGACACCGCGCATCCTCAGTTCGGGCTTGCAGGATGAAGCCTTTTACAAGGACTTATGGGGTGATTTACTGAACACCGGTCGCTGGCAAGGGTTGCTCTTTAATCGCAAGAAGAGCGGCGAAATCTACTGTGAATGGCTCACCATCCATGCCGAAAATGGCCATGATGGAAATCGGACCGGCTACATCGCGGTTTTCTTTGATCTGGGAGATGCCGTCTCAAAGAAACAGCAGTTGCTTGACAAGTCATTGCCACCCAACGTGTACCGAACGCAACCTGCCGAGACCACAATGGCACAACCCGATTTGCCGTGATGGAAAACTCTCCTGAGCCATCCTCTGACCCGAACCCAGATGGCAGGGCGGCAAGCCTTGTTACCGAACTCAACAACATGCGCGATGCGCTGGTACGGCTTTCCCTATTGATGCGCGACTACCTGTGTGACCTGGATTCGGCGCGACGCAATCAAGTGATATCCGAGGCCGATCAGGCCATTGAACGTGCCAAAGCGATGGCGTGCCAACCGCCCCGAAGGCAGTGAGACGAAAGGGCGTGAAAAATTGACCAAACGAATATCCACCGTTCTAGCCATCGACGATACGCCGGCCAACCTGATGGCGCTGGGGGCGGCGCTGGGGGATGACTTTGACCTGCAGGTCGCCACCTCCGGGGAGGCCGGGCTGATGCTGGCTGATCAATTGGCGCCAGATCTGATATTGCTCGATGTGATGATGCCGGACATGGACGGATATGAAACCTTCCGTCGGCTCGCGGCAGACCCCCGGTTGAAGGCTATTCCGGTCATTTTTTTGACCGCCCTGCACGGGTTCGAGTCGGAGAGCTTTGGTCTGGCGATGGGCGCGGCCGACTACATCACCAAGCCCATCAACGTGGAGATCACCCGCCAAAGAATCTGCAACCTGCTGGAGCGCGAGCACCTGCGTCGCCAAGTCGAGTCACAGCGCGACCAATTGGAGTACACCGTGCGGCAGCGCACGGCGCAATTGCAGGATCGGATGGAAGAACTCCAGGCCATCTTTTCGTTGTCGCCTGACGGCTTTGTATCTTTTGATCAAAACCTGCGGGTCAGTCAGGTCTCGCCTACCTTTTTGCGTCTGACCGGCCTTGCCCAAGCCAGCGTGGTTGGTCTGGATGACGCTGCTTTTACCACCCTGCTGGCCGATTTGTGCATTGAAGAGGCGCGCTACCGTGGTGCCAGCGAGATGGCGGCGTTGACGCAACTGGACGCAGAGCGGGAGCTGCCCATGGACTGGGAGACCATCGAGCTCCAGTTGCCCGAGGGGCGCGTGCTCGAAGTCACGCTGCGCCCATGCCATTCCACCACGGTGTCGCACATTCTGTACCTGCGTGATGTGACGCGTGAGACCGAAATCGATCGTATGAAGTCCCAGTTCCTGGAAATGGCCGCGCACGAGTTGCGCACACCGTTGACCAGTGTGTTGGGTTACACCGAGGTTTTGTTAACGCAGGATCTGGACGCACCGGAACACCGCGAAGTGTTGGGCATCGTCCATCAGCAGGCCGAACACGTCACCTCCATCGTCAACGAACTGCTGGACCTGGTACGAATCGACTCGCGCCGCGGGCAGGACTTTGTGGTCGAGCCCGTGGCGCTGCCGAGCCTGGTGGAAGAGGTTGTCGCGGCCTACAAGCTTGCGCCCGGTCGCCAGGCGCCCGTGGTGTGCGCTGCTGGGCGCTCGCTGCGGGTCACGGCAGACCGGCGAAAACTGGCGCAAGTGCTCGGCAACGTGGTCTCCAATGCCTACAAATACTCGCCTAATGGCGGAGAGGTTCGCATTGGCTACCCAGTGGCGGTGCATGATGGCGTGCCGTGGTGTGGTGTCGAGGTGAGCGACCAGGGCCTGGGCATGGCGCCGGCCGAGTTGGAGCGCTGCTTCGAGCGCTTCTACCGCGCCGATACCTCGGGCAAGATTCCAGGCACCGGGCTGGGCCTGTGCATCGTCAAGGAAATTATGGATCTGCACGGGGGGCGCATCGATATCCAAAGCACTCCGGGCGAAGGCACCACGGTCACAGTCTGGCTGGCTGAATGCACGGAGCCAGAATGTTTTGGTATAAACACGCTTTAGCCCTCGTCAGTATTGCGTGGACAGCTATAAAAAAAATAGCGTTTTCCGGTCTATTGCTGTGCGCTTGGCTGTTCCTGGCCGGACCGGCTTTTGCCGCCCAAGAGGTGCTCGATGTCACGCAAGTGGACCACGAAGCGGTTTCGCTGACCCCGTACTTCTCCATTCTCGAGGACCCTGGAGCCACACTGACCCTGGCCGATGTGCGCCGACCCGAGTTTGCCGACCGCTTCAAGAACGGGCAGCCACCGGGCCAAGCTTTGGGTTTTTCATTTACCCGTTCGGCGATCTGGTTGCGGCTGAATCTGAAGAACCCCAGCAACCAGCCGGTCGAGCGCGTGCTCGAAATTGCCTACGCGCTGCTGGCCACCGTCGACTTCTACGGGTCTACCGGGCAAGACTTCCATAGCATTGAGGCGGGCTACTCCCGCCCCCGGTCGGCGCAAGCCTTGCCAAGCCGCTTCATCGCGCTGCCAGTGTCCTTGCCGCCTGGTTCCGATTTGCAGGTGTACCTGCGCGTGCAAACGCCCAACTCCCTGAATATTCCGGTCAAGCTGTGGTCACCTGCGGCCTTTTACGCCCACGAGTCCGTTGACGATTCGATGCAGGCTCTGTACGTCGGCATCGTGCTGGCGATGGTTTTTTACAATTTGGCGCTCTTTATTGCGCTGCGCGACGCCAATTACCTCCTGTACGTCATTTGTTCCTCTGCTGTGGCGCTCGGCTTGGCTACTTTTACCGGCATGGGGACCACATTCGTCTGGGGTTATGCGCCGTACTGGACAAAAATTGGTGTCAATGTACCCACCGCACTGGCCTCGGTGGCCTTGTTGGCTCTCGCACGGAGAATGCTCTCCACACGCCGATCGGTGCCGCGTCTGGACCCCTGGCTCAAGGGCTTCACTGCGGCGAACGCCGCTTTTGCCGTTCTGTTGTTGTTCTGGTTCCAGGATTTCAATCCATCCTTTATCGTCCTGAGCCTGGTTACCGCATTGCTGATATCGGTCACCGGCTTCGTCTGTGCCATGCAGCGCCAGCGCAGCGCCTACTACTTTGTTGCGGCTTTTATTGTGCTGCTACTGGCCAACGTATTGACGCACCTGCGCAATCTGGGGCTGGCACCAACCAACTTTTTTACCCATGATGGCCTGCAGGTTGGCTCGGTGCTGGAAATGCTGATGCTGTCATTGGCGCTGGCGGACCGGTTCAACGTGTTGCGCCTTGAAAAAGTTGCCGTTCAAACGGAAGCGCTGCGGGTGCAGGGCGAGCTGGTTCAAAAGCTTCAGGACTCCGAGCAACTTCTGGAAACCCGGGTGGTTGAGCGTACCGCGCAACTGCAGGACAACCTGGCCAGGTTGGCTCTGCGCGACCATGCCTTGAGCCAGATTTCCCAGGGCGTGATGATTGCCAACCCAGACCGGGTGCTGACCGATGTCAACGATGCATCACAAAAGATCAGCGGTTACGAGCGTGCGGAGTTGGTGGGCCGGACCTGCAGGTTGCTTCAGGGGCCTGATACCGACCCGCAGACGGTCCAGCGGATACGCACTGCGCTCGACGCTGCACAACCGTTTCATGGCGAGATACTCAACTACCGAAAAGACGGCACATCGTTCTGGAATGAACTTTCCATCGTTCCGGTGTTCGATGCAGTCGGCGCCTTGAGCCAGTTTGTCGGCGTGCAGCGTGACGTTAGCGAGCGCAAGGCCGCGCAGGCGGAACTGATGCTGGCGCGTGACGCCGCAGATGCCGCCAACCAGGCCAAGAGCCGCTTCCTGGCCACCATGAGCCACGAAATACGCACCCCCATGAATGGCATTCTGGGCATGGCGCAGGTGCTGCTGTTGCCCGGCATCAATGAAGCCGAGCGCGTGGAGTACGCGCGTACCATTTTGCACTCGGGCCACACCCTGCTCACCCTGCTCAATGACATTCTGGATCTTTCCCGGGTGGAGGCCGGCAATCTCCAGCTCGAATCCGTTGCCGTGGAGCCGCGCACACTCATCGCCGAGACTGCAACCCTGTTCGGTATTCAGGCCCGAAACGCGGGGCTGGCGATAGAGTCCAGTTGGTCCGGTACGCCTGACGCCCGCTATATGGGCGACTCGTTCCGACTGCGGCAGATGCTCGCCAACCTGGTGAGTAACGCGATAAAGTTCACGCACCAGGGGTCCATTCGCATTGAAGCCCGCGAGATCGCCAGCATTGAACACGGCGCCCTGCTTGAATTTGCGGTTTCCGATACCGGAGTGGGCATTGCACCGGAGAAACAGACCGTGCTATTCGAGACTTTCTCGCAGGCCGACTCCTCCACTACGCGTCAGTACGGCGGCAGTGGCCTGGGGTTGTCCATTGTGCGTAACCTGGCTGAGTTGATGGGCGGCGGGGTTGGCGTGCGCAGTGAGCCCGGGCAAGGTTCGCGCTTCTGGTTCTACGTGCAAATGGCATACGCGCCAGAGGACACAATCACTTCAGTAACAGCACTCCAGCGCAATCCCAAAAGCCCCGCCGCCGCGCAACGACCGACTCAATTTTGTGGGCACGTGCTGGTGGCCGAGGACAATCGCATCAACCAGACGGTGATTCAGACCCTGCTGGACAAGCACGGCTTGCAGGCCACGGTGGTAGCCGATGGCCAGCAGGCGCTGGATGCGCTCTCGTCGCTCCAGTCGAATGAAGACCCGTTTGGCCTGGTCCTGATGGACTTGCAGATGCCGGTGCTGGACGGTTGCAGTGCAACCCGCCAACTGCGGGCCTGGGAGGCGAAAACCGGGCGCGCACGCATTCCCATCGTAGCCTTGACAGCGGGCGCTTTCGCAGATGACCACCAGCAGTGCCTGGCTGCAGGAATGGATGATGTGCTGACCAAGCCCATTGCAATGGAGCAACTACAGGCCATCCTCGCACACTGGCTGCCAGTCCAACCCGCCGCCATTGCCGCGCAAGACCCTGCGCAACAGCGGGTCTACACACCCTTCGATGCGGCGCACATCCGGACTTTGTTGGCGGAGTTGATGCCGCTCCTGGCAACCAACAAGTTCTCTTCTATAGCCTGCTTCAGTCGGTTGCGGGAAGCACTGGTTGACACCCCCTTGGCAGAAGAAATGGCGCAGACCGCACACCAGTTGCAGGAGTTTCGTTTTGATCTGGTTCAGCAGCGCTTGCGCCAAATGGCAACGGAGCAGGGATGGGAAGCAATCCAGGGTGGCGGTTTGGAGGGCGTCAAGTAGTTTTGGTTTGCAATTGAAGCCAGGAGTGCACTGGCCAGTCACTGCGGCTTTGACCTTGTGAGCCGCCAAACACTACACCGCCACCCGCCTTGATTTCTATGGCGTGCAACTTGCCGCCCGTCGGTAGCAGCAAATCAACCTCATTACCCTCGGAACTGGTGGCGGCCCGTCAGGACAAATCGGCCTGGCTGCGGGTTGGCGTCAACCATGCCTTGCAAATAGGACGCAAGTTCTGGCGCGGGCCGGTGAGGATGACTACCGGATATTGGTTGGCCAATTGCTTCAGCAATGGTGCGATGTTGCGCACAATCATGGCTCAATGGCATTCATCCCAACCACCTTCAGGCACCCAGCAGCTCCTGCATTGCCCCGGACACGTCCGCCGCAGTCAGGGTGTTCATGTCAGCATCGATGTTGCCACCCTGGTGGGAAAGGCGCTGCGACTGTACTTCAATACTACGCTCGTACATATTGCGAACAAAGCGGCCATTCGAGACCGTTTTACCCGCCTCAAGCAGGTGTGGCAGCCTCTCCACCAGGAATGACCTGGCTTGCCCCTCCAGCGTGTATTCAGAATCCTGGCAGAAGGACTCAAAAATCTCAAGCAATTCGGTGGGGCTGTAGTCGTCGAACTCAATGTAGTGATTGAAGCGTGAGCGCAACCCCGGGTTGCTGTTGATGAACGCGTTCATCGGTTCGGTGTAGCCGGCCACAATGATCACCAACTGATCGCGGTGGTCCTCCATTGCTTTCAGCAGCGTGTCGATGACTTCCCGGCCAAAGTCATTCTCGCTACTGCTTTGCGCCAGCGCATAGGCCTCGTCAATGAACAGTACGCCGCCCAAAGCGGACTGTATGACCTCGCGCGTTTTGATCGCGGACTGCCCGATGTAGCCTGCCACCAGCCCGGCGCGGTCGACTTCCACAATGCGATTGGTCGGGATAATGCCCAGGCTGTAGTACAGGTCTGCAACGATGCGGGAGACAGCTGTCTTGCCGGTACCAGGGTTACCCGTAAATACCAGATGCTGTGAAAACCCTGTGGCCGCCTTGTGTCCGGCCTTCTCGCGTTCGCGCTGCATGTGGACAAAGTCAAATAGCCTTTGCACTTGCTTCTTCACACGGTCGAGTCCGATCAACCGGTTGAGCCTTTTGATCACTTCCTCGTAGTTGCTGGTAACACTGTCCGTTGCGGGCAAAGTCTCGCCCAATGCAGCCTCGATATCGGCGGGCAGAATTTGTTCCAACTGGGATTTGGAAGCGCCCGCGAGCGCATAGACACGTTGTGCCTGTGCCTCAATGGCTTTTTCAAACAGGTTTCGTACATAGCGCGCATTGCCGAATCGTTCGCGCTGGGCCTGGATGTCACGGGTAAATATTTTGAGCAGACCGGTGTGCGCAAATTCACTCAGCGTGTAGGAATGGCTGGCGCAAAAATTCAGCAAAATCTGCAACAGCTCGGCGGGCGTGTAGTCCGGAAAGCGGATATAGCGGTTAAAGCGTGAGCCCAGCCCCGGGTTGGATTGGATGAATGTTTCCATGTCGGCGGTGTATCCGGCAACGATCACGACCAGATCATTGCGATGGTCTTCCATCATCTTCAGCAGCGTCTCAATGGCTTCTTTGCCAAAGTCCTGAGCCCCGCCCCGGGCCAACGCATAAGCCTCGTCAATGAACAGGATGCCGCCCAGGGCGGATTCAGCCAGCGCTTTGGTCTTTAGCGCCGTTTGCCCGATGTAGGGCGCCACCAGACCGGCGCGGTCGGTTTCCACCACTTTGTCGGTCTTCAAGATGCCTAGCCGTTGGTACAAGCCGGCGATGATTCTTGCAATCGTGGTCTTGCCGGTCCCCGGGTTTCCGAGGAAGACGAGGTGCCTTGACGGCCATAGCGGTACGCGCAGCCCTTGCTGGGCGCGCAGCTTTTGGACGTGGATGTAGCTGGCCTGGCGCAATACTTCCTGGCGCAGTGAATCCAGCCCCACCAAGCCGGAAAAGGCTTCTTCAAGGTATTGCGCGATCGATTGGTCGCCACCGATGGGAAGCTCGGACACCGATGGAAAACTTGTGGGCTTCTCCAGATTGGCTTCGTTGGCCGGATGGGATGACTGCTTGTCGCGCAAGTTGGCCAGGCGCACCTTTGCCTGTGCATAGTCTTGCCGGGCGGCGGCCTCGTACATGAGTCGCGCTTGCTCCAGGTCAAGCGGCACGCCCAATCCGTTCTCGTACAGCCAGCCCAGGTTGTTGCAGGCCTCGGCATAGTCCTTGGCTGCAGCAAGACGGTTCCAGTAGGCGGCGGCGGCATAGTCAACCGGCACGCCAAACCCGTGCTCATAGACAAGTCCCAGTGCACACTGCGCCTCCGGCATCCCCTTTTTTGCAGCCAATTGGTACCAATGCAGGGACTGTTTTTGGTCAAACGGTATGCCGCGCCCGTTGGCGTAGGCCAAGCCCAGGTTGTACTGGGCCAGGTAATCACCTTGCTCAGCCGCCAGACGGAACCATTGCACACCTTCGTTCGGGTCAAACGCAACACCGCTACCCGTCGCATAGTGAAAGCCGAGTTGCCTTTGCGACGGCGCGTCACCCCAGCCGGCCGCAATGCGCAAGCACCGAACGCCTTCGGCTTCGTCTTTCTTGACGCCCCGCCCGTGCAAGTGTGCAAATGCGAGGTAGCGCTGCGCTTCGACATGGCCGAGTTCTGCGGCGCGCTGGAACCAGTTGGCCGCAACGGCATCACTCTTCGCAACACCCATGCCTCTGGCATAACGTTGGCCGAGCGTGAATTGCGCCTCGCAGTCAGGCTTGACGAACAGGCTGCCTTCGGCCAGCACTCGTAACTCGGTGACCGGCAGGGTTCGATAGGACATGGTTGTTCAAATCGCCTGTGCTACGCAGAAAAGAAGGCATTGGCGTGCTGCGCGCGCGCCTCGATCCGTCCAAATAAAGACTGGCTGTCCTCACCCCAAACCAGCCCGAGTTTTCTGCAGGCAGCGCTCGAAACATAGGACACGTGGTTGGCATCACCGCCGCCTGACAGTTCCAGCGCATTGCTTAAGACCTCAGCCACGTGGACCAGAGGAACCATGAAGCTGTCCGCTGCCGAGTCGGGTGCGTGGTGGCCTCCAATCGCGGCGCAAATGTCGTCCGGCAACTCCCAATGTTCGGCCAGCCACCGACCCACGGTGGAGTGATCCACGCCAAAATGCGCGCGTTCGACCTGCTCGATGCCCACGTTGCGCGCGCGGGCCTCCAGACGGCAGGCGCGGAAGGTCGCGGGTTCAATCGCTTGAAACCAGAACTGCCCAATGTCGTGCAGTAGCCCGGCAATCAGGCTTGAATCGACGGAGATTGGCGCTTCAACGTGGGCCGCAATTTCCTCGCAGCACACACCCACGGCAACACTGTGTTGCCACTGTCGGACCCCGCCCTCGTCCGAAATCATCTTGCCGACAAATGCTTTTAAAGCGCTGATGAGTGTGATTTCGCGTACGCGAGTCATTCCGATCAATGAAGTGGCGGTGTAGATATCTGTAACGTCCGTGTCGCGCCGGGCCCGCGCCGCCGCCCGGTTGGCAACGGACAAAACCCTGGCGGCAATGATGGGGTCGTGGTTGATGCAGCCCACCAATACATTCAGGTTTCCGTCGGGGTCGTCAATGGTGGCCAGAATTTCGGACACCGTGCGAGGAAAGCTCGCCAGCGCATCACTGAGTTCGATAACCCGTTTGCGTTCAATGGGGAGCACTGCCATCATGCACTCCGGTAGCACAACACCTGATCAAACAGGGCTGCCGTGTTGGCATCTGAAAAATCGGCTGCTTCAAAAATCTTGATGATGCGTCGGGCGGCCATTGCGGCGTCAATGGCTACCTGTTCATCCGAGCGCGTGTCGGGCTTCATGACAAAAATAAATTCCACATGGTGTGCCTGAAGCTGGTGCAGATTTTCATCGGTCAGGGCGTGCCCCGTGGGCAGGCTGAAGCTCATCGAGCCGCCCCTGACTGCATTGGACGGGGCTGCCAGAACCATGCCTTCTCGGGCGTCGACGATTGGGATGTAGTGGTGACGCGTTCTCATCGGTGGTCTCCTATCAGGCTGTTGGAAACTGCAGGGTGACGGTGGTTCCCTGACCAGGCGTGCTGGCAACGAGCAGGTTGCCATGGTGCAGCTCCACGATCTCTTTGACAATGCTCATGCCCAAACCGGTGCCAGGAATGTTGCCCGATTTATCGGCCCGGTAAAAGCGCTCGGACACGCGCTTGACCTGCTCGGCGCTCATGCCGATGCCCTGGTCGACCGTGCGAATGGCAACCAGATTGGGGGTGCTGGCGGGTTCGATGAATATCTCCACGCCATCGCCGGGTCTGGAGTACTTGTACGCATTGGACAGCACGTTCAGAATCGCTTGTTGCGCCTTCTTGCGGTCGACCATGATGTACCAGACCTCGTTCTGGCTTGTGACCGCAGGCGCCTGGCGGCCGGCGGGAAGTCGAAAATCATTCACCGTTTTTTTCACCAGTGCCGCGACGTCTGTTGACACGAGTTCAAAGTCCTTTCCCCTGCGCGCCTCAATTCGCGCCAGATCCAGTAACTCGTTCAGGATGGACGCCATCAATTCCGATTGCCTGAAAATGATGCCCGTAAACTCCTTGCGGTTGTCTTCCTCCAGGCTTTGGGTGAGCAAGACTTCGGCAAACCCATAGATGCTGGCCATGGGCGTGCGCAGCTCGTGGGCTGCGGTGGACAGGAAGTCGCTCTTCATCTGGTCCACTTCGGTTTCGTGGGTCACATCCCGAAAATACAGGATCTGTGAAACTGCGCTGGATGTGCTCGATCGAAAACCCACTTCCAGCACGCGCCTGACTGGTACCGTCAGTTCAATCAATTCGCGCTCGTCGGGGTGGCCAGCCGCAGCCCTTTCGCGCAGTCGACGCACACCGCGGAACGTGCCACTGGGCAAGCACTGCTGCGCCAGAAGGGCAGAGAATGCCTGTTCACTGACTCCGGCGAGTGTTGCTGTCTCGATCTGGGTCAGACTGGCGAATGCAGGACTTGCGTAGTTGACTTTTCCTTCGGCATCGAAAGAAACAAAGCCGTCCGGGCTCAGTTGGAAAATAGAATTCAGAAGTTCGGTGCGAACGCCCAGGGCCAGTTCATCGGCTTTGCGCTCGCTGATGTCGGTGAAGCTGCCCACCATGCGCAGGGGCGCCCCTGCGGCGTCGCGCTC
>JBAWYQ010000042.1:0-23015 GCA_037143475.1 Burkholderiales bacterium | reverse complement strand
GTCGCACGCATCAACCCCAGTGCCGCAGTCGGCAGCCGCGCCATCTTGGTCTACCTGTCAGTTGAGCCCAGCGCAGGGTTACGTCAGGGATTATTTGCCCAGGGCGCGTTGAACGTTGGTTCAACGCGAAGCTTGGTCGTGCCCTTGAGCGCTGTACGAACGGACAAGCCCGCGCCCTATGTGCAACTGTTGAATCAGGGGCAAGTCGTGCACCAGCCTGTCATCGTTGGAGCGCGTGGTGAACTGGCGGATCAGGCCATGGTGGGTGTGCAGGGCGTGCCCGAAGATGCCACGGTACTGGTTGGCAGTGTTGGTAGCCTTCGCGCCGGTACGTTGGTCAAGCTAACTGGCGGCACCCCCTAAACCCATGTGGTTCACACGCGTCAGCCTGCAGAACCCGGTCTTTGCCACCATGCTCATGCTGGCCTTGGTGGTGCTGGGTATTTTTTCTTTCCAGCGCCTGCAAGTAGACCAGTACCCCAACGTCGACTTTCCCGTGGTGGTGGTGCTTGCGGAATACCCCGGTGCTTCGCCGGAAATTGTGGAAAGCGAAGTCTCCAAGAAGATTGAGGAAGCTGTCAATTCCATCGCCGGTATCAATTCACTCACCTCACGCAGCTACGAAAGCCAGTCCGTTGTAGTGATTGAATTTGGCCTTCACATTGACGGACGCAAGGCGGCTGACGATGTGCGTGAAAAGGTGGCGTCGGTTCGACCTAACCTACGCACGGAAGTCAAGGAGCCGCGCGTGCTGCGCTTTGACCCGTCGGCACGCGCGGTCTGGTCGGTGGCCGTGCTGGCAGACAAAGCCACTGGCAAGGGCAGAGAACTGGACGCCGTGGACCTGACCAACTGGGCCGATCAAACCCTGAAGAAACGCCTGGAAAACGTGCGCGGCGTAGGGTCAGTCACGGTGGTGGGTGGAACCAAGCGGGAGATCAACGTCTACCTCAACCCCCAATCACTTGAAAGTTTTGGCATCACGCCCGAGCAAGTGGTGACTGCCGTGCGCAATGAGAATCAGGACGTTCCGGTCGGCACCATCCACTCAAAGGAGCAGGAACGCGTGATTCAGATCGAGGCTCGCATGCTGCGTCCCGAAGATTTTGGCCGCATCATTGTGGCGCGGAAAAACGGATCTGCAGTGCGCGTAGACCAGGTGGCACGTGTCGTCGATGGTGCCCAGGAAATCGAAAACCTCGCGCTCTTCAATGGGCAGCGCACGTTGCTGCTCAATGTGCAGAAATCTCAGGACGAAAACACCATCGCCGTGGTCGACAACCTGCAGAAAACATTGGCCGCCATGCAACTTCAGATACCACCTGGCGTCCGGCTGGAACCCATCACGGACGGTTCACGCCAGATTCGGGTATCTGTGGAAAACGTAAGACGCACCCTGATTGAGGGTGCCCTGCTCACCGTGCTGATCGTGTTTCTGTTTCTGAACTCGTGGCGCTCCACCGTCATCACCGGCCTGACCTTGCCCATCGCACTGATTGGCACATTCCTGTTCATGAACCTGTTTGGTTTCACCATCAACATGATTACCCTGATGGCCCTGAGCCTTTGCGTAGGGCTGCTGATTGATGACGCCATCGTCGTTCGCGAGAACATCGTGCGCCATGTGCAAATGGGCAAGACCGCCTACCAGGCCTCGCTGGACGGCACGCAGGAAATCGGGCTGGCAGTGCTGGCCACCACGCTGTCCATCGTTGCGGTGTTCATGCCCATTGGTTTCATGGGCGGCATCATTGGCAAGTTCTTTCATGAGTTTGGCATCACCATTGTGGCGGCCGTGCTGATTTCCATGTTTGTCAGCTTCACACTGGACCCCATGTTGTCGTCCATCTGGCATGACCCCAGCATTGAGGCCCACGGCAAGCGCCACGCGCCTGTCACCTTGTACGACAAGACCATCGGCCGCGTCACAGGCTGGTTCGACCACGCCACCGACAGGTTGGCGGATGCCTACCAGGGCATTTTGCGATGGGCACTGGTCCACAAGCTGGCAACAGTGGGGTTGGCTGTCGGCATTTTTGTGACCAGCATTTTCATGGTGCCGCTGCTGGGAACCGAGTTCGTTCCCAAAGCGGATTTTTCAGAAACCTCCCTGACGTTCAACACTCCCGTGGGCTCGTCACTGGAGGTGACCGAGGCCAAGGCACGCCAGGTGGAGACCATCATCCGTGAATTCCCCGAGGTGCGCTACACACTAACCACCATCAACACCGGAAACACCGTCGGCAAAATTTACGCCAACATCTATATCCGCCTGGTCGACCGCAAGGACCGCAAACTCAGTGTTGACGCCATGTCAACCGCACTGCGTAGCCGCCTGAAGCAGGTTCCCGGCATCACACTGACCCATGTAGGACTGCTGGATTCCATGGGCGGACAAAAACAAATACTGTTTTCCATCCAGGGTGCCGATACCGCCGAACTCCAACGCCTGACCGCACTGGCGATGGACAAGATTCATACTGTGCCCGGACTCGTCGATCTGGACTCCAGCATCAAGCCCAACAAGCCCACGCTCGACGTGGCCGTCAAGCGCGATATCGCCTCCGACCTGGGCCTGAACGTGGCGCAGATTGGATCCAGCCTGCGCACCCTGGTGGCAGGGCAGACCGTGGGCAGCTGGCGTGCGCCCGATGACCAGACCTATGATGTCAATGTACGCTTGGCTCCGCAAGCCCGCAACAGCCCGCGAGACATGGATTTGCTGCCATTCACCGTGGGCACCAATGCTGACGGCAGTACGCGCACCGTGCGCCTCAACCAAGTGGCCACCGTGCGCGAATCCGTCGGACCCAACCAGATCAACCGTCGCGATCTGACGCGTGAAGTAGCGATCAGCGGCAATGTATCCGGCCGGTCGGGCGGCGAAGTGTCAGCCGATATCAAGACTGCCATGGACACCATCGCCATGCCGCCGGGTTACAGCTACAAATTCAGCGGCTCCACCAAGGACATGGCCGAAGCCTTTGGCTACGCCATCTCGGCGTTGATGCTGGCCGTGATCTTCATCTACATGATCTTGGCCAGCCAATTCAAGAGTTTTTTGCAACCCCTGGCGTTGATGACGGCCCTGCCGCTGACCCTGATCGGTGTGGTGCTGGCGCTTATGACCTTCAACTCCACACTATCCATGTTCTCGGTCATTGGCGTGGTCATGCTGATGGGGCTGGTCACAAAAAACGCGATTTTGCTGGTGGACTTTGCCATCCGTGCCCGCGAAGAGGGCATGGAACGATCCGAGGCCCTACTCATGGCGGCCAAAGTGCGGCTGCGCCCGATCCTGATGACCACGCTGGCCATGATCTTCGGCATGGTGCCGTTGGCCTTTGCACTGACTGAAGGGTCGGAACAACGTGCCCCCATGGGGCAAGCCGTGATCGGCGGTGTCATTACCTCGTCGCTACTGACCCTGGTGGTGGTGCCGGTGGTCTATTGCTTTATGGATGATCTGGCGCAATGGGCCCGAAGGGCCTTTGCAGTTCCGCAAGGCATGTCCAAGTAAAATTGGATACAATCGTCCAATATACCCCATGGAGTATCGAAAATGAACATCGAAAAAGCCCGTTTCAACATGATTGAGCAGCAAATTCGCCCCTGGAATTTGATGGACGACTCGGTGCTGGAACTGCTATCCGTTGTCAAACGGGAAGACTTTGTTCCCAAGGCACAAAAGAGTTTGGCATTTGCCGACCTGGAAATACCTTTGTTGGGTTCGAGTGAAGCAGC
Organism: Burkholderiales bacterium; assembly: GCA_037143475.1. Lineage (GTDB taxonomy): Bacteria > Pseudomonadota > Gammaproteobacteria > Burkholderiales > Burkholderiaceae_C > Allorhodoferax. The sequence continues at coordinate 19,271 of JBAWYQ010000042.1, read as the reverse complement.
ACTTGCCCTGGGCCAGTGCATGCTGGAACCCCGACTCGAGGCGCGTCTGTTGCAAGACCTGGCCGTGCTGCCCACCGACACCGTACTGGAAATAGGCACCGGGTCTGGCTACATGGCTGCTTTGTTGGGCAAGAAGGCGCAACGTGTTTTGTCTCTGGAGATCGTGCCCGAACTGGTTGCCATGGCCCGTGAAAACCTGGCAAACGCCGGCATCCACAATGTTGAGGTTCGCCAAGCCGATGGCACACAAATACCCGCGTCAGATGGCAGCTTTGACGTAATTGCACTCAGTGGCTCGGTAACCGAAGTGCCCCCCGCCCTGCTGAAGCTTTTGAAGGTCGGTGGTCGGTTGGGCGCCATCGTCGGCGATGACCCCGTGATGCGGGCCACTGTCGTTACTAAAAACAGCGAAACCGATTTCCGTACCGTGCAGGAGTGGGATACCGTTGCGCCACGCTTGCGCAATTTCCCCGAGCCTTCACGCTTCAAACTTTGAACTCCGGAGCCTGAGCAAGACATGATTGTGCAAGTCCGCCCCCTAGATCTGGCCCAGTGGCTGCACAGTGTGCGCGCGCACGGTGAACCCGTGGTGCTGGATGTTCGCGAACCCCGCGAACTGCAGGCTGCCAGTGTGAAGGCTGACGGGTTTTCACTGGTCAGCATCCCGATGGGCGTCATACCACCGCGGATGAACGAACTGGACCCGCAGCAACCGATTGCCTGCTTGTGCCACCACGGTGGCCGCAGCATGCAGGTTGCCCATTTTTTGCAAAGCCACGGTTTTGCACATGTGGCCAATATTGCGGGGGGCATCAACGCGTGGTCATCTGAGCTCGACCCTTCCGTCCCCCGCTATTGATTTGTCCGCCACGCTTTCCACGACCCTGAGAAACAACACCATGTCCCGTTCACTCCCAAACTTTCGCCTTTTGCCATTGATGTTCGCCCTGGGGGCAACGCTATCGATGTCGGCCCAAGCCCAAAGCCTGGTGGACTTGTACGGCGCTGCGCTCGGCTATGACACAACTTACCAGGCGGCCAAATCGCAGTTTGATGCAACGGTTGCCAAAGCGGAGCAAGCCAAGGCAGCCATACTGCCATCGGCCGGACTGTCTTACTCCGCTACCAACACCAATCAGGAAGTCGTTCCTACGCCGGCCCGCAGCTACGGCACACAAACCGGCACGATCAGCGCCTCACAACCGCTGTACCGCCCAGCCAACTGGGCCAGCTACGAGCAAGGTAAAAAATCACTGGATCTGGCACAAGCCCAACTGGTACAGGCCGAACAGGACCTGATCGTGCGTGTGAGCCAAGCCTACTTTGATGTGCTGGCATCGTCCGACAGTCTGACCTTTTTGAAGAGCCAGAAGGTTGCCGTCGCAGAGCAACTGGCATCGGCCAAGCGCAACTTCGAAGTGGGTACGTCCACCATCACCGATTCGCGCGAAGCGCAGGCCCGCTACGATTTGGTCATTGCCCAGGAATTCGCCGCCGAAAACGATCTGCTGGTGAAGTCACTGGCTCTGAATCAGCTGGTTGGACAGCAAAACGTCAAACCGAAGACGCTGAAAGCGCCAGCGGTGCTGGCCCCCGTGGAACCCGCCGATATTGAGCAGTGGGTGGCCCAGTCACAAACCAACAACCCCGGCATCCAGCAAGCCAACATTGCGCTCGAAGTAGCCAGTCTGGAAACCAACAAGGCCGAAGCCGGCCACAAACCTACACTGGACCTGGTTGGCAGTTACTCTGCCATCAACAACAGCAGCGGATCATCCACATCTGTTGGAGACAGCCGGATCAACGTCGGCACCATTGGAGTGAATTTCACCCTTCCGCTGTTTGCCGGCTTCTCCGCGCAAAACCGCATTAAAGAAACGCTCTCGCTGGAACAAAAGGCACGCGCCGATCTGGAGACCGCCAAACGCAGCGTGGCGCAGGGCACCCGCACAGCGTACTTGGGTGTGCAGTCCGGTCTGGCCCAAGTCAATGCCCTGCAAGCAGCCGAGGCGTCCAGCCAGAGCGCTCTGGAGGCCAACCAACTGGGTTATCAGGTGGGTGTTCGCATCAACATTGACGTGCTCAACTCGCAAAGTCAGTTGTATGACACCAAGGCCAAATTGGCCAAGGCCCGCTACGATGTATTGGTTGGTGGATTGAAGTTGCGACAAGCAGCGGGCACGCTAAAAGCACAAGATCTTCAGCCGATCAACACCCAACTGTCTCAGTAAGCGTTGAGGCGCCCTGGGCGCCTTAGGGTGACCGGGAAGCGAGCACAATATTCTTTACCGCCTGCGCAGTGCGCGCTGCGGCCCCCCGGTGGGCCAGGCTAAGGTCAAGAGCGGCATGGCGTGCCATTTGCAGTTGAGGTTGCGAACGCAACAGCGCCATTGCTTTCTCAACCGCCAGACCCAGGTCGGGTGCCTCAAACGCAGCGCCAGCAGCCACCGCCAATTCTGTGGCTTGCACAAAATTGAAGGTGTGCGGCCCCATCACTACCGGGCAACCGCAGGCCGCTGCCTCAATCAAGTTCTGACCTCCCAGCGGCTCAAAACTGCCGCCCAGCAGGGCTAAATCGGATAGACCGTAATACAGCGCCATCTCGCCCAGAGAGTCCCCCACCCAAATGTCGGCCTCCTGCGGAACACCATCCCACTGGCTGCGCCGGGACACACTAAAGCCTTGCTCAGCGCACAGCTGCACCACCGCATCAAAGCGCTGCGGGTGACGCGGCACGATCAGCCACTGCACTTCAGACGCTATGTTTTTAGTAGCTGTTGTCGCTTGTTCCACGGGGGCTAGAGCCGATAAACGCTTAAGCTTTTGCAGCAAGAGCGCCTCCTCACCCTCGCGCGAACTGGCAAACACCACCACCGGGCGTGCCAACACTTGTCGCCAATTGCGACCTTGCTCCAGAAGCGCCGGGTCGGGCGTGGCGTCGAACTTGAAATTGCCGGTCACGCCCAGCACCGGTGCGCCCAAAGCGCTTAGCCGCCGGGCGTCCTCTGGCGCTTGTGCCCAGACGGCACGCAAGCCGCGGTACGCCGGGCCGGATAGCCAGGCCAAACGTCGAGCCTGGCGCATGGACTTTTCACTCAGACGCGCATTCACCAAGCACAAAGGTATATTGGTCCGAGCGCAGGCGGCCACCATATTCGGCCAGATTTCGGTCTCGACCAACAGGCCCACGCGCGGTTGAAAGTGCTTCAAAAAGCGCTGTACCGCGCCCGGTGTGTCCCAAGGCTGCCAGACCTGCGCATCACCGTCCTGTAACAGGGAGCGGCCTTGCTCGCGCCCGGTTGCTGTTCCATGGGTTAACAGCAGGCGCATGCCCGGTAAGGCCAGCCGCAATTGCGCTACCAATGGCGCTGCTGCACGCGTTTCACCCAAAGACACGGCGTGCACCCAGACATAAAAGCCGTTGGTGTCCGAATGCGATCCCGTTGAGCCCGGTGCTTCAGCATAGTGACCAAAACGCTCTTCGATGTATTCGCCATAACCAGGCTCCGCACTTGCACGGCGGCGCAGCTTGGCCCGCACGAACGGCTGCAACAATCCCATCAACACGGAATACAGGAAACGGATCATCGGCACAAAACTGGGGTATCCAGGCTCTCCCATGCCTGCCACACAGCGTCAACGGTCGGGCAAGGACTGTCAAACACACTGACCTGGCGGGCCGCCTTGGGCGCGCTGCTGTGCGGACCGGTGCGCCACGCGGTGTCAAAGTTGTAAATCTGAACATGGGGCAGGCACAGGGCCACGGCGATATGGCTCAAGCCGCTGTCCACCCCGACCACACCGGCGCAATGGGCCATGGTGTCAGTCAATGCATCGAGCGCCATGGTCGGCCAAACCCAGGCATCCTCCAACTGGGCTGCAATGGCTTCGCTGGTGCTCTTTTCAGCGGCATTGCCATGCGCCAGCGCCACGGCAAACCCGCTGTGATTCAAGCGCTGGCCCAATTCCACCCAGTGCTCCAGCGGCCACTGCTTGTCCGCACGCGAGGTGCCGTGCACCAGCGCCACACGGGGCTTGCGTGGCGCAAAAGTGTTGCCGGCATGCCCCTTGACCACTGGCGCAGACGCGGCAGAAGTTCCGGCTACCAATCCATAGCGATCCGGATCGGTCACGGTGTACTGCATCGCGGCCGCGCACAACAAACGCGATCGCTGCACGGCGTGCACATGCGGCTCCATTGGAATGGCCACATCGGCCACCCACCGGGCAGGGGCCTCAAAGCTGGAGCCCTCGGTCTGGTTGTCCAACCCATAGTGCAGCCCCTTGGGTGTGGTGCGCGCCAGCCAGGACACCACTGCCGACTTGGTCAACCCCTGTAAATCAATGATGGCGTCGTAGGCCTGCGCTTGCAAAGCCTGTTTGAACGCACGCCACTCGGACCGGGTTTGGGCGGCAAATGGAGACTTGCGCCAGCGCCGCAGGTCGCAGGGAATCACCCGCCCCACCCCTGCACAACGCGCGACCAGTGGAGCGAAGGCGCTCTCCACCACCCAATCGACCTCCACGCCAGGCAAAGCCTGACGAAGGTCTTGCACCGCAGGCATAGCGTGCACCACGTCACCCAAAGATGACAGTTTGACGATGAGGATCTTGCCCGCGCGCTTGCCCACTGGTTTCGCGGGCGACTGACTCAATGCGCGGCCTCGGCGAAGCTGGCGTCGGGCTTGACCGAGCGCAACAACTGCAGCATGTCAGCCTGGATGCGCTCAAGCGCTTCGGTGGTATGCCCTTCAAAGCGCAGCACCAGCACTGGCGTGGTGTTGGAGGCGCGTATCAGGCCAAAACCATCCGGCCAGTCCACACGAATGCCATCGATCGTGTTGATGGTGGCGGGGGCAGCAAATACCGCTTTGGCCACCAGTTGATCAACCAGCGCGTGGGGCTCGCCTTCCGCGCAATGCACGTTGAGTTCAGGCGTGGAGAAACTGGTTGGCAGTGCATTGAGCATGGCACTGGCGTCCGCCACGCGGCTCACAATCTCCAGCAGACGGCAACCGGCATAAGTGCCATCGTCAAAGCCGTACCAGCGCTCTTTAAAGAAGATGTGGCCACTCATTTCGCCACCCAGGGGCGAGTCGATTCTGCGCATCTCGGCCTTGATCAGCGAGTGCCCGGTCTTGTACATCAGGGGCACGCCGCCGGCCTCGGCGATGGTCGGCGCCAGGCGCTGTGAGCATTTCACATCGAACAGAATGGTGCCGCCGGGCACGCGCAACAGCACATCACGCGCAAACAGCATCATCTGGCGGTCCGGGTAGATATTGGTGCCATCGGCGGTAACGATACCCAGCCGGTCGCCATCACCGTCAAAGGCCAGACCCAACTCGGCGTCACCCGCTTTCAGGGCGGCAATCAGGTCCTTCAAATTCTCGGGCTTGCTGGGGTCGGGGTGGTGGTTGGGGAAGTTGCCATCCACTTCGCTGAACAATTCCGTGACTTCACATCCGATTGCGCGAAGGATGTCGGGTGCCGACGCCCCTGCAATACCGTTGCCACAGTCCACCACGATCTTGATCGGGCGTGCCAACTGGATACCGCCCACAATGCGTGCACGGTAGGCGGCCAGCACATCCGCTTTTTGACACTGGCCACCGGCCTGCAGCTTCCAGGTTTCGGTCTCCATCAGCGTGCGCAGGTTCTGGATTTCGTCCCCGTAAATGGCGCGCCCACCCAGCACCATCTTGAAGCCGTTGTAGTCCTTGGGGTTGTGGCTGCCGGTCACCTGAATGCCGCTCTTGCACAGCGTGTTGGCAGCGAAATACAGCATGGGTGTTGTCACCATGCCGACATCGATCACGGTGACACCGGCGTCCTGCAAGCCGGCCATCAGGGCGGCGACCAGCGATGGGCCACTCAAACGTCCATCGCGGCCCACCGCGACGGTAGTCTCACCTTCGGCCATAGCCACCGTCCCAAAGGCGCGCCCCAGACCGCGCGCAACGTCTTCGTTGATGGTGGACGGCACAATGCCGCGAATATCGTAGGCCTTGAAGATGCTGGATGAAATTTGCATGGTTTCCCCCTTGATTGCGTGGTCGTGCAGCAAAGTTAGATGGACTGCCCTTGCCTCTGGCGAACATTGTAGGTCGGTCACAGGGCAACAACATGTCCGAAAACGGCTACTGCGCACTGCCGCCTTGCGTATGATTCAGACCATGCCCACCACCAACCCGGAACTGATTGCCGCGCCAAGCGCCAACGATGCCTGCTACCTGGCGCTCAAGGCCCGCGACGCGCGGTTTGACGGGCATTTTTTCACGGGTGTCACCTCCACCGGCATCTACTGCCGCCCTGTCTGCCGGGTGCGCGCGCCCAAACGTGAAAATTGCCAGTTTTTTGCCCTGGCGGCGCAGGCCGAGTCGGCGGGCTTTCGCCCCTGCTTGCGCTGTCGCCCCGAATTGGCGCCTTCCTGCGCTGCATCCAGCGGTGCGGAAGGGCTTCTGCCATGGTCGACCCAGGACGCTTCATTCATACTGGCCCGGCAAGCCGCCCAGTTGCTGGATGAGCCCACGCTATGGAGCGATGGAGCGCCCTCCATGACTGACCTGGCGCATCGCCTGGGCATCAGCGAGCGCCATGTTCGCCGCATTTTTGAGACCCACTGGGGCGTCTCGCCCCTGCAATACCTGCAGACGCGTCGCCTGCTGATGGCCAAGCGCTTGCTGACCGACACGCGAATGCCCGTGGCCCAGGTGGCAGCACTGAGTGGCTTTTCCAGCGTGCGGCGTTTCAACGCTACGTTTGTGGAGCACTACCGCCTTCAGCCCAGCCAATTGCGTGAATCCAGCGCTTTATCTGCATCACCGACAGACACCGAAGGCATCGTCCTCAAAGCCGCCTACCGGCCGCCCTATGACGTAACCGCCATGCTCGGCTTCTTTGCCACACGCCAGATAGCCAACGTAGAAGTAGTCGACACCAAGCGTCTGACATTGGCACGCACGCTGTCAATCACCTCTGGCGGGAAAACCCACAGCGGCTGGGTGCATGCGCGCTTTGTGCCCGACAGCTGCAACGTGGTCTTTCAGATCAGCCCCAGCCTGGGTGCAGCACTCCCGCAGGTGCTGGCCCGAATGCGCGCCTTGCTAGACCTGGACGCCGAACCAACCGCCATCAACGCAACACTGCGAGCCGACTTTCCTGACTTTGATGCGATGCGCGTTCCGGGTTGTCTGGACGGTTTCGAGCTGGGCGTGCGGGCCATTCTCGGCCAGCAGATCACGGTGCGCGCCGCATGCACGCTGGGGGCGCGACTGGTCGAGCACTTTGGCACCGACCTGCCCGGCGCAGGCGCAGGTATGAGCAGACTCTTTCCCACACCACAAGCGCTGTGCCTGGCGAGTGGTGATGACCTTGGCAAGCTTGGCATCGTTCGACAACGTCAGCGTGCCATCCAGTCGCTGGCGCAGGCTGTAGCCCACAATGGTTTGGTACTGCAGCCAGGTGTGGATATTGCACAGACGCTAGCTGCCCTGCAAGCCCTGCCCGGCATTGGCCCGTGGACGGCCAATTACATTGCCATGCGCGCACTGCGCTGGCCTGATGCTTTTGTGGCAGGCGATGTTGCCCTGCAAAAAGCCTTGGGAGTGCCCACCACCTACACGCCGCGGCAAGCTGCACAAGCCACCGAGGCGGCATCCCAGCGCTGGAAGCCCTGGCGCAGTTACGCGGTGGTGCGGGCCTGGGCAACACTACCAATTTGATAGCGAATCACGCATATTTTACGGGGGCTACAGCCCAATTCTCCATGAAAAAAATCTCCACCATCGTCCGCTGCAATATGGCAACGCCGTTAGGTCCCATGACCCTGGCCGCCCATGATGTGGCCTTGGTCTGGGCCGGCTTCGACGGCCAGAAGCACGCACCCGACACGAACGCATGGCCGATGTCGCACGCCAACCCCGTTCTGCGCCTCGCCTGCGAACAACTGCAGCAGTACTTTGCGTCCAAGGGCACTGCCTTTAACATTCCGTTGGACCTGGGTAGCGGCACCCCATTTCAACAACGCGTCTGGCACGCGCTGCTCGGCATCGCGCCGGGCATCACCTGCAGCTATGGCGCCATCAGCCAGCATATTGGCAACCCCAAGGCTGTCAGGGCCGTGGGCGGCGCCATTGGCCGCAATCCGATTTCCATCATTGTCCCCTGCCACCGTGTCGTTGGCAGCAATGGCGCGTTAACCGGATACGCTGGTGGAATTGACCGCAAAATCGCCCTGCTACAACTTGAAAGCTCCACTTGACCGCTGCCCCATCCATTTCGCCCGCCAACCATTCCAAACCCTGGAAGCTCGATTTCGTTCTGCTGGCCGCCATCTGGGGCGCCTCGTTCATGTTCATGCGCATGGGCGCCGTCGAGCTGGGCGCGTTCGCAACCGCCGGCTTGCGGGTCAGCATTGCCGCTGCTTTTTTGCTACCCATGCTGCTGGCGCGTGGGCACGGACCCTTGTTAGTGAAAAACTGGAAGCTGGCGCTCTTTGTTGGCATCTTCAACTCGGCCATCCCCTTTGCCTGCTTCAGCTTTGCGTTGCTGTCCATCTCCACCGGCCTGTCCTCCATTCTGAACGCCACCGTGCCCCTGTTTGGCGCCGTGATTGCCTGGTTGTGGCTAAAAGATCGGCCAAACGGGTCACGGATCCTGGGTCTGACAGTTGGCTTTGTAGGCGTAGCGCTGCTGGCCTGGGACAAGGCCAGCTTCAAACCCGACGCCTCGGGCAATGCCACCGGTTGGGCGGTTCTGGCGTGTCTGCTGGCTACGCTGTGCTACGGGTTGTCGGCCAGCTTTACCAAGCGCTATATGGCTGGCTTGCCCTCGCTGGTGTCGGCTACTGGCAGCCAGATGGGCGCAGCGGTTGGACTGGTGCCGTTGGCCTGGTGGTTCTGGCCGGACCATGCGGTCTCACTGCAAGCCTGGGCAGCCGTCGTCGCGTTGGGAATCCTTTGCACGGGTGTGGCATACGTGCTGTATTTTCGTCTGATCGAGCGTGCAGGACCCTCGCGGGCACTTTCAGTGACCTTCGCGATCCCAGTGTTCGCCGTGCTGTATGGTGTGCTGCTCCTGGGCGAAGTGGTGACCCCGTGGATGGTGGTATGTGGCCTGGTCATCGTGGCGGGAACCAGTCTGTCCACAGGGCTTGTCGCGCTGCGCCGCAGGTGACGCAATGGGATTGGCGCGGGCTACTGGATGGCTCCCGCCATCAGATTGATGCTCAGTGCCAGCACCAGCATATTGAACGCAAAGGCCGTTACGCTGTGCATCAGGGTCAAGCGACGCATGGGGCGTGACGTGACCACCACATCGGACACCTGCGATGTCATGCCAACGACGTGGGCGTAATACAAAAAGTCGAAATAATCCGGTGCCAATTTCCCCGGAAATTCCAGCCCCGCACCGTGTGGATGGCCACGCAACTCAGACTGGTAGTAGAGATGGGCGTATCGAAACGCAAAGATAGTCTGCATCAACAACCACGAGGCCGCCAGCGCCGCCATGGACAAAACCAGATGTCCCAGGCGCTGCACAGCGCCCAAATCTTTGACGTGCTGCAACATAACCGCTATGGCGCCCGCACTGGCAAACACCGACATCAACAGCAGGATAAATAGCGCCATGCCGGATTGGTCCTGCGCCTGTGCACGCTCGCGGGTGCGTTGGGCATCAAACTCCACCGCCAGCCACCACGCGAGCACTAAAAATACCACGGTGCCTGCGCACCACGACAACAGTACCTGTGAGGGCCAAGTAAACGGCAACGGAGTCATCGCAACGGCAAACCCAACCATCACGCTGTAGACCAACCGCTGGTGCCCCGTCGTGCCGGAAAAATGACTGCGCATACGGCATTGTCGCGCATTAATTTGGTGCACTTTCGGGCGTATAGTGCACTGAGCTTAGGTGCCGGACGTGGCGCTGGCTGAAACTGAAAGACCTTGTACATGCGCATTTCTGGGTGGATCTGTTCTATGGCGCTCGTCGCAGCCTCGCCATGCATGGCAGATCCGGCGGCTGCCGTAAGGTGGGTTGACCAGGAATTCAAGCCATCCACCCTCACGCGGAATCAACAACTGGCGGAACTGCAATGGTTCGTTCAGACGGCAGACCGACTCAAGCAACAGGGAGTCAATTCCATCCATGTCGTGTCAGAAAAAATAGACACCCACGACTACGAATCAGGCACCTTGGCCAAAGCTTTCCATGAGATCACGGGCATTGCCGTGCAGCACGACATCATGCCCGAGGGCGATCTGGTCGACAAACTGTATGCAGCCATCAAAGGCGGCGCGTCCGAATACGATGGCTGGATATCAGACTCCGACCTGATTGGCACACATTACCGTTACGGCTCCGTGGTACCGCTATCCGATTTCATGCAGGGTGCGGGCAAGGACGTTACCAACCCGCGCCTCGATCTGGCAGACTTCATCGGGACCTCGTTTACGACAGCGCCCGATGGCAAGATGTACCAATTGCCCGACCAGCAGTTCGCCAACCTGTATTGGTTTCGCGCGGACTGGTTTGCACGCAAGGACCTGAGGGACCAGTTTCGTGCCAAATTTGGCTACGAGCTGGGCGTGCCAACGAACTGGACTGCATACGAAGACATCGCCAGCTTCTTCACCCACGACGTCAAGCAAATCGACGGCAAAAAGGTCTATGGCCATATGGACTATGGCAAGCGTGATCCGTCTCTGGGCTGGCGATTCACCGATGCCTGGTTATCCATGGCGGGCGCAGCCGACAAGGGCATACCCAACGGCCTGCCCGTTGACGAATGGGGCATACGTGTAGCCACCGACCAATGCACGCCCGTGGGTGCATCGGTGGAGCGAGGGGGCGCAACCAACTCGCCCGCTGCGGTATTTGCTTTAACCAAGTATGTGGAGTGGCTGAAGAAATTTGCCCCAGCCGAAGCGCTCAATATGACATTTTCAGACGCCGGAGCCGTTCCCGCGCAAGGTCAGATCGCCCAGCAGATTTTTTGGTACACCGCGTTCACAGCTCCACTCACACAGCCCGGAATCGACGCCGTCAACAAGGACGGCAGCCCCAAGTGGCGCATGGCTCCTTCACCCCATGGGCCGTACTGGAAAACCGGCATGCAAAACGGGTATCAGGACGTGGGCTCCTGGACATTCTTAAAGTCCACACCCCTGCCCCGTATGTCAGCCGCATGGTTGTATGCGCAGTTTGTCACTTCCAAAACAGTGTCACTTCGCAAGTCCATCGTCGGGCTGACCTTCATACGCGAGTCCGACCTCAAGCATGACTTTTTCACCCGCAATGCCAATCGATATGGTGGCCTGATCGAGTTTTACCGTAGCCCGGCACGCATCGCCTGGACACCCACAGGAACGAATGTACCCGACTACCCCCGCATGGCGCGCCTGTGGTGGACCAACGTGGCAACTGCCATCAGCGGTGAGAAAACACCCCAGGCCGCCATGGACTCATTGGCTCAGGCCATGGATGACGTTCTCGCAGGTTTACAGGCCGATGGTATGCGCCACTGCACGCCCCGACTCAACCCCCGACGCGATCCTTCAAGCTACCTATCCAGCAAAGGAGCGCCCTGGAGCAAATTGTCGAACGAGAGGCCCCGCGGCGAAACCATTGCCTATGAGCAGTTGTTGCAATCCTGGAAAGAAGGCCGCGTTCAATGACCCTGAAGGACTTCTCGATACGCACCCTGTCGCGTACCCGGCTGACCTTGCTGCTGATTGCTGTGGCAACCACCGTCGCCATCATCGCGCAGACGTGGTGGGCGGTGGCGCAAGACAAGCAGCAAACGCTGGAGTCCGAGACCACCAACGGATTAGTGGCCGTGCGCCTGCTGGAGGAACACGCCACCCAGACCCTGCAAGATGCGGTCCACACCCTGGACCGTGTCGCACGCGCTGTGCGATCCAGCGCCAATTCAAATGATCCGGATCTGATTCGCAAATTGGTTGCAACGCACGACATCGGTCACAGTCGCCATCTCAAGGCGCTTCAATACGTCACTCCGCAGGGAACGAGCTGGATCAGTTCGCCCGATTACCCAACGCACCAGACGCAGGCATCCCAGCGCAGCCACATCCAGTATCTGCTGATGAATACCCGGGACCACGACGCGCTGGTCGGTCACCCCTACGCCAGTGCCTACGACGGCCAATGGGTGATCCCCGTCGCACGCACGCTGTATAACGCTGCGGACCAGGCTGTGGGCGTCGTCAGCGTGGACATCCGACTGTCTTACTTCGGCACCCTGTACTCCCGCGTGGCCAAAGAAAACAGCGCCAGCGTGACGCTGCTATCCGATCAGGGTTTCATCATCGCGCGATCTCCCTTTGAAGCCCGTTACGTGGACCGGGATGTATCGGGCGAGAGACAACTCGATGTGCTGCGCGCCAGCCCCGTGGAGGGATCCTTCGATGAAGACAGCTTTCTCGACGATGAAAACGGCGCCAAGCTTTACACCTACCGAAAACTGGCGGGTTTTCCAATCACTACCGTTTACACGCGGGACTACGCGAGTGTGGTGGCCCCCTGGGTGCGCCGTACGGCTGAACGCGGCATACTGGCCAGCCTCACCATTGCGCTGATTGGCGCGCTCACCTACACACTGATTTTTTACATCCGCCGGCTGCAAGGCACCCAGAAATCGCTGCGCGAAAGTGAGGCCAAGTTTTTCGGCATGTTTCGACAATCGCCCGTGCCCCACACGCTGGTGCGTTTCAATGGGGGCCAGTTTGTGGAGGTCAACGATGCCTGGCTGTACCAATTTGGTTACCGGCTGAGTGACGTCATTGGCCACACTGCATTGGAGCTGGGAATATGGGCCGACCCACAGCAGCGCGCAGAACTCATCGAGTCGTTCGGTAGTACGGACTCGGTCAACCGCTTCGAGGTCCGCCACCAACACCGTGACGGTCGCGAGATCACCTGCCTGATGTCGGGCCGTACCTTTGTGGCCGGTGGCGAAAAGCTGATTTTGTTCACGCTGGTGGACGTCACGCACCAACGGGCCATTGAGCGAGAAATTCGCGAAATGAACCAACAACTGGAGTTGCGGGTACATGCGCGAACCGAAAATCTCGAAGTCGCCAACCAGGAACTTAGCGTCGCGCTGGCATCCGTTCGCACCATGCAGACCGAACTGGTGCGATCCGAAAAGCTCGCAGCACTGGGCTCCTTGGTGGCCGGGGTGGCGCACGAACTCAACACCCCCATTGGAAACTGCGTCACGGTGGGCAGCACCTTGCAACACCAGGTACGCGAGCTCTCAACGGCCTACGACAAAGGCGAACTTAGACGCTCCCTGCTGCATGACTTCATCGACAACGCCACCCGTGGGACCGACATCCTGATGCGTGCGCTGACGCGGGCCAGCGAGCTGATCGGCAGCTTCAAGCGCGTGGCGGTCGACCAGTCAAGCGACCAGCGCCGCCAGTTCGATTTGCAAACCACGCTGCGCGAGGTCTGCCTGACGCTGGAGCCCATGTACAAGAACACACCATTTCACCTGACCGTGGGCGTGCCCGAAGCAATCACGCTGGACAGCTATCCCGGTGCGCTGGGCCAACTGGTCACCAACTTTGTTAGCAACGCCTTGCAGCATGGCTTTGAGGGCCGCACCACAGGCCAAATGAAGCTATGGGCCCAAATCAGCGGCACCGATCAGGTGGCACTGCATTTCTCCGATGATGGAATCGGGATGTCGGACGACACGCGTAACCGCGTGTTTGACCCATTCTTCACCACCAAACTCGGTCAGGGCGGCTCGGGATTGGGAATGAACATCGTCTACAACATCGTGCGGAAAGTCATGGGCGGACGCATAGAAATAGCGTCCAGCATTGGGGCCGGAACCCATATCACCGTGATACTGCCCCAAGTGGCACCGCAAGCAACTGCATCCTCAGACGATGCCGAAAAACACCCCTATCTGGAAAAATGAAGCGCCTACTGGCGAATCACATCCGCGCCTTGGGGCGGCTTGAATTGAAAGGCACTGGCATCCAGCGCCACGTTGGCTTTGAACCCGGTAAAGCGCAAACTGGAACGCTGGCCAAAGCTGTCCACCATTTCCAGTGACGCCAGTTCACCAGACTGAAAACCCACCCGGATGCTTTGCAAGGCGCTGTCCTTGGCCTTGGGGGTGGCCAGTACCCATTCCAAGCCATCACGGTCGGCATCAGGCATAAACACGAAGTCGGCTTGCAAAGCTTTTACATCCGCTGCGGACGCGATGAGTGCAGCAGGTGTAGTCGCCAACACTTGGGCTTGCTTGCGCGCCGTGACCTGATTCAGATCCACGTCATACAGCCATATCGTTTGCCCATCGGCCACGATGCTTTGCTCAAACGGCTTCTTGTAGATAAAACGGAAATGCCCTGGCCTTGAAAACTCAAAAGTACCCGTTGAGGTTTTCGACCGCGCAGCCTGCCCGTCTTTGGCAGGCATGGTGACCACCTGGGTGAAGTCGGTGCGTGCGGTTTTGACCGTTTTAACAAAGTTCTCCAGGCTTTCCAGGCCTCCAGCCCCCGCAGATGCTGCGCAGACAGCTATCAAAAATGTAGCGACTTGTTTCATACTTCATTCAATTGGGGATTATTCGGTACGGGCTGGTACCAAAATGTCCCGCTGACCACTGGTGCTCATGGAGCTGACCAGACCGGCCTTTTCCATGTCCTCGACCAGACGTGCAGCGCGGTTGTAGCCGATCTTGAGGTGGCGCTGCACCAGCGAAATGCTGGCCTTGCGGTTCTTCAGAACCACTTCAACCGCCTGGTCGTACATGGGATCTTTTTCACCGCCCCCACTGCCATCAACGCCAGGCTCACCTTCTCCGTCTACAGAGCCGCCCTCCAGAACCCCTTCAATGTAATTGGGCTCGCCCTGGGTCTTGAGGTAATTCACCACGCGGTGCACCTCGTCATCGCTCACAAAGGCGCCATGCACACGAATGGGCAAACCTGAGCCACTGGCCATGTACAGCATGTCGCCCATACCCAGCAAAGCCTCGGCACCCATCTGATCCAGAATGGTACGGCTGTCGATCTTGGAACCCACCGAAAAGGCAATGCGGGTCGGAATATTGGCCTTGATCAGGCCAGTGATCACATCCACACTGGGGCGCTGCGTGGCCAGAATCAGGTGGATGCCGGCGGCGCGCGCCTTTTGCGCCAGGCGGGCGATCAACTCTTCGATCTTCTTGCCGATCACCATCATCAGGTCGGCCAGCTCGTCGATGACCACCACAATATGCGGCAGGCGCTCCAGTGGCTCGGGGGATTCGGGTGTCAGGCTGAACGGGTTGTAAATGAACTCGCCGCGCGCCTTGGCCTCGGCAATCTTGACGTTGTAGCCCGCCAGGTTGCGCACGCCGAGCTTGCTCAGCAGCTTGTAGCGCCGCTCCATCTCGGCCACGCACCAGGTCAATCCATAAGCAGCCTGCTTCATGTCTGTCACAACGGGCGCGATCAGGTGCGGAATGCCTTCATAGAAGGACATTTCCAGCATCTTCGGATCGATCATCAAAAACCGTACATCGCTTGCCTCGGCCTTGTACAGCAGGCTCAGAATCATGGCATTGATACCGACTGACTTGCCCGAACCTGTGGTACCAGCAACCAGTACATGGGGCATCTTGGCCAGGTCGGCGACGATGGGGTTGCCCACAATATCTTTGCCCAGGCCCATGGTCAGCATGGACTTGCTATCGTTGTACACCTGTGAGCCCAGAATCTCGGACAGACGGATGCTCTGGCGCTTGGCGTTGGGCAACTCCAGCGCCATGTAGTTTTTGCCCGGAATGGTCTCCACAACGCGGATCGACACCAGGCTCAAGCTGCGTGCCAAGTCCTTGGCCAGACCCACAATCTGTGAGCCCTTGACGCCGGTGGCGGGCTCAATCTCGTAACGCGTGATCACCGGGCCGGGCTGTGCCAGCACCACGCGCACTTCCACACCAAAGTCCTTGAGCTTTTTCTCGATCATGCGGCTGGTCATTTCCAGCGTCTCGGGGGCTACAGTTTCCTGGCGCGCCAGAGCACCGTCGAGCAGGTCAACCTGTGGCAATTTGGTATCCGGCATTTCGGTAAACAAAGGCTTTTGCCGCTCCTTGGCTACGCGCTCGCTGCGTGGCGGCTCCACCATCACCGGCTCCACAATCACTACTGGCTGCGGATGAAGTTCGTGCGTTTCTTCACGTTCTTCGACCAAAATTTCTTCACGCTCACGCATCGCCTGCTGCCCCATTTCCCGGTCTTGTGCGCGCTCACGCTGCTTGATGCGCGACTGCACCTGCGCATCCAACCATGCGCCTATGCGCTCGGCCACCTGCATCCAGGAAAACCCAAACACAAGGGCGGCGCCGATCACACCCAGCGCAATGGATACCAGACCAGAGCCAGAGAAGCCCAACCATTTCACGCTCAGGGGGCCAAGCACGTAACCCAAAACACCCCCACTGTGGCCGCCAGGAAGACGCGTCTCCAGGCTGTACAACCGGGCCCACTCCAGAGACGTGCTGGCATACAGCAACAGTGCCAGTCCCAACCAGAAAACCAGATGCCGCGGAATCGCCCGCACGGTCTCATCGCCGCGCAAACGGTTGGCCAACAAGGCCAGCCAAAGCCGCACACCCACTGCAACGCACCACCACGCGGAAAACCCCATCAGGAAGTAGCTGACATCCGCCACCCACGCGCCCAGACGCCCCGCCCGGTTGGCAAGCGACGCCCCCGCCCCCGAAGTGGACCACGCGGCGTCGTGCGGAGAATAGGTCAACAAAGCGATCAGCCACAGCGTCAGAAGCACAAACCCGACGATCAGCGCAATTTCGTTGGCAAAGCGGCCCATGCCGGATGGCGCTGGCGCGCTGCGCGGAGCAGCAGATTGAAGCGTGTGAAGCGAATAAGTCATATATCAACGTGGAAGAACGCGTCGCTCATAAACCCGCACCATCCCGCCTTCTAACGATTGAATAAAACCCTGCTCTTCAAAGTCCTTCATGACGCGACTGACCATCTCACGCGAGGCACCAACCATCTTGGCGATGTCTTGCCGCGACACTTTTTCGCGAATCATCAAGGCATCCTGCTCATCGGCCACCGCCGAGTCCAACAGCACCATGGCCACCCGGCCATAGACACCCATAAGCGCCAGCGAACTGATCTTTTGGCTGGCCTTGCGCAGACGCTGCACCAGCTCGTGCATCACTGCAAAAGACATGGCAGTGTTCTCGGTAAGACAGCGGAGAAAATCATCCCGCCCCAGCATTAATGCATCCACCTGCTGATCTGCCACCACCGTGGCGGAATGGGGTTCACCGTCAATCAGGCTCATTTCACCCACATAGTCACCCGAACGCAGGGTTGCCAAAATGACTTCCCGCCCTTTGTTGTCGGTCATCACCACGCGCGTGCGACCAGCCAGAATGATATACAGCGCATTGCGTTTTTCGCCCTGTTCCACCAGAATTTCGCCACGCTTGAAGCGCTTTTTTGACACAGACTCCACCAACGACTCCGCTTGAAGCGCAGTCAGCATAGAAAAAAGGGGAACCCGTCGAATCAAATCCAGGTTGCTTAACATTGACATTCATTCCCTCCGGAAAAGTGTTGCGGCGCTTCTTACAATCTGACTTGCATTGAAATGGCCCACATTGCCCCGAAATGTACACGGCCTGACTCCCGTTTTACGCAATTAAAGGTTCCCCATGTCCGATCCAAAACACGCCAAAGTCCTGATCCTTGGCTCAGGCCCCGCCGGTTACACCGCCGCAGTCTATGCCGCGCGCGCCAACCTCAACCCGGTTTTGGTGACCGGAATGGCCCAGGGTGGGCAATTGATGACCACGACCGAGGTCGACAACTGGCCAGCCGACGTACACGGCGTGCAGGGACCGGAATTAATGCAGCGCTTTCTGGAGCATGCCGAGCGTTTCAAAACCGAAATTTTGTTCGACCATGTCAACAAGGTCGATTTCAGCAAACGCCCATTCACCTTAACCGGCGACAGCGGTACCTACACCTGTGATTCGCTGATCATCGCCACCGGCGCCTCCGCCAAATACCTGGGGCTACCATCCGAGACCGCCTTCATGGGCCGTGGCGTGTCAGGCTGCGCCACCTGCGACGGCTTTTTTTACCGCGAGCAAACTGTTTGTGTGGTGGGCGGCGGTAACACCGCTGTGGAAGAGGCGCTTTACCTGTCCAACATCGCCAGCAAAGTTATCCTGGTACACCGGCGCGACAAATTCAAGGCCGAGCCGATTCTGATCGATAAGATGATGGAAAAGGTTGCAGCCGGCAAGATTGAACTCAAAACCTTTCGCACCCTGGACGAAGTGCTGGGCGATGCGTCCGGCGTGACAGGTATCCGTGTAAAAAATGTAAATGACGGCACGACCGAGGACATCACCCTCACCGGCTGCTTCATCGCCATTGGCCACGCACCCAACACCGAGATATTCCAGGGGCAGCTTGAAATGGCCGGGGGCTACATCGTCACACAGGGGGGACTCAAGGGCTTTGCCACCCAAACATCCGTACCGGGCATCTTTGCAGCAGGCGACGTACAGGACCATGTGTACCGCCAGGCCATCACCAGCGCAGGCACGGGCTGCATGGCGGCGCTCGACGCCCAGCGTTTTCTGGAACAACAAGAATAATTCGCTATAATCTTAGGCTTTGCTGAATCCAGCCCGTGAGGGCGTTGGCTTAACAGCGAACACCGCCAAGCAATTGGCGGGGGGTTACCGCCACCCTTTTCATTGGCGAGGTGAGGTTACTGCGAGATTCAAGCCACCGGGTTTTCCGGCAAGCGTGGGTCGCCAGTGGTAACCGTTTAAGAAGTATCGGAGTGTCCTTATGGCACGCGTATGTCAAGTCACGGGTAAAGGCCCGATGGTCGGAAACAATGTTTCCCACGCCAACAACAAAACCAAGCGCCGGTTCCTGCCGAACCTGCAATACCGCCGTTTCTGGGTCGAGACTGAAAACCGTTGGATTCGTCTGCGGATTTCTAACGCAGGTTTGCGTTTGATCGACAAAAAGGGTATCGATGTTGTGCTCGCAGATTTGCGCGCACGTGGCCAGGCATAAGGAGCAGAACCATGGCAACCAAAGGCGGACGCGAAAAAATCAAGCTGGAATCCACAGCAGGTACTGGTCATTTCTACACGACCAGCAAAAACAAGAAAACCATGCCCGAGAAGATGTTGATCAAGAAATTTGATCCCAAAGCTCGCAAGCATGTGGACTACA